>JAIDPF010000053.1:17227-44985 GCA_029062895.1 Lachnospiraceae bacterium
ATCTTATTGATCACTAAAATCACCGGTATTTTAATATTTTTCAGCTGCCGGATAATATGCTGTTCCCCTTCTCCGATCGTATCGGATGGCTCCACCAGCCACAAGATCACATCAACATTTCGCATCGACTGGCTGGCGATATTCATCATATAATCGCCCAGCTTATTCTTTGCCTTATGGATTCCTGGCGTATCCACAAACACGATCTGTCCGCGTTCCTCCGTATATACCGTCTGAATGCGGTTTCTCGTCGTCTGCGGACGCGGCGACGTGATGGCAATCTTCTGTCCGATCAGCCTGTTCATCAATGTTGATTTTCCCACATTTGGTCTGCCGATCAATGCGACAAACCCGGATTTCATCTGTTCCTGCAAGTCTCTGACCTCTTCTCCCATGCTATTAAATCAATGAATCAGCGGCGCCACATTCATGAACAGTTCCTTCTGCTCCTTGATCTTCTCCTCATTTCCCACGACGCAAAGATTGTTATCCGACATAAACGCGGCAATATAGTCCCCGAGTTTTCTAACATCTGCTTCCGATGCCGCAAGGATATCATCTCGTTCTTTCTGTATTTCCTCATAGGAAAGATTACTCAGATATGCATACATGGAGCGGCTGCCCCTTGTCCTCGGCGTCAGCGGGATATCCAGCTCACTGATCGTACCGATGATATATTTTGTCATCACTTCCTCATCCGCCTCAAATCCACGCACAAACTCAGCTGCTTTTTCATAGATACTGATCGTATGCTCTAAGTTGGGATCCCTGTATGACACAAAGTACGACTCGCCATTACGCCCATAGCTGCTCATGCAACCATACGCTCCTCCCTTTACGCGCACCTCATTCCAAAGATATTCATAGCCAAGGATTGTCTTTAACAGCCGGAGCGTTCCAACATAATCAAGTCCATGCTTCCGGTAATTTCCCGCGCGGCAGACATACTGTACCTGTGCAGAGGTAGTCAATCCTTCGTTCTTCTTCTGAACTACCGGTGTATCCTGCATTTCAGAGAGTGGTTCCTGTGAAAGTTTTTGTAACAGCGGACTGATCTTTCCGTTCAGCAGTTCCTTCGCCTCATCTGTACCGATCAGGTCGATTAGAAGATTCTCCTTTCGGAAGATATACCGCATCGCTGTTTTCAGATTTCTAATAATCTCCTCTTTCTTCTGCTCAAATTCCGCTTCCGCCTTTTCAATAAACTGATAAAATCCAAGACCGGAAATATCATCGCTCATTGCCCCATATGCGGAAGCATACGACAACGCGCGTCCTGCCGCCACCGCATGACCTGCAGACATAAACCTCGCCTGCATCCTTGATTTTGTCTCGCTGATAATTTCTTTAAGACGCTTTTCATCATCTATGGCGGAGCTGAATAATATCTCCTCCACCAGTTTCAACCCGGCATTGATATTGGAATACATGACGCTTATTTTCACTTCATAATATGCGGCAATTTCCTCAATATCTCCATTTTTAGCCATCTGATGAACGACAGAATACAGATTGCCCGTCTGTTTGTTAATCTCATATCCCAACTGTTCATAAGAATAAGAAGCTGTATCCACGTATCCAAGGACAGCCTTTAGCAGCCCGATATAAGGATACAACCCTGCAGGAATCTTTTTCAGATCAAACAAAAGACCGATATAGGCGATCCCGTTGGTTACGATATTGTGATAAAGCGTTTTTACACCATCTATCGTAATCAGTTCATTGGTAAGCGGTTCTGCCTTCTTCGTAATATCGTCCCGTGTCAGTCTTGGAATACAGCGCAGTACCTCTTTGGTATCCGGCGTTCCCTGATACTGTTTCAATGCTTTTGCGCCTTCGATGATATCCTCTTTCTCTTTTTCCGAAAGAGAATCCTTATAAGCAGCAAGCTTCTTTGCCAGCTCCGCATCCTTCTTTGCCGTAAGACCTTTTTTAGGTACGACGGTAAGGATCGTCTTATGCGGATTATTGATCAGATATTTCTCCACCAGTGCTTCAAAATAGCCGGTATCAATCTTCTCCCTGAGCGCCGCAAATGTCCCATTAGCCTCAATATGAAGAAACGGCTCACGATCCTCATAGAGCCAGCTGTCCAGAATCCCCAGTCCATACATAAGCCCCTTGGGATTCGTACCGTAATCAGCTTCCCTGTGACGGAATTCCAGAGAATTCAGTCCCGCAAGCAAAGCATTCCTATCAAACCCATTCTTTACGATCTTTGCAAGCTGTTCCTCTATGATTGAAATAAACTTTGTCTCGTCTTCCGCATTAGCATTTTTGGCTATGATGCTGTAATACGGCTGATAGATCCCATTCTCATATACACTGTAAACATCCGTACCGATTCCGGCATCGATTAACGCCTGCTTCACCGGAGTGCCCGGCGCGCCTGCGATCGCATAATCGATCACCTGAAATGCCTGATACAGTTCCCTGTCCAGTACATCTCCCACCATGGTATTATATGAAAAATAGGTGTTGTCTTCCTCACTTTCTTCTTCAGAGATCGGAAATTCTTTTTTCAGCATCGCCCTGTCTTCAAAAGGCTTTTGTTTCCCCGGAAAAGAATCGACGCTGATGGTATCATATGCGCTCAGATACGACTCATCCAGCCAACGGAGACGTTCTTCCATATCAGCATCTCCATAAAGGTAGATATAAGAATTGGAAGGGTGATAATACTGCTTATGAAAATTCAAAAATTCCTCGTAAGTCAGATTCGGAATATCCTCCGGCGCACCGCCAGATTCCACGCCGTAAGCCGTATCGGGATACAGAGAATTAAAGATTTCCCGATCCAGCACATCATCCGGCGAAGAAAACGCCCCTTTCATTTCATTATAGACAACGCCATTGATGGTCAGCGGCGCATCTATATTCTCCATCTCATAATGCCAGCCTTCCTGTCGAAAAATCTTCTCCTCTTTATAGATATTCGGATACAAAACCGCATCCATATAGACATGCATCAGATTCTTAAAATCCTGATCATTACAGCTTGCCAACGGATAAACCGTCTTATCCGGATAAGTCATTGCATTTAAAAAGGTGTTCAGTGAACCCTTTGCCAGTTCCACAAAAGGATCCTTCGCAGGAAACTGCTTCGACCCGCATAGCACGGAATGCTCTAAGATATGAGCGACACCTGTGCTGTCCTTGGGCGGTGTGCGGAAACCGATATAGAATACCTTGTTATAATCATCATTTTCACAAACGACGACGCGTGCGCCTGATTTCTTATGTTTCAGGAGATATCCCATAGAGTTGATGTCTTCAATCCTTCTCTTTTCAATCACCTCGTAAGTAGTTAGATCTGTAATGCTCATACCGTCCTCCTCTACAATCAATTTTACAAGAATTTAGTCCGGCTTACATAACTCTTTGTTTGTGCATCTATGTTTCAAAAACACCATAAATGGAATCGTTTTTGAAACATAGATGCACAAACTTCGAGTTATGCAAACCTCATCTAAGCTCACTCAGATATGAAATGCCATCACAGCCAGATTTGAAAAGATGATTTCCTGTAACATATAATCTTCCTTCCACACTCCGGCAACTTCAAGAAATCCTTCCAGCTTTGCTCTTTTCTCCTGAAATCCGCCCTTTTCGCGCGGTTCAAAATATTTGACTCTCAGCTTGAGGTTTTCATAGATCCGATAACAGGGATCTTCCTTCGTAAGGGAAAGCACATGCCGGCCGATCTCCATGGAAGGATCCGTAATATGCGGCAATATATAGCGTTCCACAATTGACTGCAGCTTAAACGGCACCCGCTCATTTTCCATAATCTCATGATAGGAATATCTTGCTCCCAGCGTGATACTGGAAAAGTCCTGCAGCACATATTTAAAATCATTTTCATTCATCATCTTATGCTTCCCTCTTTGAGAGTTCAATATAATCAGCGCATTCTTTCGCGATCTCAGCCGCCCGCAGAATCTCCTCTTTGGAAATGCCGCTTTCTCCCGACAGCTCTTCCACCGTTACTTTCCGAAGAAGATCCTCCGCCATCTGCTTTGCCTTTTCCAGCACCTTTGCAGTATCGGTCAATACCTGTTCCATCATATGTTCCTCATCATTTTCAATGCCAACATACGCCTCCATGGCATTCATGATCAGCTTACCGATCAGCGCGTCTGCCTCTTCCGGCGTCTCCACACATTCCAAATTTTTAACAGCCGCCGTCAGAGCCACATTACCCTCGCCGATCAGATCCTCCATATCCACGCCCTGTCCTGCGTACAGCTTGGCAATATCCAAAACTACCGGAAGATAGGCATTAATCACCTTCTCCTTAGCGGTCTGATCACCCTGCAGGGCATCCCTTAATAAAAGCGTTTTCATCGTCTCATCCACCCGGACGATATCCTCCAGCTCTTCCAGATAAAACTTAAGATAACCCTCCGCCTCAACGTCTTCCCCGGCAACAAGCGGTTCATTGATCCCGATACCGCTCTGTTTTAAGAAATCAAAAACCAGCGGCTTCTGCTCCTCCGTAATCTCCGGTAGACATTCGCTGATCTGCAGTTCCGATACAAAACCGCCCTGTAAAGAAGCAAGATCCTTGATTTCATTCAGCGCTTTTTTAAATTGTTTTTCATCCATGAAGCTTCTTCCCTTTCCGATCACATGCGTCTCTTATGCTGATGCGTAAACAGATGCTCCTGACAGTACTCATAATTACCTTCGCACTTGGAACAGAAGCGGAACTCTAGATCGGGATATTCTTCCGCTGTCCTGCCGCAGATAGCACATTTATGCTTTGCGATCTTGGGGGGTGTCGCACTTTTCACCTTCCGCTTATATTCCACCTGACGCTTACGCTGCGCCATACTCATACGTGTCCCTTTTCTGGTTGCAAGGAAAAACAGGATAAAGTTCAGCAACGACGCCCCGATGATAAAGACTCCCAGAATCCCCATACGATATGCCGCTACCGCGAGGAGAATCACATAAATAACCGCCAACACCTTCACCTTGATCGGAAGGATAAAAAATATTAATACCTGCATATCCGGATAGGTAGCAGCAAATGCCAGAAAAATGGACATATTTACGTAAAAAGTAGAAAAATACAAGGATTCCGCCGCATATGCAAATTCTATGCCGTAAATCCATGGCAACTCTCCAAATGAAGCATTCACTACCGCCATTGCCTCTGCCTGAAATAAAACATCATATCCATACAGAGCAAACGCCCCGATGATCGTAAAGATGATGCCAGAGAAAATATAGTAATTAAAGTAAAATCTTCCCCATGTCCGTTCCAGCGTCATTCCAATGGAAAAATAAAAATACAGCACGAGCAACGTCCAGAAATCTAACGAATCGGGCGGAATCAAAAGCCAGCTCACCAGACGCCAAACCTGTCCATGCAGAATCGCGTAGGGATTCAGCGACAGCACCAGACAAATATCAGGATTGATCAGCTCCATCAGATACCCGATGGCATAACAGATGACCATATATAAGGGAAGGTTTGGAATAGCGTATTTCCCGATCTTCCTGTCAAGATAATTGATAAATCTATTCATTTATTTTCCTCTCCAATAAATTTAAAAATTCCAAATATTGTTTTATGTCAATTCCATTGAATATCCATACATTTCCATATTTTATCATCCCAGCCCCGAAAAGTAAACATAAGTCTTTGCTTTGGAATGTGTTTTTTGTGTGTAATTCCTTCCAAAATCCATTTTTTAAGAAGATTTTCGATTGCGAAATGTCGAATCTCGTCGTATAATAGGTGAGTATGCTGTAAATTAACATAATCCCCTGCCGCAGCCAGTATAGGGACAGTTTTTATCCCTGTGTTTATGAACTGACGGCATGCATGCGGGACACTGGCAATATAATTTAAAATACCATATTGACGCTGATTCCATAAGCAGCTCATGAAGGTTAGAAAGGTTTGATATTTATGTCAGAAACAATTTACCGTTTAGGAATAGATATTGGATCGACCACGGTCAAGATCGCCGTGCTTGATCCGGCGAATAAGATCCTTTTTTCGGATTATGAACGTCATTTTGCCAATATCCGCGAGACGCTTCATTCCCTGTTGGAAAAGGCTTACAAACAGCTGGGCAATGTTATGCTGCTTCCGGTCATCACCGGTTCTGGCGGACTTACTCTGGCAAAGCATCTGGAAGTACCATTTGTACAGGAGGTTCTTGCAGTCAGCACTTCTTTAGAAACATTTGCCCCAAAGACGGATGTTGCTATTGAACTTGGCGGCGAGGACGCTAAGATCATTTATTTTGAAGACGGCAATGTGGAACAGCGTATGAACGGCATCTGCGCCGGCGGTACGGGTTCTTTTATCGACCAGATGGCTTCCCTGATCCAGACCGACGCTAAGGGATTAAATGAGTATGCCAAAAATTATCAATCTTTATACACAATTGCCGCAAGGTGCGGTGTATTTGCCAAATCGGATATCCAACCCCTGATCAATGACGGCGCCACAAAGGAAGATCTTGCCGCTTCGATTTTTCAGGCGGTTGTCAACCAGACCATCAGCGGTCTTGCCTGCGGCAAACCGATCCGCGGGCATGTTGCTTTTCTGGGCGGTCCGCTTCATTTTCTGTCCGAATTAAAAGCCGCCTTTATCCGCACTTTAAAACTTGATGATGACCATATTATTGATACGGACAACTCCCATCTGTTCGCTGCCATCGGTTCCGCCTTAAACGCAAAGGAAGACGCTCCTGACAATGGAAAGATTACTATGGAGCAGATGACCGCCAAGTTAAATTCCGATATTCATATGGAATTTGAAGTAGAACGTATGGAGCCGCTCTTTAAAAATGAGACAGAATATGAGGATTTTGAGCGCCGTCATAATTCCCATTGTGTCGGCACAGGCGACCTTGATCAATATCATGGTAACTGCTTTCTTGGCATTGACGCCGGAAGCACAACAACGAAAGTCGCTCTGATCGACGGTCAGGGCAGGCTTCTCTATTCCTTTTACAGCAACAATAATGGAAACCCTCTGGAAACAGCAATCCGCGCCTTAAAGGAAATCTATTCGGTCCTTCCTGCCGATGCAAAGATTGTCCGTTCCTGTTCCACCGGTTATGGGGAAGCGCTGATGAAAGCTGCATTCCTGCTGGATGACGGACAGGTCGAGACGGTCGCCCACTATTATGCGGCTGCTTTCTTTGATCCTCAGGTTGACTGTATTCTGGATATCGGCGGACAAGATATGAAATGCATTAAGATCAAAAACCAGACCGTTGACAGCGTTTTATTAAATGAAGCCTGTTCCTCCGGCTGCGGCTCTTTTATTGAGACCTTTGCAAAATCTTTGAATTATTCCGTACAGGAGTTTGCAAAAGCGGCCTTATTTGCAGAGCATCCCATCGATCTTGGAACCAGATGTACCGTATTTATGAATTCCAAGGTAAAGCAGGCGCAAAAGGAAGGCGCTGCCGTATCCGATATCTCTGCGGGTCTTGCCTATTCTGTAATTAAAAATGCATTATTTAAAGTAATCAAGGTATCTGACGCTTCAGAACTCGGAAAGCGTATCGTCGTACAGGGCGGTACGTTCTATAATGACGCCGTTCTTCGAAGCTTTGAGAAGATTGCGAATTGTGAAGCCATTCGTCCCGACATCGCCGGGATCATGGGCGCTTTCGGTGCAGCACTGATCGCCCGCGAGAATTACCGTGCTGATGAACAGACGACCATGCTCTCTTTCAAACAGATTAACGAGCTACAGTTTTCGACCTCCATGGCGAAATGCCGGGGCTGTACCAACAACTGCCGTCTGACCATCAATAAATTCTCAGGCGGACGCCAGTATATCTCAGGCAACCGCTGTGAACGCGGTCTTGGCAAACAGAAAAATGAAAATAATATACCAAATCTTTTTGAATACAAACTAAAAAGAATCTTTGACTATGAACCGCTCCCTGCCGACAAAGCGGTACGCGGACGCGTCGGTATTCCAAGAGTGCTGAATATGTATGAGAACTATCCGTTCTGGTTCACTTTCTTCAATGAACTGGAATATGAGGTCGTTCTCTCTCCACTCTCGAACCGTAAAATCTATGAGCTTGGTATCGAATCCATTCCCAGCGAATCGGAATGCTATCCTGCCAAGCTGGCGCATGGTCATGTACAATGGCTGATCAACCAAAACCCGGACTTTATCTTCTATCCGGCGCTATTCTATGAACGCAATGAAACACCGGACGCCAATAATCACTATAACTGCCCGATCGTTACCTCCTATTCGGAGAATATCAAAAATAATATTGAAGAGATCGGCCGCGGGGAAGTCCGCTTCCGCAATCCGTTTATGTCCTTTTTGAGTCCGGAGACCATAACACCGGTTCTGATCGAGGAGTTTTCCGAAATTCCGGCAAAGCTGGTGACTGCCGCTGTGGAAAAAGCATGGGCGGAACAGGAAAAGGCGCATCGGGATATCCAGCATAAGGGCGAAGAAGTTCTGGAATATCTGACCAAAAATAAGAAACGCGGTATCGTTCTCGCCGGGCGTCCTTACCATATTGATCCTGAGATTAACCATGGGATTCCGGAACTAATCACTTCTTTTGATATCGCTGTACTGACAGAGGATTCTATCTCCCATCTGTCAAAACCGGAACGCCCATTGATCGTATCTGACCAGTGGATGTACCACTCCCGCCTCTACTGTGCGGCAAGCTATGTAAAAACCAGAGACGATCTGGATCTGATCCAGCTCAATTCATTCGGCTGTGGCTTAGATGCCGTTACAACCGATCAGGTAAATGATATTTTAAGTGGTTCCGATAAGATCTATACCTGCCTTAAGATTGACGAGGTCAATAATCTGGGCGCGGCAAGGATTCGTATCCGCTCCTTACTGGCCGCAATCGAAGTCAGGGATCGGAAATGCACCAAACGCACCATCCGCCCTGCCAATATCGAACGCGTCCTCTTTACCGAGGAAATGCGTAAAAACTATACAATCATCTGTCCGCAGATGTCGCCGATCCATTTTGATATGCTGGAGAAGGCGTTTGCTTCCTGTGGATACAATTTTAAGGTGCTGACCAACGACAATCGTCATTCCGTAGACGTGGGATTAAAATATGTCAATAACGACGCCTGCTATCCATCTCTGTGCGTTGTCGGGCAGATCATGGAAGCAATTCTTTCCGGCGAATATGACACCGATCATTTAGCTGTCATGATGACACAGACCGGCGGAGGATGCCGTGCGACCAACTATGTCGGGTTCATCCGCCGTGCCTTGGAAAAGGCCGGATATCCACATATACCGGTGATCTCCTTAAACCTTGGGGGCATTGAAGTCAATCCCGGTTTTAAACTGGACTTGAAGCTCATCATTCGTTTATTATATGCGGCGCTGTTCGGAGATATCTTTATGAGATGCGTTTACCGCATGCGCCCTTATGAAATCACTCCCGGCAGTACCGAGGAAGTACATCAGAAATGGCTTGCGATCTGTAATGATTTCATTACCTCAAAGCATCCCTCTTTCTTCCGTTATCGGAAGATCTGCCGAGAAATGATAAGTGAATTTGACGCAATACCAATTCATGAAGATATGAAAAAACCACGTGTCGGCATCGTGGGCGAGATTCTTGTAAAATTTGCACCCGCGGCAAATAACTATCTGGTAGAGCTTTTGGAACATGAAGGCGCGGAAGCTGTCGTTCCTGACCTTTTAGACTTTATGTTCTACTGTTTCTATAACCAGATCTATAAGGCGGAGCATCTTGGCACCAGCAAAAAAGCGGCAAGGATGTGCAGGCTCGGCATCACCGGCATGAATTTTGTCCGTTCCGCCTCTGCCAAGGCATTAAAAAAGAGCAGACACTTTGATCCGCCCGCAGATATTTATGATCTTGTAAAATATGCCAGTGAAATCGTGGATATCGGCAACCAGACCGGTGAAGGCTGGTTCCTTACCGGGGAAATGCTAGAACTGATCCACAATGGCACCGCCAATATCGTATGCACACAGCCTTTTGCCTGCCTGCCAAATCATGTTGTTGGCAAGGGCGTCATTAAAGCGCTTAGAAAACGGTATCCGAAGTCAAATATCGTCGCGATCGACTACGATCCCGGTGCAAGTGAAGTCAACCAGTTAAACCGAATTAAACTAATGCTCTCAACAGCATACAAAAACTTATAAAAAAATAAACGGAGCAGCAGACCAGGAGTTCCGATATCGTGTCATTTCCTTTAGGTCTCCGTGGTCTCTGCATTCCGCTTGATCTCTTCGATCTCCTGCCACTTTTTTTCCTCCTCCATTTGTGCCTCTTGCAGCAGACGCTCATAAACCTTATTTGCCTCTTCCAGACTCTGAACCTCTTCTTCCTGCACCTGCTTCATAGCTTTTTCAAAAGGATCCTCATCACGGCTATTATCTTTCAAAATCGATTCATATAAAACAGTATTATTTTCCGAAAATGCGTCTCCATCATCAACTGACGCCGAAGCCGCATCTCCTTCATCATCCTGCTGATCTGGAATCTTCATATTTACGTTCCACCATTTGATAAGATTCGCCTTTAAGTTGTTATTCCTGATAATCTCATCAAGTTTATCTTCATTGGGTTTCTTCATACACTAAACCACTCCATACCTTATATCTGTTATTGAAAATCTCCATGCTTACTTTCTACCCATGCCACTGCCTCATGTAGTCCTTCTTCTGTCAATGGAAATTCCTGATATTCCTTTCTCTCTTCCTCCGTATGATCAAAGGCAAATGGTTCCGGCCAGACACAGGTAAAAATCACTTCCCTGCCGTCTTCTTCATATTTTTTCTTTTCAAACAGAAATCGCATTCCCGTATCGCTTCCGGTAAAACGTTCTTTTTTAATATAATTTAGCGCCGGACGATATAAATTGTCATGAAGATTCATAGATAACCATGCCTTTCCACAATCTGCGTGTGAAAAATTTATTCCAAAAACACGTACTTTGCCTTACCGGATTCCTTTGCTGTGTACAACGCCTTATCGCTGCGCTGCATCAGATTTTCGATTTCATGATTCTGCCCTTCATCAATAACAGAAAATGCCGCGCCTGCACTAACTGTCATCCTGCTGAATTTTTCATCAGAGTTATAATACGCGTGCATCGTCTCCATCATATGATTGACTTCCTTCCTCAGTTCATCCTCTGTAATCAACCGACTCTGTATGACGATAAACTCATCACCGCCAAGTCTTGCGATAAAATCTTCTGGAAAACATTCCTTTAACAACCTTGATGTTTCTACCAGCGCTCTGTCACCTTCTTTATGACCAAACATATCATTTACCAGCTTGAAATTATCAAGATCAAGCGTAATCACCGTCATCTGTCGGCAGGATATCTTTTCATCCAGATGACGGAACAAACTTCTTCGATTATTCAGTCCCGTCAGGAAATCGGTAGTAGCCGCGTAAAGCGTCTGCTCTCCGAATTTCTTTTCAATCGTAATATCCCGAAAGATATCGATCTTTCCAAGCACTTCTCCAAATATGTCAATGACCGGAGCCTCACGGTACATCAACACGATCTTATCTCCCTTATCATCTAGTTCGATTTCTATATTTTCTCCATTCTTAACAGATTTTTCCTCAAGCAGTTTCTGCTTCCAATCAGCAAATGACTGTCCTTCTCCAAGTTGCTCATGCGGGAAATATCTTAAAAATTCCGGATTGACGCTGATCGCCATTCCCTTTGGATCTTCTATTACGACTGCAAAAGGAAGGCTATTCAAAACGATGGACAGCTCTTTACTGATATTCTGCAGTTCTGTAACATCATGAGCAAACCCGCAGGTTCCAAAGATTTCATCATTCTCATCAATCAATGGCGATTTATAGGTTTTAAACAGGCGCATTCCGCCCTTGGTCTTCACATTCTCATCAAACAGACATGTCTTTCGCGCTTCCATAACGATATCCTCAGATTCCAAACAGACATAATCTCCCTGTTCATACTCTTCCTTCGGAATATCCCATATGTAATAATGCCCCTTTTTGTAGATCTGCTCTTTCGACTTTTCCACAACGCTACAGAATCCATCATTCACAATCAGATGTGCGCCCTTCCGATCTTTAAACCAGATCAAATCCGGCAGGCTGTCGATCAGAGTGTTAAAGCAGATCTTCTGCTTACGGTTGTCTGCTACATTCTTCATAAACAAAAGCAGTTTTTTATAATAAATCGTCAGAAGGTCTTTCTGATATCGTTCTTGGGGCATCACCCAAAGCATATCCGCCCTTGCAAGCTGTTCCTGTTTCACGGCAGCCATCTCATCCACAGAAAGCAGATAAACAACCAGACCTTTTTCCCTTGGAATTTTCGGCAGATTATCCGTTTTCCCGTCAATAATTACCGCGATATCAATCATATTTTCATTCCAGACCTTTTGATAATCATCAACCGTTGTAAATACAACCCCGCTATCCTCCGGCAGGTCTATCGTATTTACCGCCTTTTCAATCTCAAGAGAACTGCTCTGTATTATAATTTGAAATTGATTTTGAAACATAGTCAAACATCCTTTTCTTTCATAGTAAACTTCAACTATATTCTATCACAGATAATGCTGCAATGTCTATTTTATTCTACACTTTTTCTATTAGATTATAGCATTTTCTATAAATGATACGGGGTCACCTGATATACGTAGTAGTTTAGCCAGTTGGAGTAAAGGCTACTACTATGAGAGCGCCATTGCAGATATGGCTTTTTTTCCGGATCGTCATCCGGATAATAATTCAACGGAAGATGAATCGGCAGGTTCTTCGCAACATCCCGCTTATATTCCTGATCTAGAGTATACCGGTCATATTCTGGATGTCCCATCATATAAATTTGTTTCCCATCCTCCGACATACACAGGAAGATCCCCGCTTCTTTGGATTCCGCAAGCACAATCAGTTCCGAACAGCCATAAATCTCCTCTTTGGAGACCGTCGTATGGCGGCTGTGGGGCGCGTAAAACAGATCGTCAAAGCCGCGCACCAGAGGAATCTTACGATTTTTTACCTGATGCAGATAAATACCGAAAAGCTTCTCCGGCAAGGCGATCTTATTGATGCCAAAATGATGATATAATCCCGCCTGCGCTCCCCAACAAATATGTAACGTGGAGGTGACATGCGTCTTTGTCCAGTCCATAATCTCACAGAGTTCTTCCCAATAATCCACTTCTTCAAACGCCATCTGTTCCACCGGCGCGCCGGTAATGATCATCCCATCAAAGCGTTTCTCCTTCAACTCATCAAAGACCGTATAAAAGCGGTTCAGATGATTCACTGAAGTGTTCATGGGAATATGGCTCTTGACCATTAAAAAGGTTACGTCAACCTGCAACGGCGTATTGGACAATACCCTAAGAAGCTGCAGTTCCGTATCCTGCTTCTTCGGCATTAGGTTCAGGATACATACCTGTAGCGGACGGATGTCCTGATGCATCGCCCTGTTTTCATCCATAACGAATATATTTTCATTTTCAAGCTGCTCCTTTGCAGGAAGATCACTTTGCGTTTTGATCGGCATATTTTTTCCACTTCCTTATCCTTAATTTTTTATATCAGGCTGACAATTTCGATACCCCAATATCCATCTTACCCCAAATACGTATTTTGAAATTCCTCCTCGGAAATGATCGGAATCCCCAGTTCCTTCGCTTTCTTATTCTTACCGGAGGTTGACATGATATCATTGTTGATCAGGCAGGTCGTTTTGGACGTTACGCTGCCTGTCACCTTGCCGCCCTTGGATTCTATGATCTCCTTTAATTCATTTCGATTGGTATAATGCTCCAGATCGCCGGTAATGACAAAGGTCTTGCCGGTAAGCGTCTGTTCCTCCTCCGTAGTCTCCGGCTTACTCATATGAAGTTCCGCCAGCAGATGATCCAGTCTCTCTTTCTTTACAGGATCTCTCATATATTCGCAGAAAGAGCGCGCCAGTATCTCTCCGATCCCATCCACTCCGCTCAGTTCCTCCTCCGACACCTGCCGGATCGTCTCAATATCATAATCCCATTCTCGTGCGATCATCTTGGCATTAGCAAGACCAATGCCCGGAATTCCCAACGCGTTTAACAGACGTGGGATCGTAGTCTCTCTAGTTCGATCGATGCTTTCCATAAGATTCTGATAAGACTTTTCACCAAATCCCTCCATCTCCACGATTACATCTTTATGTCGGGAAAGCTTATAGATATCGGCATATTCATGAATCAATCCAAGACCGATGATCTTTTCCAGAGTAGCCTCAGAAAGCCCGTCAATATTCATGGCATCCCTGCTGACAAAATGGCTGAAAGATTTAATCTTCTTTGCCTCACAGTCAGGATTGACACAATACAGGGACTCCGTATCATTCATCTGCTTTACTTCCGTCCTGCCGCCGCATACCGGACATATTTCGGGAATCGGCATATCGCCGGACTTCGTCAGATTCTCCGCAATCTGCGGAATGATCATATTGGCTTTATACACCGTGACCCGATCCCCGATGCCCAGTTCTAACTCTTTCATGATACTGACATTGTGGACGCTTGCCCGGGATACTGTCGTGCCTTCCAACTCAACCGGTTCAAAAACCGCCACCGGATTGATCAGCCCTGTTCTAGATGGACTCCATTCGATTTTTAATAATGTTGTCTCACGAATCTCATCTGCCCATTTAAACGCAATGGCATTTCTCGGAAATTTCGCTGTCCTTCCAAGAGATTCTCCATAAGCGATATCTTCCATGGAAAGCACCAGTCCGTCCGACGGAATATCATTATGATCGATCTGACTTTCAAACCATGCGACCGCGTCCAGAATCGTTTCAGCATTCACCCTTTTATGTTCCACAACGGAAAAACCCTGTTCCTTCAAAAACTCAAACTGCCGTTCAAAGGAATTGGCAAAATCTACACCCTCGGCCTTTACCAGAGAAAATGCATACAATCTGACATTCCGCCCCGCTGTAATCTCGTTATTCAGCTGTCTGACAGAACCACTGCAGAGGTTTCTGGGATTCTTATAACGCGCGTCCGCATCTGTAATCTTTTGGTTTATCGTCTCAAAATCCGAATAGGTAATCACCGCTTCCCCCCGGATGATCAGTTCTCCCTGATAAGGAATCTTCAGCGGCACATTTTTAAATACTTTTACATTATTGGTGACGACCTCTCCGACTTCACCATTGCCTCTGGTAACGCCCTTGACCAGTTCGCCGTTCTGATAGGTCAATACGATCGTCAAACCGTCCAGTTTCCACGAAAGGATACCCTCCCTGTCCTTTAACCACGCTTTCAGCTCCTCTCTGTCTTTTGTTTTTCCCAAAGAGAGCATCGGCTTTTCATGTGTCTCCTTAGGAAGATCATCCACCGCCTCATAACCGACTTTAGTGGTCGGACTATCAGAAAGGACTGTCCCTGTCTCTTCTTCCAGACGCTCCAATTCATCATAAAGCGCATCGTATTCATAATTGGACATGATCTCTTCATCTCGCGCATAATATGCTTCCGATGCTTGATTGAGCAGTTTGATCAATTCCTGCATTCTTAATTTTTGATCTGACATGTTTATTCCCCTAAAAAATATATAAAGCACTAACTCAAAATCCCAAAGGGATTTTATCCCCTTGGGATTTATGAAATCATTATACATTTATTATCGTAGAAAATCAACCCTAATCATCCAGTCTCGCACTGAACTCCGCCATCGTATCTTCCATTGTCATCTCAAATGCCGTCGCGATCTCGCTAAAAAAGATCCGCTCCGCGTCACGGAGAATACGTTCCTCTGAAATATTCAAACCCTTATGACTTTTACGGTTCTCTTTTCTCAGATTCCTAAGCTGTTTGATTACTCGGGAGACTTCAACATTATCCCCTGATTTTAAAACTTCCTCGCAAGCATCCCGTTCAAAAGTCATATTATCTGGCTGGCATTGTGTGATCTTTTCCAAGACCTCCTCTGCCTCCGGTTTTGTGATCACCTTGCGGACGATTTCATCCTCTTTATTCAAAGGAACATAGATCGTACTACGGGAATCATAGACCGGCTTCAAAGAATAGTATAACTTATCTGGTCCCCCAAACGACAACGGCCCTATCTCAACCACCTGGCAGGCTCCTGAAAACCCATATAAAACATAATCACCAATCTTGTACTTTGCCACCGCAACCCAGCTCCTTTCTGATTAATTTTAAGATTTTATGTCGCAGCTTTACTGCAATTTATACTTTGATGAAAAATCCCGCTTTTTTCTCCTTATACTAATTATATCCGCTTTTTTCCATTAAATTCAAGTACATTTTTTATTTTTTTTAAATAATTATTCTGACAAAAAAGCTGTCATGACAGCTCGTCATGACAGCTTTCAAAGTAATCACCTGTCAGTATTATTTCTTTTTCTTCTTATTAACCGCATCCTTCAATGCCTTGCCTGGTTTGAATTTCGGAGACTTAGATGCTTTGATCTTGATGCTCTCGCCTGTCATAGGATTGCGTCCCTGTCTTGCTTTTCTCTGGGAAATCTCGAATGTACCGAAGCCAACAAGCTGAACTTTCTTGTCACCCTTCTTGCTGGAAAGTTCCTTCTTAACTACATCGCAGAAAGCATTTAATCCAGCCTCTGTATCCTTCTTTGACATACCAGTCTGTTTTGCCATAGCTTCAACTAATTCTGATTTGTTCATTTTTTTCCTCCAAAAAAGTATAATTTAAGCACATTTGTACTTATATTACAGACTACCACCATTTGTACTATTTTGCAAGCTTAATTTAAGGAATTTTGCTTTTTTAAACGGTCACGCTGACATTTAAAGATATATTGCACCAGTTCTTCTCTGACATCCTGCTTATAGTCAACGAACTGTATACGGTGGATATAGATATTACGATTATCCCTGTGGCGCTCGGAATACAGTACTTTTCCCAAAAAAGTATGGTTTTTCTGCTGACCTTCTACCTCCACCCCCATATGAATGATCGCCATACCGCCTTCCGGAAGAAGCTCTTTTGAATAAAACCTTATCCCGCCGCCGCTGATATCCAGCGTTGTACCGACTTTAAACCCCTGCATCTGCAAAAGATTGTTTTTCTTCACGGCTTCTTTAAATTCAGCCGTATTCTCCGCAGTCAATAAAAGATAACGGATATCCATAGTTGTCTCAAAACGGAAAAACTGCCGCCGCTCATATTTCTTCAGATCGCTAGTAAGACGCACCTGCACCACACGGACATTCCCCTCAGCAAACGCCTTCTCAACAACAAATCCTGCCATATATATTTTATCCCTCAGGAAAAAATATCCGTCGTAACGTTCACCTTTATGGAGGGGAACCAGCCTTGTCCTGATGGTAGGGTTCGTAAGTATAAGCGTGTCATCGCTTACTATCTCATGCAGGGAACTGATAAACTTTTTATCCATATTTTCCAGTGCATCCAGTGTAAGACCCGTTTTGATCATTTCCACATGCATGCCAAGTTTTAGAATTTTCTCCATATAATTAGTCCTTTTCACCCATATCCAGTACATCAAAGGGCGTTCCGCACGCCCATGGACTTCCTATATCGCATCTTCCATGATGATACTGCCGCCTTCTTTCTCCTGCATCCAATTCTTCCGTAACCTTTACTTTCAGCCGGCTGACACCGCCTTCCATCATACTGTCGATCATAGCGATCATATCCCTGATCTCATGTTCTTCGCTTGCTCTTTCCATAAGAATCTCTTTGCTATTTTGAACTGCCATAAGATCTCCTTCATTCACGGGCTTCGCCCTATGCTCGCTCCTGTAATCATATCCGCAGTGCCAAGCTCGATTCCGCTTTGCTCCATCTCGCTCGCGGGCTTCGCCCTATTCACTGCATCATTGCTTTCGCGTATATTATAACATTAAAACCCAAAAATGAAAAGAACACAGATGGTGAAAATAAAAAAGACATTGAAATCCTACAATCTCAACGTCTTTAAGGGTTGGGCTGTTCTTCTTAGCAGCTTGTAGGGGAATCGAACCCCTGTTTCCGCCGTGAGAGGGCGGCGTCTTAACCGCTTGACCAACAAGCCATTTTGACTAACTTATACCCGAAAAACAAGTCCTTGATTATTCTATTACATATAAAGAAAAAATGCAAGCATTTTTATCAATTTTTTACGTTTTTTAATTCACACAAAATCAAAGATACTGAGCTGGTTACTCTGGGGCATGCCCTCTAACAGTCCCAGTCTGGTCAATGTTTCGATAATCGTATTGGAAAGTTTGGCACGGGCCTTCATATCATCCTTACTGAAAAATTGCCCTTCCTTGGCAGCATCTTCCAAAAGTTCCGCCGCTGTTTCTCCCATACCTTCAATCGCGGAAAACGACGGCATGATCTTTCCGTCTATGATCTGGAAATCTCTTGCTTTGGCACGATAGATATCAATCGGCATAAAATCGATTCCTCTTGCATACATCTCCTGTACAATGCGCATATCGCCATACTGCAGTTTATCCTTATTGGTCAACTCCTGATCCTTATTCTTTACAGCCTCCTGCACCTCGCCACTTTCTTTCTCCGGACTTCCCGCCTCCTGACTGCCACTGTCCTGGGCCTCGCCCCTGTTCTTTCGCTCATACTCCCGCATATGCCGCTCCAGCACGTCTTTTCCCATACACATGATCTCATAGGAAAATGCCTTGGCGCGCTTGGAATAAAAAGCACAATAATAAGCGATGGGATAATTGATCTTACAATAAGCGATTCTCCATGCCATCATAACATAGGCAGCCGCATGCGCCTTCGGAAACATATATTTGATCTTCTTACATGACCATATATACCAGTCAGGGACATTGTTAGCCACCATCGCTTCTTCCATTTCCGGCTTTAATCCTTTTCCCTTCCGCACACTCTCCATAATCGAAAATGCCAAGGAACTTTCTACGCCCATTTTGATCAGGTAGGTCATAATATCATCACGGGTACAGATGGCTGTGGAAATCGTCGCTTTCCCTTCCTGAATCAGCGTCTGTGCATTGCCAAGCCAGACATCCGTACCATGCGACAGTCCGGAGATCCTGACCAGATCAGAAAATGACTGTGGCTTTGCGTCAATCAACATCTGCATGGCAAAATCTGTACCAAACTCCGGTATGCCAAGCGATCCCAATTTACATCCGCAGATGTCTGCCGGTTCCACGCCCAATGCTTTCGTCGTCTGAAACAGAGTCATTACCTCAGGATCGTCCAACGGGATCTGCAGCGGATCAATCCCTGTCAGATCCTGCAGCATACGGATCATGGTGGGATCATCATGTCCTAAGATATCCAGTTTTAACAGGTTATGGTCAATGGAATGATAATCGTGATGCGTCGTAATAATATCGATATCCTTATCTGCCGGGTGCTGTATCGGAGTAAAAGAAGAGATATCCTCCCCTACCGGAAGCACAACGATACCGCCCGGATGCTGTCCCGTCGTCCGGCGGATGCCGACACAACCAAGTGTGATACGGTTGATCTCAGCGTTACGCTTTACTATATTTCTCTCATTATAATATTTTCTGACATAACCATACGCTGTCTTATCCGCCAGCGTACCAATGGTCCCTGCGCGGAACGTCTGCCCATAGCCAAAGATCACCTCCGTATATTTATGGGCTTTGGACTGATACTCACTGGAAAAGTTCAGATCGATATCCGGTTCCTTATCCCCCTTAAATCCCAAAAAGGTCTCAAAGGGAATATCAAATCCATCTTTCTTAAGCTTTTCCCCACACTTGGGACAGATTTTATCCGGCATATCGCATCCGGCGGTGCCGGCATATGCCTTCACCTCCTCAGAATCAAAATCCGTATAATAGCAGTTGGTACAATAATAATGCGGTGACAATGGATTTACTTCCGTGATCCCCGCCATCGTCGCTACAAAGGAAGACCCTACGGAACCCCTGGACCCTACTAAGAATCCGTCCTCCACTGATTTCCACACCAGCTTCTGCGCAATGATATACATCACGGCGAAGCCATTGCCAATGATAGAGGTCAGTTCCTTTTCCAGACGGTCTTCCACGATCTTAGGAAGATCCGGACCGTACATCTCATGCGCCTTATCATAACAGATCCTCCGAAGCGTCTTATCGCTGTCTTCGATGACCGGCGGACATTTATCAGGACGCACGGGGGTGATTTTCTCACACATATCTGCGATCATATTGGTATTCGTGATAACGACCTCTTCCGCCTTATCCATTCCCAGATAAGCAAATTCCTCCAGCATTTCTTCTGTCGTTCTATAATATAGATCCGGCTGACTGTCCGTGTCCGTAAATCCCTTTCCGGCAAGGATAATCTTACGGTAGATCCCGTCCTCCGGATTCAAAAAGTGTACGTCACAAGTCGCACAGACCGGTTTGTGATAGTCCTCTCCCAGCTTAACAATCCGACGGTTAATATTCATCAGATCCTCTCTGCTCTGTATACCGGGATAGTTCTTCTCATCCGCAATCTGAAACAGATTGTTTGTAATAGGCTGGATCTCAAGATAATCATAAAAAGAAACAATCTTCGCAATCTGTGCCTCATCCTGCTCCCTGACGATGGCCTGATACAGCTCTCCACGCTCACAGGCGCTTCCTAAGATCAGTCCCTCCCGGTACTCCAGAATCTTGCTTTTCGGGATCCTCGGCCGTTGTTTGAAATAATCCAGATTGGAGCAGGACACCAGCTTATACAAGCTGCGTCTGCCAATCTCATTTTTCGCCAGTATGATAGCATGATAATAATGGAGCCTCTTAATCGCCTCCTTATCCAGTATGCCGAAGGCATTGAGCTCCTCCATATTGGTAACTCCTTTTTCCGCCAGCATGGGAAGAAAACGTACAAAAATCTGTGCTGTCGCCTCCGCATCATCCACGGCGCGATGGTGATTCTCCAGACTGACCTCCATCGTCTTAGCCACCGCATCCAGCGTATGCTTTGCCTGCGCGGGATAAAACGCTCTGGAAATCCCTACCGTATCAATATATGTAAAATCTGCCTTTAATCCCTGCTGCGCCGCATTATAAGTGATAAATCCCATATCAAACTGGGCATTGTGCGCCACCAGAATACATCCTTCACAAAACTCAAGAAATCTTGGCAAAATTTCCGTAATCTCCGGTGCATCCATCACCATACTGTCATTAATACCGGTCAGCTGCTCGATTTCAAAAGGAATCGGTTCCTTAGGATTCACAAACTCCGAAAAGCGCTCCGTGATCCCGCCATTCTCAATCTTTACGGCACCGATCTCAATCACCTTATTCTTTGTTTTCGCAAATCCTGTTGTCTCAATATCAAATACGACATAAGATTCACTTAAACTCTGGTTCTTTCCGTTCGTCACGATCTCCTGCAGATCATCAACAAGATATGCCTCCACACCATAAATGATCTTAAATGGATCATCCGATTTAAAGGTGTGGTTGGCAGTGGGAAATGCCTGCACATTACCATGATCCGTCACTGCCATCGCGGTATGCCCAAACCGCTTGGCCTGCTTTAAGATATCTCCCACATCAGACACGGCGTCCATATCACTCATCTTTGTATGACAATGAAGTTCCACACGCTTCCTTGTAGAAAGATCTTCCCGTTTCTTTCGGATATCCATTGTCTTCATGATGCCCATGACGGATGTCATCACCAACTCTTTATCAAATTTATCCAGACTGACGATCCCCTTTGCTTTAATAAAATCACCGGGTTTAATCAGCTTTAAGAATTCCCCCGCCATATCTTCATTTAAAAACAGCTTGATACTGAGCGAATCCCTGTAATCTGAAATATCGACCCTGATGATATGCTTGCCCGTCTTAGTAACGCGTTCATCCACCATCAGAACTTCACCAGCAACAACACTGTCGCTTCCCTCGTCAAAAACATCATCCAGAGGGGACGGTTCTCCCTCAAAATCCTTACGATAAATCACGTCGGGATGTGTGGAACGTATCAGTCCTCTTTCATTTTCTTTCCGACCGACAAATTTATAATTTTTCTCCTTCCAACCGCCCTTCTCCGTTTTATTCTGCGGCTTCACAGTATCTTTCGGAGGCACTGCCACCTTTGGATTGTTAACCTCTTGAACAACTTTTGTTTCTTTCGCTTCGGACAAATCTTCCGCCGCCATCGCATCTGTCTGTCCCGCAGTATGTTTAGTGATCTCATCAACCATACGTTCCGCACGCATCTCAAGTTCTCTGCGGTGATCGCTCTCTTTCGGCTCCACATATCGGATATCCGCCTGTATATCAAAGTGAAAACGTCTGTTAAAAACAAGCGCAAGATACTCCTGCATCTCTGGCTCTTTATTTTTTCCGACAATTGTATTGGGAAAAGACAGGTTTAACACGCCGTCTTCTGCCATCTTGGGATCCGCATGCAAAAAAAGCGTATATAAAACATTATTCGCCTGTTTCAATTCCAACAACATGCTTTCATAATAATGTTCTAAAATATATGCCGCCGTATACTGTTCGGACAATTCGTAAACTTCACAGATCTTTACTTCATTTTCTCCATTCGGAGAAAGATATTTCCGCAGCTGTTTTTCCAGCGCGTAAATCTCCGCTTTGGGAATTAAACGATACAGTCTCATATAGATCTTAATCAGACGCTGCCCTTTATTCAATAGGACACGCTCTACATCCATATCAGCAAAGATCGCATTTAATTCCGGTTTTATCTTTAAATTGCCAAATGTATCGCTGAATTTCTGCATATCAGTCATCATGCCTTTCCCATAACCCACGGTTCATTCTTTTATGCACTCCCGGCAGGCTTACCGTTTTCCGTGTTTCATATCTTACCTAAACAACAGACTCACTGTTTCCAGTGTTCCAATTCATAGCGCAGTGTTTCCAGCAGTTGATTCTCCGGCACCTTTTTTATGATCTCTCCATGCTTGATCAGAAGTCCTTCTCCCTGTCCGCCGGCAATCCCGATATCCGCTTCCTTTGCCTCTCCCGGTCCATTGACTACACAGCCCATTACGGCTACTTTGATGTCCAAAGGAAACTCTTCAACCATCGTCTCTACCTGATTGGCAAGTCCGATCAAATCGATCTTGGTACGTCCGCAGGTCGGACAGCTAACTACCTCGATACCGCCCTTGCGGAGCCCTAATGTACGCAGGATCATCTTTGCCGACTTGACCTCTTCCACCGGATCCCCCGTCAACGATACTCGGATCGTATCACCGATTCCCTGATGCAGGATGATCCCCAGACCAACGGCGGACTTAATGTTGCCCCTTGTCAATGTTCCTGCCTCCGTGATTCCCACATGAAGCGGATATGCCGTCTTTTGGGCAATCAATTCGTGAGCTTTGACACACATCATCACATCGGAAGATTTGATGCTGATGACAAGATTATCATAATCTGCCGCCTCAATCATCCTGACTTTATCAAGAGCGCTTTCTACGATTCCTTCTGCAGTCACGCCATGATATTTCTCCACCAGTTCCTTTTCCAAGGAACCGCTGTTAACGCCTACTCTAATCGGGATATTTTTTTCCTTTGCCACGGCAACCACCGCACGAAGCTTTTCCTCCCCGCCGATATTTCCGGGATTGATACGAATCTTATCCGCCCCATATTCCATCGCCTTGATCGCCATACGATAATCAAAATGAATATCAGCCACCAGCGGTATATGTATCTCCTTTTTAATCTCTGCAATCGCCTTCGCTGCTTCTTCATTCGGCACGGTACAGCGGATAATCTCACAGCCTGCCGCTTCCAGTTTATGGATCTGCTCCACTGTTGCCGCCACATCCTCTGTGGGCGTATTGGTCATAGATTGAATCAGGATCGGATGTCCGCCGCCGATCACCCGGTCTCCGATTTTGACTATTTTTGTTGTATCATGGTGCATATTCATCCGTATCCTTTCCTCGAATCTCCCAATCATATCCTGCCATGACATGACAGAAAATAGTTTCTATAAACATCTTCTTCAGATCATTCACTCACACGGGATGGCCTCACCCCAATCTGATAATAATCTAACCCGTACTTCTTCACATGTTTCGCACTATACTGATTTCTGCCGTCAAAGATAACCGGCGTTTTCAATAACTTCCCAATCTCATAAAAATCCGGACTCCTGAACTCTTTCCATTCCGTCACCAGCACAAGCGCATCCGCCCCCTCCAACGCCTCATATTTATTCCCACAGTAAACGATCTTATCATTGCCCTTTAAATAACATTTCTGCGCTTCTTCCATAGCCTTCGGATCATAGGCACGTATGTCGGCGCCTGCCTTCGTCAGTTCCGTAATAATGGTGATTGCAGCGGATTCCCGCATATCATCTGTATCCGGCTTAAAAGCAAGTCCCCACACTGCAATCGTTTTCCCGAAAAGATCCGCTCCGAAACGTTCCATAATCTTCTCAACCAGCACATGCTTCTGGGCATTGTTCACTTCCTCAACGGACTGTAGAAGCTTTGCCGAATATCCAAACTCTTCCGCTGTCTTGACAAGCGCTTTCACATCCTTAGGGAAACAGCTTCCACCATATCCGCAGCCGGGGAAGATAAAGGAATATCCAATGCGCTTATCGCTACCGATCCCCTGCCGAACCATATTGACATCCGCTCCGACACGCTCACAGATATTGGAAATCTCATTCATAAAAGAAATCTTTGTTGCAAGCATGGAATTGGCTGCATATTTTGTCATTTCCGCACTGGCAATATCCATGAAGATAAAGTTATCCGTATTCATCAGATAAGGTTTATAAAGCTCACGCATCGTCTCTTCCGCATCTTTATTATCCACGCCAATAACAATCCGGTCCGGTTTCATGCAGTCAGCGATCGCGCTGCCCTCTTTTAAAAACTCCGGATTGGAGATGACATCAAACGTCAGATCGCTGCCCCGTCGATCCAGCTCCTCCTGAATCTTATCCCTTACCTTCCCTGCTGTACCCACGGGTACCGTGGACTTATCAATCACATACATATGATGCGTCATATATTTTCCGATGCTTTCCGCCACGCTCAATACATATTGAAGATCCGCGCTTCCGTCCTCTCCCATCGGTGTACCGACCGCAATAAAACAGATATTACATATTTCAAGTGCCTCCCTGATCTGCGTCGTAAAATGTAAATTATTTGAATGATAATTCTCCAGAACCATCTCCGATAATCCCGGTTCATAGATGGGGATGATACCGTTTTTCAGGTTCTCAATCTTATTCTCATCCACATCAACACACCAAACTTTATTGCCCATATTGGCGAAACATGTTCCTGTTACCAGGCCCACATACCCTGTTCCGACTACCGCAACTTTCATTTCCTTACGTTCCTCCTGTTTTACACTTTGTTCTTTGCTTTATTTTTCTTCTCTGCTATATTTTTCTTCTCTGTTTTGTTATTTACATTCTTTTCTGTTTTGTTTTATCTCTGTTTTCTTTTTCGTTTTGTTTTGTCCTTACCTGACATTATGTATTATGAAACAATAACAGACTATCTATACTTTATCATATTTATACTTCAAATACCATAGAAAATATCAATATGATGTTTTTATCCGAATAAAATCCACAAGATATACCCTCCGACAGCTTACCTGATCCAAAATATCTGCTCTTTCTCAATTCCATGAAGCGCATTCATTTTATAAAAATAAATTTCATAATATCCATTTTCTTCTGTAGGGAGACAAAAATGGACATCCCCATCCGCAAAATATTCACATCCATCCCGGATCAGAATATTCCGCCCATGCTGATCCGTCAGATAAACAGGCAGCCGCTCCGGCACTTCCTTCTTGATACATCCGGATGCCAGAAAGATAACCATGACAAACATCCACAGTCCTATGGTTTTCTTTTCCGTATAAAGCAAATTCCATTCCCGTTTTTTGATGAAATGCCTGCGAATATGTTTTTCAACTATCAGTCTGCGCATCAGCCACGCGGCAAAACATAATGACAGCATACTTACCGAAAGCGCAAGCCGGTCGGCACTCCCCTGACAGAAACGACAGATTCCAAAGCCGGTATAAGCCGCGGCGGCAAATAACACTAGATAGTAAACCGTCATCAACGCCTTATCTTTGAGTTCCTCCTTTCTGGTAGAAATCCGGTTTAACCGATCCAGCAATACACTGCCGTCCGCATACCGTTTGGATACCTCCTCCTGACAGCAGACGTTCACCACATCCTCCAAAACGGGAGACACCGTCAGAGAAACTTCCGTAAGGGCATTCATTTTACCGAATACACCATAGGGAGGTTTTGCGGGATCAATTCCTGTCAACATATAATACATGATTACACCGCAGGCATAAATATCACAGGCCGGTGTCAGCATCTTTCCTTTTCGCTGTTCCGGCGCGCAATAGCCGTAAGTTCCATAAGAATATACAGCAGATAGCCGCCCATATCCCTGTAGCGCGGCGCCAAAATCCAATACCCGAAGCGTACCGTCCGGCTGCAAGATCAGATTTGACGGTTTCAGATCCCTGTAGATCACCGCAGGTCGCATCGCGTGAAGATATCCCAGCATCCCAGCCAGCTGTTTCATAAGGGAGATTGTCTCCTGCTCACTTAACGGAGCATGCTCCTTGATATATTCCTCTAAGGTAGGACCTTCAACATATTCCATAATGATGCCTATAAAGGACGAGGCTTCATGGTCCCGATCCGCTTCACCGCTCCCATAATCTGGACAGTCAGGCGGCAGTTCCTCAAGATCGATGACATCAACCAGATACGGGAAACGCCGGTCAGTGATGGCTTTCATCCGTTCCACTTCCTCCGCTATCTCCCTTCTGCCTCCCGTCTTCAAGGCATACATTTTTTTCAAAGCGCAATCCTCCACAAGATAAACGCTACCGCCTCCGCCCTCTCCAATCTTTCTGAGTACTTTATATTTTCCGATCCTAATTTCCTCCATATCCGTACCTGCCTTTCTTTTTTAGTTTTCAGTAATCTTTTTATCTTTTGCTTCTGTTCGTTTTTCTTTTCCGTGCATTGCTCACAGCTTTTTATTACTCCAGATAAATTGCAGATATATTATCCGTCTCTCCTCTCCGTATTGCCTTCGCTGCCAGTGCTCTTAACCTCTTCTCCGCCCATCCGGTGTCTTCTACATATTCCGCCTGAAAGGTATTGCCGATCTCTTCTTCTTTTAGATGATGCCAAAACCCGTCACTACTGACCAGAAATGCCATATGCTTCCTAAGTCTGCCGCGCATAATGTCCGGCGGATAATATTTTCCACTACCGATACACCGCTCCAGTCCGGATGCCGCATCTCCATGGATTCCGGTCATACGCCTAACCCTCCTTCCAAAATCTCCGTCTGAAAAGGCACAGATTCGACGATAGCAGACACGTTTTCGGTCAATCCGGTAGATTGCCGAATCCCCCAAATGACAGATGAGATACTTCTTATCCGTAACCAATAAGATACTGACTGTCGTTCCGGTAACTATCTTTTTTCTTTTTCCATACTCCTTAAGATTGATATGCATATGAAACAGCTTTCTTTCAACAGAGCGCGCAATCCCTTTCATTCCCACGCGTCTCTCCAAAAGCGGCGGCAGTTCTTCATAAAACCAACAGCTCATCCTCTCCGCTACATAACCGGAAGCCGTCTCTCCCTCGTCCATACCTCCCATACCGTCACATACCACGGCAAGCACTGCCTCACCATACAATGTCACAATCTTATGCAGCGCAATGGAATCCTGATTCGATTCCCGCTGTCCCTTTTCATATAAACAG
>JAIDPF010000054.1 GCA_029062895.1 Lachnospiraceae bacterium
CATCAGTAGGAATATTCTATTAAATACCGATGTATATAGTTGTATTTAAAAATTAATAAAAATGAAATTTGCCAAAGAAATACGTGACTGCTATGATGATATTGGTGAAATATAAATTGTTAATTATATTTATAAAAAATAATTTTCTATATTGTACTTTTATTATATATAAAATATAATAAAGACAGAATATGAAAAAGGGCATAAATAAAGAGGGGCAGAGATTATCCGGAAGATATGATCATATTGGAGATTCATCAGAATGATAAAAGACAAAGGAGCGTGAAGTTATGGCGGATTTAATCACGGCAGGACTGAACAGCGGGGAAGAAGCGGCGCAGAGGGCGGCAGAGGAATCGGAAAAGCAGGAAATTATGGAGAAAATCCGTCAACTGGAACTGGAAAAAGTAAGATGTGAGGGTGTAAAGCTTGCTTTGTATGGGATGAAGGAGCGGTTGAAAGGAGTCATATTTCAAATCAATAGGATGAAAGACAAAAAATTAGAGGCTGACATACAAAGATTTTCCGATGTTGATTTGGTGGCTGACACCCAGATTGCTTTATTGGATTCTTATATTGTTGAGCTGAGAGGAAAAATCAATGCTTTAAAAGCAAGTATATAGTGCTACCAGTGTGATTTATGATAAAGCTTATGCGTTTAATACAGAAAGTCGCTGGCGCATTTGAAGAAATAGTTTTTAGTTATCAAGAAAAGGTCCAGATTTGGGACAGGGGAGATTAAATGGAAAATAAAGATATACTTTCAAAAAATTATAATAATAATAGCAATCAGGTAATGGAAGAGACAAGTCTGCTAATGGAAGAGGCGGCTGTAATCATCGCTGAGATCGCTTCCTTGACAGAAAGCGTTCCAAGCCAGATCAAAAGTAATGCTTTACTGGATGCATGTACGTCGGCACAAGCAGAAATAAAAAAGTATGAAATTCCATAACAATGAGAGGCTGAATGGTAATTCCTATGAAATTCTATAAATAATACTAAGGGAGCAGAGAATTTTGAGTTCTCTGCTTTTTCATTGCTTCTGAAACAGGCAGATGGCACACGAGAGCTATCCCCAATTCTGAGATGAAAACTTTTATGATGATTAACTTTTTCAAAGCCATCTGCTATAATTAGAGCAATGATCACGCAAAAACGGAGATGAGGATAGATGCTGACAATAGCGATATGCGATGATGATAATAGCCAAATAAATGCCTTAAGAAAAATGCTGATTGAATGGAATGGTTGTACTATGATAAACGAATACAACTCAGCAGAGCAATTTCTATTCAATTATCCCGATGTTTCTTGTGATCTGCTTCTGCTGGATATTGAAATGGGCGGTATGAACGGCATGGAGCTTGCCAGGGAGCTCAGAGCCAGGAACGATATGCTGCCGATCATATTCATCACCGGCTTTTCAGAGTACATTGGTGACGGCTATGATGTGGAAGCGCTGCACTATCTGGTGAAGCCTGTAGATAAGAAAAAGCTGTTTCAGGTGCTTGACCGATATGCCTGCCGTCATCAATCGGACAACAGAATCATTTTGCCGAGTGGCAATGAATCAGTGCTTGTAGCTTCTGATGATATTGTGTATCTTGAAGCATTCGGAAAGAAAACACAGGTTACTCTGAACGATGGAAAAGAGATCATCTGCACCTGCGGATTGAGTGAGGTTTCTGGGAAGCTGGGGCAAGGCTTTGTTTCCTGTCATCGCTCATATGTCGTGAACATCGGATTGATCAGAAGCATTTCAAGGAGCGAGATTACAATGGACAGCGGCAAAAAAATCCCACTTTCCCGCAGATTATATGACAGCGTAAACAGAGCATTTATTGACTATTACAAGGAGGATTGGAAATGAAAACAGCTATTATTGTTACTCTCATCATTGTCTGCATCGCATTGCTGATAGCTGTATTTTTCCTTATTAGAAAATTATTCTATCATCTTGTAGATAGGCGTATTGCTGAGTTTCAAAGTGACCTTATCAACAAGCAGACTGAGGAAATCCAGAATATGTACCGTCAGATGCAGGCGTGGCGGCACGATTACCGTAATCATATTCAGAATATGAAAAATCGTCTTGACGGAGATCAGGGCGAGCTTGAACAGTATCTTGACGATCTGGCTGACGATCTCACCCAGGCAGATACCTCTATCCAAACGGGCAATGTTATGGCGGACGCTGTACTTAACAGCAAGTTGTCAGTTGCGGAGCAGAAAGGGGTTCAGCTCAATATCAAGGCACATATTCCGCAGGGCGTGGCTATGACCGATGTGGAGCTGTGTTCGATATTGGGAAATCTGATTGATAATGCTATGGAGGCTTGTGAAAAATTGTCATACGATCAGCGCTTCATGCGTGTATATATTGATGAATTTAAGGGGCAATTTTATCTTTCTGTGCAGAATTCCTCTCCATCCGTTAGGCGTGACAGAGGGACTTTCCGTACCACAAAAGCAGGATCTCATGGCTTTGGGTTGTTCCGTATCGACCGTATTGCAAAGAAATACGGCGGATATGTCAACCGTCAGTATGAGGAAGGGATATTTGCCACCGAGCTTCTTGTTCCATTAAATGGATGATTCTTGCCATTCATTCCGTATTTTGACCGTTCGTTCCGAATTTTGCACGAGCGGTCCTTTTTTGTGTCATACTAAGGAAGGAGGTAGGGATGGTGAAACGTGTTAAGATAGCGAAATATACCAAAGAGAAAAATAAAGCTGCATGGGCAAAATTCAATGCAGAAAGGGCTGCAAGAAAATACGGTTTATGGGAAAATCTTCGGTATACCTTTTCGCAGGCGTGGGCAGTCGATAAGAACATGGTACTGATGATCTTCACGGGCTTTTTGTTTGATAAAGGCTGGGAGATAGCGGCTATGTTTACGGATAAATATGTGGTAGAGCTTGTACTCGGCGAACGGAGCAGGTACACGCTGATGGCGATCGTCATAGGTCTGCTTATAGGAGGACGGATTCTTGCGCAGCTTGGTAACATTACATTTACCTACAATTGGTGGGTCGGCAGCTTTCGTTTCCGCAGACATATGCAGAGTATTCTTGTAAAAAAGAATGTTTATACCGACTATGAGAACAACGAAAAAACATCGGTGAACGACGCACTGAACAAGGCACATTATGCCTCGGAAAACGTCGCATATGATACGCTATACAATGTGAGAGAGCTGTTGGGAAACATATTTGCGTTCGTTACATTAGGCAGTATATTATCATTTCTCAGTCCGGTCATGGTGTTATTTGTGGCTGTTCCGAGCTTTGTTAGCTATAAGATTAATCGACGTAAGATGATGTGGATATGGAACATGGCTGATAACTGGCAAAACTATGACCGACAGCTTGAATATATCCACTCAGCGTCTTCGGACATCTCCTACGCCAAGGATATGCGGATATTCAATCTGCCAAGGTTTTTTAAACAGGTGCTTGACCGTTCTTTTGCCAGCCGTCTTGACTGGTATGAACAGCAGGATGAATGGTCATTTTGGCATGATGTGGCGGAGCAGATCGTTTTGTGGACAGGTTATCTATGCTCTTACGGATATGTTGTATATAAGGTGTTCACAGGAAATATCAGCGCAGGGAATTGTGTGCTGTATTTCAATGCGATATCGTTGCTGTCTAATACCGTATATAAATTGGTAGGCAGCTACGGTGGGTTTCAGTGGCAGAGCGATAATATTTCATACGCAAGAGAGTACTGCGGCTTACCCGACAAAACCAACAGAGGTAAGGGTGAGCCTCTGCCGAAAAATGATTATGAGATCAAATTTCAGAATGTCAGCTACACATATTATAAAGCCGATGAACCCACCATTAAAAACCTTTCGTTTACGCTCCATAAGGGTGAACGGCTTGCGCTTGTTGGTCTGAACGGTGCAGGCAAGACTACCATTATCAAACTGATGTGCGGACTCTACGACCCCACCGAGGGCGAGATTCTGTTGAACGGCAAGCCCGTAAACGCATATAACCGCGACGAATACTTCACTCTGTTTTCTGCGGTATTTCAGGATATCAACGAGCTTCCTGTCAGCATTGCGGAGAATATTTCTGGTGAAAGCTACGAACGTACTGATCAAGAAAAGCTTACCCGATGCATGAAGCAGGCGGGATTGTACGAAAAGGTCATGAGCCTGCCCGAAAAAGAAAAGACGCATCTTGTGCGGAGCCTCTATGATGATGCAATCGAGCTTTCGGGAGGTCAGAAACAGAAAATGGCTCTGGCAAAGGCGCTTTACAAAAATGCGCCCATACTCCTGCTTGACGAGCCTACCGCCGCACTTGACCCTATAGCAGAGCAGGAAATGTATCTGAACTATGCCAGCTTTTCCAAGGGCAAGGCAAGCGTTTTTATATCCCACAGGCTTGCATCAACACGCTTTTGCGACAGGATCATCATGCTTGAAAATGGCGGGATAGCGGAAATAGGAACGCACAGTCAGCTTATGAAGGCAGGCGGCAAATACGCGGAGCTTTTTGAATTGCAAAGCTCATATTACAACGATGAGGCGGTGAATGAAAATGAGTGATACCAAGGACGTAACGCTGACCGCCAAGGAACGGCGCAGCATCATACTGCAGGCATTAAGGCTCAATGAACAAGCGGATCGAGGCTTCACGTTAAGAATTGTCATGTGTGAGATCCTTTCACTTGCAAATGAGTACCTATTTATATTACTAATAAGCTTTGTAACGAATGGAATAGCAAGCGGAAAAGAGCTTAGCAATCTGCTTGCCTCAACAGCAGTGATTGTAGCTATATGCCTTGCGGCACAGATCGCTGTTAAATTTATAAAGCGGCGTGAAACCAGTCATAAAGCAAAGCACGATATGCGGCTGCGTAGTATGCTGAATGAAAAATTGATGAATATGGATTACGTACACCTCGAAGCCCCCGATATGCAGAACCGTTATAATATGTGTTTGGATTATCTGTTTGGCTGGCAGGGAGTATCGTTTGTGCCGACATTCACGGGAGATATCGCGGTAGATATCTTCAGGATTATAATAGGTGTGGCACTGATCATCCCATCAGTAATACGCAGCAGCGGCAAATCCGGCTTTGTGGGTTTCATAACTTCCCCACTGGGATTTTTGTGTATCGTTGCTGTTGTCACCGTTTCGGAGTTTATCAAAAACCTGTATTTTAACAGAAAAACTCTTAATACCTACGAAGACGTCAGACGTGATAAACGGCATCTGCTGAGCAATCGTACCTATTCGGCATATATGAATTATGTTGTGAACAATTATCGCAACGGCAAGGAGATACGTTTGTATGCCGAGCAGGAGCTGATATTGGAAGAGATGCAGCGGTGCGTGGATGAAAACCATAAACTATGGCTGGCAGCTTTTCTGAAATATCAAAAATACGGCATAGGCTTTGAACTGATGAACCTTATCTCAGGAGGCGTTATGTATGGTTATGCTATTCTTAGGGCGATCTGTGGTACGCTTTCTGCGGGAGAGGTCATAGCGTTCGTTATGTTGTTCACAAGGGTCTTGCGCGGGATAACAGGCATATCGAACGAGCTGACCAATTTTAGACTGTCGGCTGAACACTGCAAGGATGTTTTCGACTTCTTGGATATCTCTGACAAGAAGTACAAGGGCACTATCCCCACAGAAAAACGTACCGACAACGAGTACGAATTTGAGTTCCGCCATGTATGGTTCAAATATCCGGGCAGCGATCAATATGTTCTCCGTGATATCAATTTGAAATGGAGGATTGGCGAGAAAATGGCTCTTGTGGGGCGCAACGGCTGCGGCAAATCAACGCTTGTCAAGCTGCTGTGCAGGCTTTACGATCCCACAAAGGGCGAGATAACGCTCAACGGCGTGGATATTCGCAAATATAATTATGAAGAATATATGGCGCTGTTTTCCGTCGTGTTTCAAGATTCAAAGCTGTTCTCTTTCAGCGTTGCCGAGAATGTAGCAGCGAGCACGGAATTTAACGCAGAGCGTGTTGAGGATTGCGTTCGCAGAAGTGGACTGTCCGAACGCCTTGACAGTATGCCGGACGGTATCAAGACTTATCTATATAAGGATTTTGATGAACACGGCGTTGAAATCTCCGGCGGCGAGGCACAGAAGATATGTCTTGCAAGGGCGGTATATAAAGGTTCTCCGTTTATTGTCCTAGATGAGCCTACGGCTGCACTTGACTCGATATCAGAGCATGATATTTATACAAAGTTTAATAGCATTGTGGGCACAAGGACAGCGATCTATATTTCGCACAGGCTTTCAAGCTGTCGCTTCTGCGATGAGATCACGGTGATGGATCATGGGGAAATCGTGGAGCGTGGAAATCATGATGATTTGATTGCAGCCGGCGGTAATTACAGCAAGCTATGGTCGGCACAGGCGGAGTATTATAGAGATACGGCAGGAGAAATATTTGGATAGTACCAGGTAGCTATGACAGGCAAGGAAGAGGCGGTGTCAAGAAATCCTACAAATAAAAATACACCATACGAAAACAGCGACTTTATGCCGTCCCTTGGATGCTGGGGAAAGAGAACACATATTAAATACTGAAAACCTCCTTCGTTGACGTAATGGATCACAGCCCCAGCAGGGGCTTTTTTTCTTCTCATCTTTCATAACTGCCATTCCTGTTCTTGAAAAATTGCCAGATGGCATTCTAGATAAATATATTATCCTTTAAATAAAATATGCGGAAACATAAAAATTATTTTGTAAGAATGTGATATTTAAATTGGTTGTATACAAAAAAGATCTTGTGCTAATAGAATGAATAAATAGAACAATATTTATGTATGCTTTTTGGTTTCTGATGCTTAAATATTGTTTTTGTTTTAAAATTATTTTTTGTTATTAAGAATTTGTATGAAGATGTATAGATGAAATATTGATGTTGATTAGATGATTGAATATTATTTATAAAAATAATGTTTTATATTGCGCATTTATTGATGTGAGAATATAATAAATTTATGTTTTCGCAAAAAGCAGGATATTAAGCCAATAAGATGAAATATGAAATAGCAAATAAAGGTATATTTTCAAAGAATTATTATTATTTAGGAGATGTTCTGGTATTGATGAATATTAGGATCAGGAAGGATGGGAGGTATCAATTAATGGCGGATGCAAATGCGGCAGGACAGAACAGCGCGGACGAAGCGGCACGACGGGCGGCAGAAGAAGCGAGAAGAAGAGAAATCATGGAAAAAATCCGGCAGCTGGAACAGGAAAAAGCGGGATGTGAGGATTTGAAGTCTGCCTTGAATGGAAAGAAAGACCGTCTGGAAGGGATCATATCACAGGTCAATGGATTAAAAACCAAAAAATTAGAGGCTGATATACAGAGATTTTCCGGAATGGCAGCAGATGGGGCAGAAACAGGCATATCAGATGCACAGATCGTCATGGGGAAGAAAAACAGCAGTTTTTCTGGCGTTGAAACGGCAATAGGACCACAGATTACTTTATTGGATTCTTATATCGCTGAATTGGGAGGTCAAATAAATGCTTTGAGGGCAAGTTTATAAGAAAATCAGTGTGGAAAGGCATGGTTATAAAAATGATAAAACTACAGGCAGATGAATATGGAAATCTTGTGAGTGAAATAGAAACGCTCCATAAAGAAAGTATAGAATTTATCAATGGATATATTACAGAGTTGGACAGTATTCTGGTCTCCAACGATGGTTTTCATACAGAAAAAGTATCAGAAAAAATGAAGATGCTGCTGGAAATATTCCGGGGGCGTTTACTTCCCGGAATAAAAGATATGTTCGGAGAGATAGAGCAGGAGATTGCATTATTGGGAGAAAACGCATCCGAAGCGGATGATGAAGGGAGACAGAGAGTGCAGTGGGAAGAATAGATATTTCATTTGAAATAGTCAGGCAGAAAAGCGATAAACTCAACGGACAGATCCAGAGCAGGCTGGAAAAAGAGATAATAGCAGGATATGAAAGGCTGGAAAGCAGTCTGCTGCAATCCGGCGGTGATGCGGTGGAAACCCTCGTGGAAGAATTACGGCAGGAAAAAAATACGCTGATGGAAATGAAGAATTTTATGGTAAAGCTACTGCAATTAATGCAGGAATCCGCCGACGCTTTTGAAGAGACGGATATCAGTTATAAAGAGGCGGTTCAGAATTTGGGACAGGGGGAAACATAGCATGGCAAACAAAGGCGTACTTTCAAAGAATTACTATATTGATTCCGTGGTAGTTGCAGATTTCGGAACTAACATCTACAATATGATGGCAGAGGCAGATCAGGCAATGGCGGAGGCATCGGAGGTCATCGCAGAGATCGCTTCCCTGACAGAAAG
>JAIDPF010000055.1 GCA_029062895.1 Lachnospiraceae bacterium
CCACATCATCCTCCTCTCTTATAGAAGTAGACCAGCTTACCATATACCACACTCCGAGCTTATTGATATAAATGACGGAAATACCGCCCTGCGTCTTATGATAAAAGACGCTTGCAACATTTGCCGGAACTAAAGCAATGTCAAGTTCTCCCTGCGCCATCAAGCCAAGCAACGTATCCGCTGCCGTTTCCATCGTAAATTCATACTGGTTCTGTGTCTCGCCATTGGCATTTTCCTCCATCAACCGTACCAGTCCGATAGAAGTAGGTCCTTTCAAGGATCCGACACGCACCGTCACCGGTTCCGCCGCAGCCTCTCCTCCTGCCGGTCCTGCTGTTTCCCCGGCACCACTGCATGCCGCCAGCAGAAGAACGCACATCATCACCAATACCAGCCATAAATTTTTTGTTTTTTCTCTGTTCATCATTTTCCCCTTCCTTTCTTAGTTGTCTGTCAACCACCAATGTCATCTCTTTAGAAGAAAATGAACCACGTCCATAAAAGAAAGGCATCCCAAAGGATGCCTAAATCGCCATGAATCCATGCAGCCTTATATCTCAGAACGAATCTTCAATCTCAGGGATGAACAATATAAATAGTGGTCATTTCAACTGCAAACAGTTGAAACCGGGCTTCTGTTTCCGGTCAGGCGTACCTTTCTGGTCACATAACTCCATTAATTATATAATATCATAAAACTCTTTTCATTGCAAGACGGGACAGGCTAAGGCTCAGTAATTATTTACCTCTTCCACCGACGATACCGCGGAATACGCGTCGTCCTTAAGGGGATTATCTCCTACAGAAAGATAATTCAAATTTGATAACCCACTTAGTGCGCCAAGATCACTGACATTATTATGGCTCAAGATCAGTCTCTCCAGATTTGTAAGTCCGCTTAGGGCACTAATATCGCTAATCTCATTATAATCTAAGAAAAGCCACTTCAAATTCGTAAGTCCGCTTAAAGCGCTGAGATCGCTAATCTCATTATACCCCAAGAAAAGCCTCTTCAAGTTTGTCAGACCCTTTAAAAAAGTGAGGTCGCTGATCTCACTATGCGACAAGTAAAGTTCCTGCAGGTTTATCATTCCATCTAACGCGCTGAAATCGCTTATTTTATTGTTACCTAACCCAAGCACCTGAAGATTTGTCAACCCTCTTAAACTGCTGATATCCTGTATCTCATTCGCCCCCAGATCAAGCCGTTCAAGATTCTTCATGCCACTGAGAGCACCAATATCACTTACCCTATTGCCGGTCAAATTAAGTTCCCTAAGATTTATCGCTCCTGCTAAACCACTGATATCCCGTATCTCATTCCATCCCAGATAAAGTTCCTGCAGATTCGTTAATCCTCCCAGTGCATTTACATCTCCGCTGATGTTGTTTGACTTCAGATTAAGCTTCTGTAGGTTTGTCAGACCGCTCAGCGCGCTGATGTCGCTGATCTCATTGTCTTCCATCTCCAGAATCTCCAGATTCTTCATCCCACTTAATGCAATGATATCACTGATCTGATTATCATCTAAATTCAGCTCCCGTAGATTCGTCAGACCACTTAATGCACTGAGGTCACGTATCCCATTATCTCCATATTGAAATCTATCACATCTTAAATCAAGCTTTTCAAGATTTGTAAGCCCGCTTAACGCACTGAGATCATCGATATATCTTTGATATGCTAAGTTCAGCTCCCGCAGATTTGTCAGTCCGCTTAATGCGCTGAGGTCACGTATGCTGAAATTGCCTCCCAAGTTAAGAACCTCCAGATTCTTAAGTCCGCTTAATGCGCTGAGGTCACTTAAATCACATTTACCCAAACCTTCAATATGCCAAAGATTCAATTCCCGCAGATTTGTAAGACTGCTTAGTACACTAATATCATCTAAAGCGCTCTGAAATTCCAGATTCAATACCTGTAGGTTCTTTAATTCCTCCAAAGCGTCAATACACTGTATATAATTACTTATTGCATATATTGTTCCATCCGATGCAATATGTTCACCATGCTCACCGCCAAAATCCAGATTAAGCTCTGTATATTCCCATACATCACTTAACATGATATCCCTGTCATGAATGCCGGTGATACCCTCCATGTGATGCTGCAATGTTCGATCTCCCCATTCCATAACATGATCTTCCAGTCCCGCATCTTCCCACAATACAAACACAGGACCTTCTCCCATGGATACATCTTCCTCCGGAGCTTCCCCTAGATCTTCCGCTGTCATCTCTCCTTCTGCAGACTGCGCCTGCGCTTCCCCCGGATCTTCCGCTTCCGTCTCTCCTTCTGCAGGCTGCACCGGCGCTTCCTCCGTTTCCTCCTCCGCGTTTTCGGATATAGAGCTTTCGACAACCATATCCTGCGATCCAGCATCTTCCACTGCCGCATCCCCTGAACATCCGGTTAATAAAAGCAGGATACAGATGCCTGCTGTCAGCTTCTCTTTTAAATATATTTTTTGCAGTCTCTTTTTTAATTTCATTTTTCGGTTCCCTACTCTATCAGTGTTTGGTCTTATTATGGTTGACACACCAGACCTATTTCCCTTTTTATTGAAAACAGAAAACGGCATAACCTAAGCTATACCGTTCCTGCGAAAATATGATAATATTTTGAAAATATGATAATATTTTCTTACTTCATCATTTCTTCCTGCTTCTTGATCATTCTACGAACCATCTCGCCACCGATGCTTCCTGCTTCCTTAGCAGTGATATCACCGTTGTAACCATCCTTAAGATTTACACCTAATTCAGAAGCTACCTCTGTTTTAAAACGATCCATAGCCGCCTTAGCTTCAGGCACTGTTGTCTTGTTAGACTTTGAGCTTGCCATAATTTCTTACCTCCATAAATACTTATCTGTTTTCTATATTTTTAAGATAAACGTTTTCCTGCGCTTACCCTGATGATAGTATTTGTGATCGTAAGAAAAATATGATTGGTATTTTTTTCAATTTACGTCATCTGCAGTTGCTGGCTTATGATTTTTCAGATAATCAGAAAAAAACTGCGCGGCACTGGGATTCGTATAGAATTTTTCCATTTTGATCTCACAGATAGCACCCAAAGCAACATTAATTTCTCCGGCAGCAATACTTCCCACAACCATGGCTCCGTTTTCAATATCAACTCTCTGGTCAACATTCAAATCGCCCTTGATGGCGCCGGTCACTACCAGATTCTTTGCCGTAACGTTGCCCCGGATCTCTCCCACAAGATCCAGATCACCATCCATAACGACGTCACCCTCGATGACCATTCCCTTGGGAATCATGCTTTTCTCTGCTGTAGCCATGCTTTAAACCTCCCGGTTAATCAAATTGTCATATCTGACAGTATTACTTTATTCATAATTTTAAAACAAAAAAGAAAACACTTTACCTGCAGACCGGGCTTAGTCCTCCAGCAAAGGAACATAATATCTCTTTCCCGTGTCCAGACACAGACAGCCAAGCTGACTAGACCTGCTGTTCAATGCCATGCCACAGTCGATATCAATCACATGATAACCTTGAAAATCTTCCTTTTCATAGATACATCCACGGCTGCTCTCATCCAATTCCCCAAGTCTCTGCGTAAAGATATGTCCCATAACATAGATATCCCTTACATATGCCCACGGCCGTTCATAATCATCAGTAAGCCCCCGCTTATCAAACATGCTTTCCCACACGATCTCTTCCACCTGCTTAGGCGGCGTTCCGGCATATTTGATGCCCTTTCCAAAACGCTTATTCAATGAATACGAATGTGATAGATGATAAGACTGCTCCCCGATCTTTATCCTTCTGATCAGATACAGGCTTTTGAGATATTCTTCAATCTTATTCCGTTCTTCCTCCGGCATACTCAACAGTTCCAGACAGGTTCCTTCCCCGCCGTTGCAGGGATGCACCCAGAGTTCATAAGGCGTAAACCCGTCATAGACCTCATCATTCAAATTTCCGGCCTCTCTTTGCCGAAGATATTCCAAGGCATTAAGAAGCATACATTCATGGTTTCCCAACAAAAGCTCGGCATTTTCCCGCTGCATGATATCCTGAATCAGGCGGATGCCTTCCGGTCCCCTGTCTATCACATCACCAAGAACATATAAAAAATCTTTCTCGGAAAACTGGATCTTCTCCAACATTTTTTTGTATGCATTATATTGTCCATGGACATCGCTTAATACATATGTGCTCATTTACTGCTCCCTAATCGTAAATAACGAAAAAATCTTGAGTAATACCGCAGCGTCAAGTGATCGCTCCAACTCGCTCGCGGGCTTTTCCCTATGTCATATCCTCGATATCACCCTCTTTAATACAGATGACCGGGCGGATTCCCATGCCTTTATTCAGTCTCCACTCATCCAGCTTATTATTGATCATGGCATGCCCTTCGTATCCTTCCTGACAGATATAGGAATCGTCCTCATCTACATGTCCCCGCGACCGGAGACCATAACTGTTCTGGTGGAATACACCATCCGCCATCGCCGCTACATACTGCGAACACGGCGCTTCATCCAATGGACGTTTTTCTCTGGCTATCCCACGCTGTAAGGAAATATCCTTATCAAATCCATATCTGATCTCTTCAATGGAAGGAATATAAACCTTGTCATAGGTAATCTTATCCGAAAGAGCGGATACCGGCGTATTGATCCCTGTCACCTGCAGCATCTGCCGTTCCATATCCTTAAACGCACGTCGCACAAAAACGCTATTCAACCATTCCCGGATCTTGCTTTTTTCCCAGCAGATACCCTTCCGCACCTTGGAAACCTCTTTATCAGACATTTTCAAATATTTCATATTGTCATAAGGCTGAAAATCAATTATATATTCTGACTGTAATGTCACCCTGTCCTTCCTCTGCTGTACGATCTTCCAAGGCAGAAGATTAAATTTAAAATAACGATATCCGATAATCTCCTGCTCCTGCTTCGGCTTCATCACGCTGCTGAGCAGATCTTTTTCCTGTGTATGCTGCCGATAGACCGGCATACGCAGATATTTTTCCCCGTTTATGACCGCCACCTGATCCTGATTATATTCCGCATATACGATATCGGAATTCAGCTGCGCTCCGACGATCTCATTCATCGGATACTCGCCAAACCAGATCCTCCCTGTCCTGTCCTTCAGGATCTTCGCCTTCTCCTCTACCGCCTTGCCACCGGGGATATTCTTCTCATCGGGATAAAAGCCATAAAGATCCTTATACAGTTCGTCTATACTCTGCTGCCGATCTTTGGCATTCATAGAAAGTCCCTTCATGATGCCGGCCGCAACTTTTTTATCAATGTTAATGTTATACTGCGCAATATCGATCAATTCATCCTTTTCATTGCGCTCATAGGATGCCTGCGGAACTTCGCTGGTCATAATACAGTAAAGCGTTGCGCAGATGCCATAGATATCTGTCCATGGTCCCTGTTCCGAAAGCTTACTGAGCATCTGCTCCAGCGGAGCAAATCCCCATTTCCCCAGAAATACCTGCTGATTGTTCAGTCCGACTTTTTTAGAACCGCCAAAGTCGATCAATTTCATACTACCGTCTTCATCCATCATGATATTATCCGGACTGATATCTCTATGGATCAAACCGGACTTATGAAGCCTTCCTAGAACACTGATTACCGGCTCCATCAATTCCAACGCTTCCTTCACGTCCAGCCATCCGCCCTGTGCATCGACATACTTGCGCAGATTGCCGTTCTCCAGAAATTCCATGATCAGATAACCGGTATTATTCTCATAAAACAAGTCTTTGATGGCAACAATACCGGGGAACTTTGAAAATTCTGCCAATACCCTTGCTTCCCTTAAATATGCGGTGGTCTCACGCTGATATTCTTCCCCATTGACCTCATCCAACACAAGAACTGTCTTTCCGTCTTCCGCACGGTCAACCATCTCATCAGGGAAAAACTCTTTTACGGCAACACGATATTCAAGCAGCATATCGTATCCAATATAAGTGATACCATAGCCGCCTTTTCCCAAAATATTGCCAATCAATATTTTATTATTTAATATTGTTCCCGGTGCAAGTGCTTTAGACCATGTCAACTGTCCCGCTTTTTCACGTCCGCAATGAGGGCAGATTCCGACATCGTCACTGATCTTCATACACCGTAAGCATATTTTCCCAACTTCTGATAATTCCATAAAACTTATGTCGACCCCTAATGTATTTTATGCTGATTCTATTATACTATAAAATCTATCATTTTCCAGTGGTTTCTTAAATATTTTTATGAAATATTTGGACATTTCATGTTGTCCGCCAAACAAAAAATAACAAATTTTACAAAATATTACCCGCTGTCTGCATATATGACAGCGGGTAAACTCTGCGAAGCAGCCTTTGCTTGAGCTTAAATCCGGATGAAAAACACCAAGCGAACGTATTGCTTGGTGTTTTTCGATATGAGAAGAACTTCTCTGCGAAGCAGCCTTTGCTGCGAGCAGCTAGAAGTTCTTCTCATATTTATTCCGACCGAATCGCAGCCAGCGGGCTCAGCCGCATGGCGCGGATCGAAGGGAACAGACCGGAAAGCATCCCAATGCCGATGGCAAATACAATCGATAACAGTGACAGCCACAGCGGAATCCGTGAAATCTGCTCAATACCAAAATCACTCTGCGCCACCAGATTATTGATGACGACCGACAGTCCGTAACTGAGTCCTACACCCACGATTCCTCCGATAAATCCGATAAACCCAGCCTCCATCAGGAACAGGGTTTGGATATCCCGGATCCTACAGCCGATAACCTTCATAATACCGATCTCCTTCGTCCGTTCATAGATAGACATCATCATCGTATTGGTGATACCGATCGCCGCAACAAATAAGGATACAGCGCCGATACCGCCAAGCACCGCCTGAATGACATTCATCTGATCCATCTCCGAACTGATCCACTCCGATGCCGCATAGGTCTCATAACCCAGCATATTGATCTGGCTCTGTACATCCGCAACATTATCCATCTCATCCACTTCTACATTAATCGTAGAATAAAAGATCTCCTTGTATGGCTTGCCGGACTGCATCGTCGGCTGTCCCGGAATCGCGCGTCCTTTAAATACCTGCTGTAATTGCGTTTTTAACGCATCAATATCGCAATATACGTTATAACTGTAGCTATTCCACTCATCGACCGAGCCTTCTACGATACCAGCGGCCTCAATAATATATTTTTTCGGCTGCGGAATAATCTGTCCGTTTTCGTCAAGACTTCCTGCCATCCAATAGCGGTCTCTATCAAAGATCACATAGGCGGGATCATTATACAAATCAATGGGCGGAAGGGTACCGTTTTCCCAGTATTCATAAGTCCCCGTCTTCACATTGCGGAAATCCTGAATCACCATATTACCATAGATAAACGAAAGCTGTTCTCCGGGCTTGGGGTAGCTTCCCTGCGCCAGAGGAATCGCCATCCGCTCCATTGCCTCTGGAGAAATTCCGTAGATCCAGATATTGCTTTCATAATTTCCCATACGCAGGATCGCTGAAGTTTCCAACTGTGGAGAAACCATGGTCACATGTTCCATCCCCTGCAACATCTCTACCAGATTATCATCAAGAAACAATTCTTCTGTATCAGAGCCGGAACTAGAGCCCCATCGGTTAGGCTGATAGATCTCAATCGTCGTCAAGCTGGCATAGGACTCCATCTCCTCTAACATAGCGCTCTTCATACCGATACCCAGTGAAAGCATCACTATGATGGACGTCGTACCGATCACGACGCCCAGCACCGTTAAAATGGTTCGGAATTTTCTTTTAAACAAACTGCCGCCGCTCATACGCAGCAAATCTATTATCTTCATAATAATAACTATGCCTTTCTAATACTCTGCAAACTTTAATGCACTTTAGTGCTATGCCGTAGGCACAATATTTACAAAACGAATAAATTCGTTTTTTCACTGCATTTCCGCGCCGCATTTACGCGGCGCTTCCCGCTGCCATTTAGTCTTAGTCATCTAAAGACTCAATATCTTCCAGATCTTTCAGCAAATCCGCTTTCTTCTTTTTCTTCTTTCTGACAATGATTACTATGATCACAACAATCACAATCACAACTGCGGCTATGATGGCAATAATCCAGCCGATGGCGAGTCCGCCGCCATCCATATCCCCGCCTTCTTCCATCATGGGATCATAATAAAAATCATCAAACGCATCATAAGATTCTTCATAAACATAAAGCATAATTTCTTTTTCCAGTGTGGATACATTGCCCGCCTCATCCTCATAGGACACGACCGCCGTGATATATCCTTCATCCATGGTCGGCGCAATGCCGTCAACCATGGCATCTACGTTGCCGGTAGCTCCCGGCTCAATCTTACCGATAAACGTATTGCCGCCAGAAATCGTATCTCCCTCAAAGGCAACCTGCACATTGTACAATGTGGTCTTACCCATATTATAAACACTGAACATAATGTTCGTGCTACCGCCTACGGCAATAGAACCCGGAAGGACATCCGCCTCGCCGGTATCCACTCTTGCATTCTGCTTTACAGGGATCGAAAGATTCGACTCTGCCTGATATTTGTTAAAAAGCTCATCCTCATAATTTGCCTTCACTTCAATAACATAAGGCTTCTGCGTCAGATCGCTTCTGGCGGTCATCTCAATGCTGATCTGCGTCGTGGCTCCCGGTGCGATCCTATCTACATAGATGGTGGCAGAACCCGAAGTCGGCAGAAACGCTTCATAAGTCGTATCCTTGTCATCTCCAGCCTGCGCCGCTGCCAGATCAAACTGGATATTGGAAACCGCTGTCTGCGAAGACGTATTCTGTACGTCAATCGTCAGGTTAAATGTATCTCCTGCATATACCTCTGCCGGATCTGTAGAAAATCCGGTCACAATGATCCTCGGCGTGGAAGTATTACCCGTAATTGGAGTAAGGCTTTCCAGTGTTCCGCTTTCCGGTGCGCCGGTGATATTGATATAGGTTGTAAGATCCGTCTCCTCAATGCCACCGTTACGGTAATATTTTACATGGAAGGTCAGAGGATATGTGCCAGTCATAGCATCAGCAGCAACCGCAAAATCCCATGACACCTCCTGCCGCAGGGCATATGACTGTTCTACTGAATCCGCAGCCGGAAGCGCCGCGATCATCCTTGCGTCAGTCGCGGTCTGGATCACAAAGGGCCACTCGGAAACCTTCGTCGAAACCGTCGGTGTGATTACTACATCCGTAACACCCTCCTTGCCCAGATTGATCAAGGCAAGCGTCAGCGTCGTCGGCTGCCCGTATCTTGCATTGGTTACCGGCACCTCATTACAAAGGAAAAGGAATCCGCTCGTTGAAGACGGGATCGTCTGCCCGGGGACACTGTCCAGATTCGTTTCCACTGTAACAACATAAGCTTGCAACTGTCTTACGGTCATCGTCGTATTGGCGATATAGACATTGGCCTGATAAAAGATCTCATCGATCTTGCGTAAAGACTCATCCGTCAGATCATACCGGGCTTTCATGCTGTTGATATAATCTATAATCAGAATATAGGCGATCGAACGGTCCGAATCATTGATCTGCGCATCAGGATCTCTTGTTTCCCATCCTGACACGTTAGATGATATGGTAGGCGTAGGCGGTATCGTAGTCGCCCCCGCAACCAAAGGGGTGGATATCATAAATGCGGCACACACCATAAGTACCGCCATCACAGCCCCTGTCATCATTCTATACAGCTTACTTTGTATCGACTTCATATTATCTCATTCCTCCCATTGATTAACTTACTGTTTCTTCTGCCGGTATGTCTGCCAGCGTCTGCATTGCTGTCTGTTCTTCTATCGTCCCCTGTACCTGCATATCTGCGGCGTCCTGCGCCGCATTCTCCGGCTGCCATGCTGCTTCCAGGTTCTGTCCAACGCTTTCCGGTGGTTCTTTTTCTATATTCTGCCCATCGGGATCCACTGCCTGATGATGATCTCTGTTATCGTCAATCTTTAAGATCTTTCCATCCCTGATGTGGATGACCTTATCTCCAAATCCTGCCAGATAATTGTCATGGGTAACCATAACAAGCGTCTGGTTTTTCTTCCTGACAATCTTCTGGATCAGCTGCATAACTTCCAGTGAAGTATTGGAATCCAGATTTCCGGTGGGCTCATCCGCAAAGATAATCTCCGGATTTACCACCAGTGCCCTTGCAATACCAACCCTCTGCTGCTGTCCACCGGACATCTGCCCGGGCTTGTGCTTGATATATTTCGCAAGGCCTACCATCTTTAACATCGCCGCCGCACGCTTCAATCTGGTCTTTTTATCCACTCCCTGAAACGTCAATGGCAGCGCCACATTTTCCAATGCTGTCATATTGGGCAGCAGGTTATAGGACTGAAAGATAAATCCTACATGTGCCTGTCTGAATACCACCAGCTGACTCTCGCTTTTCTTCTCTATATGTTCCCCTGCAATGACAATCTCCCCTTTGGTCGGCTTCTCCAAACCAGCCAGCATATTTAACAATGTTGATTTACCGGAACCGGAGGTTCCGACAATACAGCAGAACTCTCCCTTTTCTATAGTGAAATCTACACCATTTAACGCCCGCACCCTGTTTTCGCCGATCCGGTAGATCTTATACAGGTCTTTCACCCTGATCACCGGTCCTGCCATACGTCATACCATGCCTTTCCTTTTAGTTTCTTTAACTTTCCTTATTCGTTAATGCATTTAGCCAACCAAAAATTGCGTTTCAAAAAAAACAATTTCTAACATTTGCATCTGTATATCTTATTCTCCTACCGACTAGCTTATCCCTCTTTTTAGCCGTACCGGACTGTTTATCCCAAAAACTCCTGTGAATCATCGGTCAACAATTTATATTACTATGTAAACCTAAATCCCTAAATCCTATTTTAAACAAATATCTAAAAATAGCAACCTTATTTTGCAAATTAATTCTTAAGAATGCATTAAAATACTATATTAGTACGATAAAAATTAACATATATTGCCATTTAATATAATATTTATAGCCCTTAAAGAGATTATTATATGGATTACTATGTAACTTTCGGCAAATGCAAAACTTCATTTTCAGGTTGTCCGATTGTCCGGTTTACATAACTTTTTTCCTGAAAAACTATGTTTCAAAAACATCATAAATGAAATCATTTTTGAAACATAGTTTTTCAGGCTTCGAGTTATATAAACCTCATTAGCTGAGCACAGCAATTAATATGT
>JAIDPF010000056.1 GCA_029062895.1 Lachnospiraceae bacterium
GCATTAATATTAATATAAATATTATTAATTTATTACTATTTTTATATTTTTACAAATTTGATGTAATTTTAGATTATATAAAGTTACATTCCTGTTTTTCTTTGCGTGGATAACAAAACACTCACTGCGTTTGAGAAAATTAAGGTAATACTCATTGGCAACAAATCCCCTGTCAAAAGTGATGACACATTTTTTGCTGAAAGATTCAGTGTTTTTGCACTTTTTAACTTATGCGGAAAAAATGAGGAAACTCAAAAATAGAATTACGATGTAATTGCTTCGCAATTTGCGGTATAGTAAACAATATGGTAAAATGAATTTTAAATAACCAAAAAACGAAAGGTGCCAGCCAATGAAAAAAACCCTTATTGTAATTGACATGCAGAATGACTTTATCGACGGTTCCCTTGGAACAAAAGAAGCCCAGGCGATTGTTTCCAATGTAAAAGCTAAAATTGCGGAATATCAAAAAAACGGCGATCAGATCATATTTACAAGAGACACACACCAAGCCGATTATCTGGAGACACAGGAAGGCAGGAACCTTCCCGTAGAACACTGTATCGAAGGTACTCATGGATGGGAGATCTCCAAAGAAGTGGATCTTCCGGAATGTCTTCATCTGAATAAAGATACCTTCGGCTCCAAGGATCTGTACCGGCATGTTTCCGGCGAAGAAGCGGAAATGATCGGTCTTTGTACCGGAATCTGCGTGATCTCTAACGCATTTCTGTTAAAAGCGTTTTATCCGGAAATGAAGATCACGGTTGACGCTTCCTGCTGCGCCTGCGTCACGCCGGACAGTCATAAAAATGCTCTGGAAGCAATGAAATTGTGTCAGATCAATATTACCAATGGAGAATACATATGAAATTAAATCAGATCATCACCAGTCTTCTTGAAACAGATATGTACAAATTCAGCATGGGTCAGGCAATCTATCATCAGTTCTCAGATTACAAGACCACATGGACATTTAAATGCAGAAATCAGGGTGTAAAGTTTACACCGGAAATGGTGGAAGAGATCAGGGAACAGATCAAGGCATACTGCACTCTCCGGTTTACAGAGGACGAACTTGACTATCTAAATCAAATCAAATGGATCAAAGGCAGCTATGTTGACTTTCTCCGTTTATGGGAAGCAAGGTACGAGGATTTTGAAATTACCACAGACGCCGAATGTGGACTGGCCATCGAAACAAAGGGAACCTGGCTGAATACTTCCATGTATGAAATCCCCACACTGGCCATCGTCAACGAAGTATATTTCCGGATGGCGCATGACTATGATACTTTGATAGAAAGTTTTAAAAAACGGTTGGAAGAAAAAGTCGGCTGGCTGGTAAGCGGCAGATATTATGTTTCTAGCTTCAGTGAATTCGGGCTACGCAGAAGATTGTCTGCAGAGGCGCAGGATCTGGCTGTCAATGCATTTAACAGGATGCAGAAAGAGCATAAATATGTCAGCTCTGAATTTATCGGCACTTCTAATGTTTATCTGGCGAAAAAATACGGTATCACTCCGGTAGGAACGATGGCGCATGAATGGATCATGTGTACCGGACAGGGCAATCATAAGCATAATCCGGCATATTCCAACTGGTATGCATTAGATGCCTGGATAAAAGAATATGGCATATTAAATGGTATCGCCCTTACCGACGCCATCACCACGGACTGCTTCCTGCAGGATTTCCAGCTTACTTATGCCACGCTGTTCAGCGGCGTGCGCCATGACAGCGGCGATCCCTATGCATGGGGCGACCGGATGATCGAACATTATACAAAGCTTGGAATCGATGCAAAAAATAAAACCCTGCTGTTCAGCGACAGCCTGAATTTTGAAAAAGCAGATAATTTGTTCCGTTATTTCAATGGAAGAGCGCGGGTAGCATTTGGCATTGGTACCTATCTCTCCAATGATACGGACGTAGAACCATTAAACATCGTCATGAAGACAACCAAATGCAATGGCCAGGATGTAGCAAAGATTTCCGACGTTCTTGGCAAGGGAATGTGTCAAAACAAGGAATATGAGGATTATCTGCAGCGTTGTATCGACTGGAGGATGAAATTAAAGTCAAAAGGAGAATAAAATTAATCATGAACCAATTTGATGCAAAAAAAGTGACTACTGATTGTGTGGCATGGATCAAAAATTTATTCGATACCAACTGGAGCGCCTCTACTAACTGCTGCGTGGCATTAAGCGGCGGCAAAGATTCCAGCATTGTAGCGGCATTGGCGGTAAAGGCATTGGGTCAAAACCGCGTCAAAGGATTATTGCTTCCCCAGCACGAACAGCATGATATCTCCTATAGTATCAAGTGCGCGGAATTTTTAGGCATCGAATATAAGATTGTCAATATCGGCAGCGCCGTGGATGCAATCATTGAAGAAATGAAAAGATCCGGAATCACCCCGACAACGCAGGCGATCACCAATGTACCCCCCAGGGTACGCATGACAGAGCTATACTTTTACGCTCAATGCGTCAACGGAATCCCCAGCTGTAACTGCAATCTAAGTGAAGACTGGGTCGGTTATTCCACCTATGGCGGCGACGGCTTCGGATCCTTCGCACCGTTGTCCCACTTAACCGTTACGGAAGTAAAACAGATGGGCTACGAACTCGGACTGCCCAAAGAACTGATCGAAAAACCGCCCATCGACGGACTTTGCGGTAAAACGGATGAAGATAATCTGGGATTTACTTATGCAGTTCTGGACCGCTATATCCGCACCGGCGTCTGTGAAGACCCTGCTGTCAAAGCAAAGATCGATCTGTTACATGAGAAAAATAAATTTAAGCTGGAACTGATGCCCAGCTTTCCGTATCAACAATCATAGGATCTATTACATCTGTCCGTCATGATTGTCTGCTGCCAGAATCATTATTATATCGGGTATTTTCAGAATTTACCATTAGATGTCTGTATCATATTTTGTTATAATGACTTTAATACATACATTTATAAAGATCATAAACACCTGAAAAATAAAATAATTTTATAAACTTATCAATGAGGTTTGCATAACTCGAAGTTTCAACATTTATGTTCCAAAAATGATTTCATTTATGATGTTTTTGGAACATAAATGTTGAAACAAAGAGTTATGTAAGTCGGACATGACATTCCAAAGGAGCCGCTTATGAAAAAACCACTTTTACGAAAATTTACTACATATTGTATGACGCTAATCCTACTTGCCGCTATGCTGGGAAGCTTTTTCCCAATACAGACGCAGGCTGCCAATATCGTAGTATGTATCGATCCCGGTCACGGCGGAACCAACAACGGCGCCCATTATTTTGGACTGTGGGAAAAAGACCTTAACCTGATTATTGCCAACGCTATGCAGGAAGAACTGATGAAATACGAAGGTATCACTGTGGTTATGACCAGAACCAGCGATATGACGCTTTCTCTGGAAGAACGGGCGCAGATTGCAGCAGATGCGGGAGCGGATTTTCTCTACTGCATCCACCTGAATGCTTCTGAAGACCACAATCTTTTTGGTGCAGAAGTATGGGTTTCGGCATTTGGCGAATATTACTCCAAAGGAAAAAGTTTTGGAACGATCGAATTGCAACAGTTATCAGAGGATATCGGTGTATATACTGCAAGAGGCGTTAAAACAAGGCTGTCAACAGACGGCAGCGATTATTATGACATTATCAAACATTCTGTCAGCCGAGGCGTGACGCCGGCGCTGATCGAGCATTGTTTTATGGATGAAGCCCATGATCTTAATTTTTATCAGTCGATGGAAGCATTGAAACTGCTTGGAAAAGCAGACGCTACAGCAGTTGCGAAATATTATGGATTATCCTCGTCTGTTTTGAATGTAGATTACAGCAGCTATGCCTGTCCGGCTTTTCCGGTTCCTACGGATGTGGTAATACCGGATACGACAGAACCGGAAGTAAGCAAGATCGAGCTGATTGGTCATAATATGGTAAATAATACGGCAAGCCTCCATGTATATGCGGCGGACAGTGACAGCAAGATCATCTACTACAGCTATAGCTGCGACGGCGGCAAAACATGGTCCAAACTATGGGGCTGGAATGCGGATGGCGAAGGGTATATTACCATCCCACTGCCCAAAAATCAAGTAAGAAACGTCTGCATCAGGGTGTGGAATCAGTACGATAAATACACAGAAAGCAACCATATTATTTTCTGATTTGAAAGTTTCGTTTCAGCTATCCATTATGATATGCTATTTTTTCACGGACTACTATACCGGACGCAAACAGTAATACTGCCCCTAAAAGCCAATACATCCACGTTCCGTAATCCCCTTTCATCATCCGGAACAGGGCGAACTTCCCTAAATAATTGTTTCCGCCGATGTTTACTACATAATAAATCACAGCGATCATATACCCGATGATCACCTGATTGGTAACGGCAGAAACAAAAAACCCAATGCTTCCCAAAAAGAAGATCTCACAGCATGATCCACGGAAAAGTATGCCGACATCAAAAGTCCCTCCGCCTCTTTTCATCCAATATAGAAACAGCAATATGACAAAAAAGCATACCAGAACCGCCGGAAGCATCCGGAAAAGATATACTTTCCACATGGATGTTTTTTTACTTCTCTCCAAATTCCAGATGGCTCTATCCTGTTCCGGCATAAAGAGCGGCGTAAATAGTATAAGGCCGATGAACGCAACGTACATCTCCATAACCTTCGCCGCCTGGACGCTGTCCAATCCCTTCAGGCTTACAAACCCGCCGGACAAGAGCGCCACAAGAAGAACTAACAGTAGATGAGGATAATATTGTTTTTTTACAAAGCTAATTACTAAATTTGCGTAATTTCTCATGCACACTTTCCCCTCCTCTACGCTTTTTCTCATAAACAAACACCGTAAGTATCACACAAACGACAGCCAGCAGAATATAATATCCTCGATTAAAGAGAAATTCCTTCTCCAGAGAGGAATAAAGCAGCGTCTTACCAAGCGTATTCCATCTTGCCACCAGCTTCAGTCCGAAATCTCCCACCAATGTAGTCGCACTAAAAAGGCTTGTAAACGCCCATGCTACTTGCAAAAATATCGTCCAAATAGTATCTGTAAATTCCGTAATCAGAAAAGACACAGCAAGCACAGTCATTATCTCTGGCAATAACCATATACCTGGCACGGTAATAAACGCCCAGATATCTCCCTGAATCCCCATGGTCTGCGCCCTATAATAAAACGGCTGCTGTAACAATAATGCCGTAAGGAACACCGGAATGCTGATCATTACCAGATTAGCAAGATAACGACTTACAATAATCTGTGTCCCGGAGGCAGATTTGGAAAAAATAACCTGCTGTACTTTTGCCCGTTTATCACGGAGCGCTCTTGACACGCCGATAAAGATCGGCAAAACGGAAAGTACAATTCCGGCATAGTCGCAAAACAGCCGCATATAGGCACGTGTCAACCGATCTTTTGTACATAAGGCATCAAATTCTTCCTTCGCCTGTTCATATGTCATCGGGACATGGATGCGGTTCTCATAACTTTCCTTTTCATAAAACGAACCCTTCCCTACAAGATCGCAGACTTCTTCCATTGCAGCCTCAAATTCTGCATAAGTAAACCCTTCTTTTACAGCTACCCGGTAACTTGTATCTCCTATGCCGCTCTGGGCATAATATTCTTCCATCTCTTCTTCCAGTATTTCAAAGCTTTTTCCCGTACAACGTTCCAAAACTGCTTTTACCTGTACCATTTCATCATCAGTCAGTTTCACTTCTCTGTAAAATCCTATGGGATAGGTGGCAAAAGAATTGCGACAAACCGCCTGTAACAAATTCGCCAAAGTCCCCTCCATAGTCAAGGCATCATCCCGTATTACCGTCTCTCCATAATAAGATTGTCCCGGCTTCGGTTCCTGCAGCTTATCTTCGCTGCTCATCTGACTGGTAATAAACAAAACAAAGATCACAACATAAATATAATACACCAGACTTTTCAAAACCTGCCTGCATTCTTTTATAAATAATGTTCCGAACATATCTTCCTTTTCCTTTCCCTTAACCTTTATTTTCCTTATGCATCAGATACATATATGCATCCTCAACATCCGGTTGCACCTGTCTGGCTTGCGAAAAAGGCTGCTCGTCTGCTATTACCTTTATATTTGCCGTACTTCCTGTAACAAGAATTCCCGTTACCATATATTTTTCTTTTACTTTTTCCAATTCCATTGCCGCGATTTCCGCAGAATACACCTTCCCCTCTACCATGGAAAGCAGTTCCGTCACCTTGCCATTAAAACAGATCTTTCCCTGATTGAGTACAGCAATATTTTCACAAGTTGCCTCAATATCTCCTACAATATGCGTAGAAAGTAAGACGATCCTGTCCTTTGCGATCTCGCACAATAGATTCCGAAATCGGACTCTTTCCTCAGGATCCAGTCCCGCCGTAGGTTCATCTACAATAATTACCTTTGGATCATGAATGATCGCCTGCGCGATTCCAAGCCGCCTTATCATTCCGCCGGACATGGACTTTACCTTGATCTTTTGCTTTTCCAGCAAATTGACTTTTTCCAGCATCTCCGGCACTTTACTTTTTCTTTCCGATTTGGGCATTCCCGAAAGCACCGCCAGATAATCCAGCGCCTCATAAACGCTCATATTTCCATACATAGAAAAATCCTGCGGAAGATATCCGGTCATGTCTCTTATCTGCCTGTTCTTTTCAATCGGCACACCGCAGATCGTCACTTCGCCCTCCGTCTTTTTGAGCAGAGTAGTCAGTATTTTCATCAGCGTGGTTTTTCCCGCACCGTTAGGTCCAAGCAGTCCAAACATTCCCTGTGATATGGTCAGATCCACCTTTGACAGCGCCTGTTTTTTTCCGTAATTCTTTGTCAGATCACGGATCTCGATTGACATCTCCATTGATACTGCAATCTCCCTTCTTGAAATAATCTTTAAATAAATATTTTTAAGGAAGCACTGATAAATTCAGTACTTCCTTAGTATAAATGGAAAATCCCTATAAATTCTCTATACAAACTAAAAAATTTCTTAAGATTATTTCTACAGATATCTTAATCCCCTACACAAAATGAAACTGCCGCGACTGCGCCGCCCTCTACGCTGTTTAATAATTTCAACTCTCCTCCGTGTTTTTCACATAACATTTTTGTAATGGAAAGTCCGATTCCAAAATGCCCTTCATCATCCTCTTCCTGTTTCCTTTCACGAAAATAGACCGTATCCGCCTCCCTGAGCGCTTTTTCAGAAAATCCCTCTCCGTCATCCTTCACATATATCAACAGCTTGTTGTTCCTATTCTGTACGGTGATCTCGATCTGCTCCTTTGCATACCGGATAGCATTTTGAAGTACATTTTCTACCGCCTCCATGATCAGCCCGAAATCCACCAAAACAGACTCCGATCCTTTCGTCCGATCATTAAAAAGAATCTGTATCTCCCCCTTGATCCCTTCCGCCGCTTCTTTAATATAACTGCAAATTTCTGACGTCCTGATCTGTCTGCAATGAACCTCCCACTTTTCCATGGTCTGCAGTCTGGTCATTGTTTTTGAAAAACAAAGTAGTCTGTCTCCCTGCCTGGAAATCCGCCCCAATTTGTCCAAAAGCATCTGCTCCGTTACTTTCCCTTCCGGCACATATTTTATCAAAAATTCCGTATAACCCTTCATAACCGTAAGCGGTGTGCGGATATCATGGGCAAACGCTGCATTGACCTTTCTCTGTTCCTCCCCCATTCGCCATTGATTCAGTTTATCCCTTTTTAACGTTTCTCTAAGATTCTCCATATCCTTAGCAATCATTCCAATCTCATCTTCACTCTGCAATGCTATTTCAAAAGAAAGATCGCCTGCTGCCATATGTTTTAAGGAAAGACCGATTTCTGAAACAGCCGCCTTGATCTTATTTTCCACATAATATTTTCCCGCGATCACAATGGATATCAGCATAAAAAAATAAGGGCAAACCTGTTTTACCCCCATAAGAAGCCGTATCTGCTGCATCTGACTGCTTGAAAACGATATTCTCTCATTCATCACATTGATCCATAAAGATGTAATATGCACAGTCAGCATGGTACACGCTAAGCTTCCCAGCATGGCAATCACCAAATATGCCGCTGCTGTCCTGATCATGGAAGCATTTTTGATATATTGTCTTAACTTTTCTACATATTCCTCTAACCAATCCATCGATATCCCACACCCCACACTGTTTCTATATACTCCTGATCCTTACCTGCCCCGAGTTTCATACGAATACGCCTGATATGTTCCGTTATGACAGCGGCGTCCGCCTCGCCGTCAAAACCTCTCACCTTCTCATAGATACTCTCCTTGGTAAATACCTGTCCCTTGTTGGTAAACAGAAGCTCCACGATCTGAAATTCCATTTTCGTAAGCCCGATATCATTACTGTTCTTTAATATCCGATAACCGCCAAAATCTATCTTCAGACCGCCCTCCGAATACTCCCGCCTTTCTCCTTTTTCCTTTCGTTCCTCTCTCCTTAGATGCGCTTCAATCCTGGCTGACAATTCTTCCATGCTGAAAGGCTTTAAAATATAATCGTCCCCGCCCACTCTAAATCCTTTGATCTTATCTGCTTCTTCCGTTCGCGCGCTTAAAAACAGGATCGGTATCTGCACCAGATCCCTGATCTGCTCGCACCAGAGAAGTCCGTCCGTTCCCGGCATGTTGATATCCAATAAAATAAGATCCGGTCCGTTGTCAAGGGCGCGTTGCGCTTCCTTTGCATTGGCCGCCAGACAGACCTGATAACCTTCCAGTTCCAAATATTCTTTTAATAAAATCCTGATATCCGCTTCGTCATCTACGATCAACAATTTCTTCTGCTGCATGATTCCCTCTTGAAAAAATTTTATCCTGCCTCAGATTATTTAATATTTTTTATCATCCACAGCACAAACTGCCTACTAAACTTAATGTAATGAATAATGAAAACCTGTCATCAGATAATATACCTTAACAATCTCCCATGCCCCTTCTTCCGTCTGGTGCATTATGATTATTTGCTTGTCCCATGATGCCAAAAAGCTGTACGCTCTAGTCGCTTCTTCTGTTATGACGTACAGATATTGTTCTCCATCATATGATCTTTCAAAGCCATAGTTAATATATAATGGAACAGTATTTGTATTCCAACGATAATGAGATGACTTGATCTCTATTTTTTCCACATCAGTATCTTGAAATTCCATGCAGTCTAAACTGATATTCTCCAGAAAATCAATCGATTCATCCTGTCCGTTACTAAATAGTTCATAAGGAGTGTATTCTGTCGGCGACTTTGCCAACACTAAAGTATTCCAACAAGGATTATTTTCGTCAATAAGGACAGCATTTGGACGCACTGTCTCTACCTCATCATTCCACCATATTAAAGCACTATCTGACCTTATATAATACCTGCCCTCATAGGATAGTATACTATTGCCGTATTCAGAATTACCAACCGTAAGATCGATCCACTTACCTTCTACATTCTTATGAAAACACAAATACGACCACCCAGCGTTACCATTGGCTGCGTAATGGAAATATTCATCTTCTCCGTCACCATCAATATCAAGAATCATCAGCGATGAATAACTATTGGCATCCAACAAGATATCTTCAATAGGATAATTATCCTTGTTCACCCTTGTGATTTCCTCATAGTCAACAGCGTAATCGTTCCCGCTTTTACCATGTAACAGCATATCCTGCAACTCTATAGGAACACCATTATCTACATAACCCTCTTCTTCCGTGATCTTCCTCTGTATATCATTAATATCTGACCAGTTTTCAAGTGCCTCCTCCAGATTAATGATATCATCTTCTTCAATAATATAAGTTGTTTCCGATGTTTCATTTTCGGATACTATATTTTCTGATACCGTATTTTCTGATATCTCATTTACAGTTGCCTCGCTGTTGGAGATTTCGTCCCATGATATTACATTTTCCGATACTTTATCTTCCGATATGATACTATCTGAAAGTTGATTTGTAACATCCTCAGGATCTCCCGAACATCCCCCTAATAAGACCAACATACTGCTTCCCATCACCAACAAAATCTTTTTCATATTTGTACTCATACTAAGAATCTCCTTTGCATACATCTCACATTTCATATTGTCTATCTATTATATTTCCATTTCTCACTGTGCTTCTAAACATCAGTACCCAAGAAGGTTAAAATATTCCATCCCCATTACATCTTCAAATATTTCATTAAATTGTTCATAAGACAATGCTTCTCTTTCCTTCCGCTCACCAGATTCTAGATCTATTTCATATCGGCTATAATAGTTCCCATCCTCTGCCATATCCGGATTCGTCTCTATAAATTCCTGATATCGTTGTAAAAATTCTTCTCTGCTTTCAGCCATGGAAGAATCTACCACAGTTCTCATCAACATAAAATCCTCTATTTTATTCCATTCACTGTCATAATAATAGTGCCAATATGGTTCTCCTGCTATTTCCGTTCCCGAATAAGGAGCAGTATACATCAACTCACCGGAAGGACCGCAGAATGAAAATTCCGAACTATCATTTAAGTCCCACAACTCACAACTCGCGCTATCTTCCTTTAAGGCAAAAATTGCCACAATGGGACGTAACTCAATTCGGATATCCTGTAGAATGAGGTCATCTATTCCGTCTCCATTCAAGTCGACCAGCCTCCACTCCATATCCTCTATGGCTCCGCTTTCCTCCCACCATTGATATTGTTGCTCCACAGTTTCTCTGAATTCTGTCATACTGGAAAAATTTCCACTCATAATCTCAATCTGTATAGAATGTTCTAGAGAATAAAATGCCCCCTCCTTTAATAACAGAAACTGTCCATCCGCGGTCAGGATAAGTGTTACCGGTTCATAGATAATCTTATTTTCTTCCTCCGAGTAAACAAAAGAATTTAATTCTATATATGTCAGCGGATATTCTTCGGATAAATCCAATCCCTCTACGGTTCTTTGGACAAATAAAGAATACTCATCATCCGCCGCTCTGTCGCTTACCACAATATTAACCGGGCTGGCATATGTTCGATTGTCATTCGTCACATAGATGTATTGTTCTGCATCATTTTCCCTGATCTCAAAGTAGAAATCCGGCAGCACCGCAGCTGCCCGTTCCTTATCTTCTTCATAGGTCGCCATGCGTTCTTCTTCTGTTCCCGCATTTTTATCCCACATACCGTTTTCATATATTTGAAACGGTATAAAACCGATATACTCGCCTGCTTTCCATACTCCCTCAATAGATGACAGAATGGATTCCTCCGTTTCTTCCGGCAAAATAACGGTTTGATTTTCACTTACTTCCGTATCAGAAACATCGTCTCCTGCTTCGCCCTGATTTCCACCTGCCGAACATCCTGTTATAAGTAAAAGTAACATAAATACTATCAATACTTTCATTTTCTTTTTATCAGCTGTCATCCCGCTATTTCTCCATATACTGCCTAATAATTTAATCTCATTATATTTACAATATAACGACTTTGCAATACAAATGATGTTTTTACTATACTATTTCAGTGCTGCATCTTTGACAACTTGAACCGCGGCGAAGGTATGAAAATATCTGTTCCACGATCCAAAGTTACGGAAGCATGTACTGTTATAAATAAAGCAAGGGCTGGAAGCTCATCTAAGAGCCTTCAGCCCATTCATTATCATAGAAAATCAGTATTTACAGACTTTGTTTCACACACTCTATCATCTCTACCTGAACCTCTCCCACACTGACTCCGCAGCGCAAGAGAAATATTATGGTGTTCGGTTCCGGCACCCGATGTTGGATCCTTGATTCGCTTTCCTGTTGTCAGCATACGCAGGGAAAAGGCTTCTTTTTCATTGCAAACCTTGATCCAAGGTTACCTGCCAATGCCATCCAAATAGATTCTGCTGGTAATTTCGCAGAAGTAGATATTCTGCGAAATATATTTTTATACGTTACATGGATTCCTAATACTTTATTATGCAATAGCATTAACAATTATAATATATATAATTTCCATTGTCAAATTGATACTTCTTCCAGAAAATTATGTAAAATATAAATTAAACCCAATGTTTTTACAAAAAATTTCTATTAATGGTCACAAAAGTGGTCAGGAAAGGAGTAAAGATGCCAAGACGGGGCGAAAACATACACAAAAGAAATGACGGAAGATGGGAGGGCCGTTATCGATACAGAGAAGCGGACGGCACTTATAAATATAAATCTATTTATGGGAAAACATATCGAGAAATAAAAGAACGATTGAACTCTATGTTATCCCAGTCCAATGCAGCTAATGAGCTATTATTAAAGGATGAGCAAGCACAATTTCGTGATTGTTACAAATCAAATGTATCTTTTAAAGAAGTATCTGAAAAGTGGTTGGCACACATCGAAGAAACACGAAAATATTCCACATACATAAAATATTTAAAATTATATGAACGCTATATTAAAGAAACATTGCAAAATGCATATATATCAGAAATATCTAATGACCTTGTTGCTGAAAAATTATTTAATTCTGATCTGGGGCTGAATATTTCAACCAACATAAAACACAGTATTTTGGCAATCATTAATCAGATATTAAAATATGCCAATGAGTACTATCTATGCCCTGCTATAAAACTTTCCAACAAATACCCTAAGGATCGAAACAATCATATAGAAATAATTAAGCATAGCGACCAAGCATTGCTTCTGAAATATCTCTATCAGGATATAGATGTATCAAAAGCAGGTATCATCTTATGCATTTCTACCGGACTCAGACTAGGAGAAATATGCTCATTAAAATGGGAAGATATTGACTTGGATCAAACGATAATCCATGTTAATAGTACAGTCCAGCGAATTGCTTCGTTAAATCAAGAATCAAAAACCACCCTTATGATTACCTCACCCAAAAGTGTTTTCTCTGTAAGGGAAATTCCCATATCCAAAGAAATAAAAGAACTCCTACTCCAAGTAAAAAAATGTGATCAGGGGTATCTGCTCGGTGGAGATAAACCTATGGAACCCAGAACATATCAAAATCGCTTTAAAAAATATCTTCGCGAGATAAAAGTCAAGGAATATAACTTCCATATACTTAGACATACCTTTGCAACAAATTGTATTGATAATGGAATGGATGTAAAAAGCTTAAGCGAGATATTGGGGCATTCGGATGTACAAATCACATTAAATAAATATGTACATCCGACTATGGAAACCAAGCGTAAATATATTGCTGCACTTTCGTCTGTTTATAGTCAATATTGTGGTCAAACAAGCAGATGGACAAGCATTTAATCCCCTTGTCTTGATATTTCGCAGAATATCTACTTCTGCGAAAAGCTTACAAGCATATGGCTCAGAATGACGGATAAGGATATCCAGCGAAAGGATATATGAAGAGGAACAGGGGTCATGATACCCCTTAAAAAGAACAAGAGGAAACGGTGATGACTGGAAGAAGCACACGGGTATTGATTATTATACCAGCATACAATGAGGAGGAAAATATTGTACGTGTGGTAGAGGATCTTAGGAATAATTACAGTGAATACGATTATATTGTGGTCAATGACGGCTCTATGGATGATACGGCTAAGCTGTGCCAGAAACATAACTATAACTTACTTGACCTCCCGATAAATCTGAATCTGGCTGGGGCATTCCAGACAGGAATGAAATACGCCATGTATGAAGGATATGACTATGCGATCCAATATGACGGTGACGGGCAGCATAATCCTAGCTACATAGCGGGTATGATTGAAAAAGCCGAACGGGAAAATCTGGACATTGTTATCGGATCGCGTTTTGTCACAGAGAAGAAACCCTTTACGGCAAGAATGATCGGAAATCGTGTTATTTCTGCGTGCACCAGAATTACCACAGGAAAATGGATTGGGGATCCTACGTCAGGCATGCGAATGTTTAACGCCCGCATGATTAAAAAACTAGCCACGACAATGAATTATGGTCCGGAACCGGATACGGTTGCGTTTTTAATAAGATGCGGTGCAAAAGTATCCGAATATCAGGTTACAATGAATGAACGGATAGCTGGAGAAAGCTACCTAAATTGGTCAAGGAGCATCAAATACATGTTCCATATGTGTTCGTCCATCCTGCTGGTGCAATGGTTTCGGAAAAGGGGGCTATAAAAATGTCTATATATTTGCGAGTCACATTATTGGTGACCTCCGTTCTCACTTGTGCATATATAGCAAGGAAACTCCGAAAATCTCAGATCGGGATTATGGATACAGTGTTTTGGATAGGGGTCTCCGTCCTGCTTGTGGTGCTGAGTATCTTCCCTCAGATTGCAGAGTGGGGAGCACAGTTGTTTGGTTTTATTGCGCCAGTCAATTTCATCTTCCTGATGGTCGACTTTCTGTTACTGATACGCTGTTTCCTGCTGACGATCAGAGTTTCACAATTGGAGGATAAGCTGCGGAATCTGGTAGAGGAGCTGGCCATAAGAGAAAACAGGAGGAAAAATGATTAAGTATATTTTATTTGTTATCTATCTTTTATTTTCTGTGTCTGGACTGACTCTGTTTAAAGTTGGCTCAATGCAGGAAAGCGAGTTAACAATCCCAGTAGTGAATGTAGTCTTATCAAAATGGACGCTTCTGGGGATATTGTGCTATGGTCTCAGCTTTCTGATTTACCTTTATGTCATCAGCAAGTTTGATCTGGGAGTGATAATCCCCATCATAGGAGGCGTTGTCAACATACTGATCTTATTGGTTTCATATTTTATACTAAAAGAGAGCCTGTCGGCTTGTTCGATTATCGGTGCGGTTATTATTTCAATTGGTATTGTGATAATGAACCTAGGGAAGTGACGGTTTGTCAGATGATGATCAGAATATAAAAAGAGATGGCACAAAGAAAAGTATATCTGAACTATAGGGGGCAGGAATGAAAAATCTAAAAAAATATAACATTTTCAAATTGTTTATATTATCCATGATATTAGTGTGCGTTATAAATCCCGATTTATTAAAATTCCAAAAGGTATGCCGTGTCCAGCTAAGTGCAGTATATGATGATTCTGTTTCCCATGGACAGGAGATATGCTTAAGCCACATTGTAGTAAGTCATGAAGAAGTGCCAATTTCTTCACTGAAAATAGAAAAAAACCAAGGTTGGAAGTATGCAGATGATTTTGATGACTATATATTTTATCCTCAGGAATTGTCTGCTGATAATATATTAGTTCTTAGGGCAGAAACCTCAGGTGATATCGAGCTGATTTTTTCCAAAAACAGCCAGTCCGGTTCTGTAAAAATAACCACCCAAAACGAAAACGCTGTTATTGATTTATATTCTGAAATAAGTGAAATTAATAGCTATATAATTGAAGAAAACAATTTTACATATGCGTATTGGGACAAAATAATTCAATGGATCGGACTTTTTGTCTTGATTTCTATACTTGTGTCGGTAATTGATATAATATTAGGGAAAGCATCCCTGATGAATAAACTTAGCTTCGTCTGCTGCATACTTTCTTTTTATATATTAAATAAATACGACCTGTTAAATGGACTGATGGCTGTTTTGTTGATAGCCTGCCTTTTGTATATTGTATATACAGACCGTAGCACATGCCAAACGGAGTCCGCCAGAAAAAAATTTACTTTTACACGGCTTGTATTGCATGCTTATTTTGTATTTGCGTTAATTTGCAACCGTATATTTATGACTGAAGCACTGATGAACTTCGGGTTGGCAGAAATTGGAAGCTCTGTGGTTGTTGCACTGGCTTTATTGCCTTTTGGAACCATATTACTATATATATTTGATAAATGTCAAAAATATATAGCAAAATCGAAAGCAGAAATTTCACATAATCAAATTAAAAAGGTAAGAATGATATGTTTTATAATAACATTTTCCATATTGATATTGATGACATTGGGCTTTTATCCTGCCTTAATAGCAAGAGATGGTGTGTCACATTGGAAACAGGCTGTTGGTTATGATGGCTGGAGGATAAAGGATGATACTTCTGCGGCTTATACGATTTTACTTAGATTATGTTCTAAGATATGGGGTTCCCCATATTGCATGGTTATGCTGCAGCTGTTTCTGTTTTCTTTCATTTCAGCAAGGGTGTTAACATATTTTTGCACCAAAGGCATACCCGTCCGCATTACATACGTCCTGTCGGCGGTTATTGCTGTCTTGCCCAATAATTTTATGACTCTGTCCGTAATAAAAACAAATCCAATGTATACCATATTTTGCATATGGGTGACGTATTTGTTAATTAAGCTGATTGAGAACCCCGAAAAAACAGGCATGTCTGTCGGGTTTATTGCAGAAATGGGTATTGCATTACCCTGTCTGTATTTATGCAGACATAATTCATTTTTAGCGGTATATGGCACTTGCATTATATTGATTTTTATGTTCATCAAGTATGCGAAACAGCATAAAAAGTTAAAGGTTAACTTTCTTATTCCCATACTGTTAACCATAATTATTGTAAAAACCGTAACCGGTCCTATATACACATATTTTGATGTAATTAGAGATGCACCTAAATTAAGTGACAATGTTTACCCTGTGATTTCTCCTCTGGCCGTTGCTTATAATAATGGTATTGAACTTACGGAAGATACTCTGGAGTATATGAACCGCATTCGTCCATTAGAATATTGGGACAATCATAATCGATATAATGGAGATATTTTTTACTGGTTAGATCCCCGGCTTCAGCTTGATCAGACCAGTATGGCTGAAATATTTAAATACTACTTCAAAATATTTTTTAGCAGACCGGATATAGTTATCAAGGATCGCCTAGATGGCATTGAGAGTCTGTGGAATATTTTTCCAAGCAGGGGAGAGGGCGCCTACAATAAAAGATACCGTCTGGGCATAGACTGTCTTATGCCCAAGGAATTGTTGCCTACTAATTGGAACACAACGGAAGTGATCCAAGGTTCGTATAGGCATGATACAGCTTTTACAACCATCCCATATGCTTTATGCCAATTATGCGAAACAAGCAAAACATTGGATCCTCTTATATTCCGGACAGGATTTTCTATTATATTGGTATTATATGCATTATATTATGCCTGTATAACTGGCAAAAAGAAAAATTCATTAGCTGCAATACCAATGCTTGCCACTTTAGTTACGTTGGTTTTAGCAATTAATTACCAAATGTATCAATATTTTTGGGTGATACATATTACTAACTGGCTTCTTGTTTTTTATTTTATTTTACCCACTGATAGTCAGTAAGTGTCAAATAATCGGTGTCTTTCTTTGCGATGTTATTTGATAATTCATGCATTTACACTGGGAGTGTGGGTGGGGGAAAGTCAGTATCAATTTGATAATGGCAATTGGTAAGCACATAAAGCCATTCTTTCGTAAACGTCAAATTCTCCGCCTTTCCCTAAAACCATTTTTAGTCCATGGAACAATTAACTCACGATGTAAGGCGGCTCAGCTGGTTTAACATCATAACCGAATATAGAGACCTACTATTGTCTCTCCGAATCTTCTCACTGCTTAACCCAGACGATATTCCACGCATCCCAAAAACTCTCATTGTCATCAATATAATAATCAAGCACATCGCCACTATAATAAATAGTCATATCACTGCAGTCATTAAAAGCATGTCCGTTAATAATCGTTACACCCAATATGGTAAGTTCCTTTAGGCTCGTGCAATGATAAAACGCATAATTTCC
>JAIDPF010000057.1 GCA_029062895.1 Lachnospiraceae bacterium
CCTCTTACATCTGCCTATTTTAATTCTTTTACTGATGGAAACAAATTTATTATACTACTGCCGGAACCTGCCGATCACTTCTTCCAGTTTATGCGCCTTACTATTCATCTCCTGGGTCTTATTTGTGACAGTCCTGATATTTTCTACCATAGTCTGAAGATTGGCTGTCACTTCCTCATTGCTAGCTGCATTTTCTTCACTGATTGCGCTCAGATCCTGTACGCTACCTGTAATGCTCACCTTATTTTCATCAAGTACACCTGTTTTGTCAGAAATTTCACCAATTTGACCAATGCTGGTTTCAATCTGCCTGTTCAGTTCATTAAAACTATCTCTGGTTTCGCTGACTTTCTCCTGTTCCTGTATAATCAACTCTCTAATTTCATCTACTAAAACAACGCTCTTATCAGACTGTTCCATAATCTCCGCTGCCAGCGTCTTTATAGCATTGGCTCCCTCACTGGATTGCTCCGATAGCTGCCGGATATTATCTGCGACCACAGCAAAGCCCTTGCCGGCCTCGCCTACCCTTGCCGCTTCTATGGATGCATTCAGACTTAACATCTGCGTCTGCCCTGCAATGCTCTGAATAAATTTTACAGTTTCATTGATCTTAGAAATGCTGCCATTGGTCAGATTGATTTGTTCGCTGATATTCTCCGCTGCCCTGACCGATTTCGTGCTGCTTTCCATGACCTCATTCATATTTTTCATCGCCGTATCACTGACGGATGAGATCATGCCGGAACTATCACGCAGACTCTCTATATTTTGAGATATCATGCTGATGTTATCACCCATACTTAAGACGTCAACATTGACATCCTGCACATCATCCGCCATACTGGTTGCCGCTAAAGCCAGTTCTTCCATAGCCATATTGATCTGTTCGGCGCTTTCGCTTAAATCATCGCTGACTTTATCCACATTTTTAATATTGTCGGTAAGATCCGCCGCTACAGATTTTGTTTCATTTACTATATTCCTAAGATTATTCTGCACCTGTTTTGTTGCATGGATGATGGAGATTGTTTCAGCAATAATGCTGTGGATCTCAAAATCATGACCAATGTTGCCGTCAGCAATGATCTCAAGTTCATCCGCCACCTGCTTTAACGGTTTTTTAACAATCTGCGCAACCAGAATAATAATAACAACAAAGATAACTGCTATGATAGTTGCTATGATCGCCAGAGTGATTATGGCAGAATTGACTGTTGCAGTTACATTTTGCTGTTTTGTTCCTGCAAATGACATACCCGTAATTTCACCATCTACATCAATGGGCATATAACATACATAATACTTTTCTCCATTGATAACGACATCATGGGCAATATACATATTTCCGTTTTTCAGAACTTCTTCAATGACCGCGTCTCCGGCCTTGGTACCGGCAATGCGTTCCCCCTTGTCGTCCCGTATGGAAGAAAGGAAACGGGTATCTCCCTTAAAGATCGTCATTTCAATGCCCATATCCTGCAGGCTGTCTATGTATTCTTCATCTGTTGCGCCATAACTGTCCCATTCCTCCCAGTCAAAGCCAAAGTAATCCTTGGCGTCCTCGCAGGCAATCTCCAATTTTTCTACCGTTGCCGTAATCAACTGACTTTTTAAGTTCATGCATGCAATGGTACAAACGGTCAGTGTTGATACCACTAAAGGTATAATACCAAAGAGGATCAACATGCTTAGCATACTTAATTTTGCATTATTTTGTTTTCCATTGTTCATTTTGGGGAGTCTCCCTTCCTTATTTTCATTGTTTTATTTGTAAAGAAACTACGCTGCAGGGAGGCAGTGTAATCCGCATCCCTCCCGCGTTAGTCTGATACCCAGTGAATTCCTTTGGTAATATCTGATTTTGATTCTCAAAGGTATTATGCGTATTCATAGCACCCGTTAAAATCTCCCCATGGATGGATCTGCACGGAACTTCAGATACATCTGTGGTATCTTCAAAAACAGGCGTTATGACTACATCCAAAATGGCTTCCTCTTTTAAGGAAAGATTGTTTAACGTTATATTCAGCACGTGATCCTTCATGGAACAGGATTCCATGACCTGCGGAACTTCATATCCACCCATTCCGGTTTCCGGACTTTTCAGATAACTATCCACAAGCTCTGCGTTTTGATGTTCCCGATACATCTTAAAGACGTAATAAGAAGGAGTCAGAACCAGCTTCTCACCTTCTGTCAGAACCATGGACTGCAGTACATTGGCAATCTGAGCAATATTGGTCATCCGGATCCTGCCGCAGTGCTTATTGAAGAGATTCAGATTGATACCGGCAACCATAGCATCCCGCATCGTATTCTGCTGATATAAGAATCCGGGATTTCTTCCTGGTTCCGTATCATACCAGGTACCCCATTCGTCTACGATCATCTTGATTCGATGCTCACGATCATAAGCATCCATGATAGCAATATGATTTGTTAAAAGCGACTCCATTACCAGAGTATTTTTCAGTGTCCGATACCATGTCTCCTCGTCAAAATCCGTTGCACTGCCATGAATATTCCAATCAAAAGGCACCGTATAATAATGCAGCGAAATACCGTCTATGTATGCGCCTGCCTTCTTTAACACTGTTTCCATCCAACTATAATCATCTGCGTTCGGACCGCATGCGATTTTAAATGTCTTGTCCCATTCCGGATGTTTTCCATTAGGAAAATGCTTTAAAAAAGTTGCATATCTTCGATACAGATCCGCATAATAATCAGCGGTCATATTACCGCCACCGCCCCAGTTTTCATTGCCTACGGCAAAGTAAGCGACTTTCCATGGTTCCGCAGCTCCGTTTTGGCATCTCAGTTCTGACATCGGCGAAGCTCCGTCAAATGTCATATATTCCATCCACTCTGACATCTCCTGCACACTGCCGCTTCCGAGATTGCCATTGACATAAGCGTCACAGCCAAGCTGCCTGCACAATTCCATAAATTCATGGGTTCCGAAGCTGTTATCCTCTACCAGACCGCCCCAGTTGGTATTAATCATTCTTTTTCTAGCTTCTAACGGACCAATTCCATCTTTCCAGTGGTATTCATCAGCAAAACATCCGCCCGGCCAGCGCAGTACCGGAATACGAATCTCTTTTAAGGCATCCACAACATCATTTCTCATACCGTTGGTATTCGGAACCAGTGAATCTTTTCCGACAAAAAGCCCGCCATAGACACAATGTCCCAGATGCTCCGCAAAATGTCCGTAAATATCCTTATGAATTGTCCCCTTTTTTATATTGGGATTGATATAATATCTGATCATTACGCTATAACCTTTTTCGTTTTTATTTTTTTCTTTTATTTACTTTTTTCTAAACTTAAGACTTTCCGGCGGAATTGTTCTCCGAATGTTATTTTTCATCCTGAGAGTGTTTTTTCGCGTCTTCCCCCTGTCCGACATTGCTTGTTTCCTCTTCTACCGGTTCAATCTTATATTGCAGTTTTCTAAGTCCATACCGGCGTCTGGTAACGATCTCATGCACTTCCTCAGGCGGAATCTGCATAAATTTATTATTTTCATCTACATAATCGACTTTAATATAATCTTCCGTATGCTTTGGCAGCTGCTTATCATCCAGATTACTCTTTACCATTGCCTTTATAGCAGAATAAATCACCGCAAACAAAGGCACTCCAATGATCATTCCGGGGACTTTCAGAATACCACCAAACAGCGTAATGGCAACAATCACCCAGAAACCGGAAATCCCTGTAGACTCTCCCAGAATCTTTGGCCCCAGAATATTACCATCAAACTGCTGCAGTAATATGATCATAATGACAAAATATAAACATTCTAATGGATCAACCATCAGCACCAGAAACGCACAAGGTATTGCGCCGATATATGGACCAAAAAACGGGATCACATTAGTCACACCAACTACTACACTGATCAGGATCGGGTACGGCGTGCCGATGATTGTCGTCAGAATAAAGCACAAAAGTCCGATGATGATGGAATCCACGATCTTCCCCACAAGAAAACCAAGAAAAGTTTTATTGATAAACCTCATATTATGAATAAAGCTGTTGGCGGTTTCCTTCTTCGCAAACGCGTAAACAATCTTCTTGGCTTGTCCCGCAAAATCCTCTTTGCTATAAAGAAGATAAAAAGATATGATCAAGCCAATCAGTGTATTTAAAATCACCGTCAATATAGATACAACGCCGGAAGTAAGGGTTTTGAAAAGATCATTGATCTGCGGCATCAATCCTACCAAAGTATCCGTCAGGGAACCATCCACCCAATCATTAAACTTTATAGTCAATTCTTCAATAATATCATTAATGATGCCGTTAAACTGCGGCCGGTTGCGAAGAACGTCATTGACCCACGCTTCCAGATTATTGATATAAGTGGTCAATTGGGCGGAAATCTTTTCTACGCTGTCCTTTAATTCCGGAATGACCATCGCGAAAAACTCATATAACAAAAATGCCAGAAAAACCATACTGAGCACAATAGAAAACGCTCTGATACGTTTTCTGTTCTTAACTGATACAATCTTATTTTTTAAAATCCTTACATAAATGATCTTCTCTAAAAAATTGATAATCGGAGTAATCAGATAGGCCATGACAAGCCCTATCAGGATCGGAGAAATAATATTCATCAGGGAATTGAATAATGATTTTACCTCTGTAATATGAAAAACAAGATAATAAAACAGAAGAATTGCTGCGGCTGTTAAAAATATGGTCACTCCCCATTTGATATAAGATTTATTGTCTCGATTCTCCATTCTGTTGAAACTCTATACTTTCTTCAAATTATTGACGCGATACAAATCAATGTTATGATTATATCATGTTTTAATTGTTTTTACCATGAAATATATGAAATAATTGTGGAAAATCTTTAAATATGGTAAAATAAATTACATCAGAGACAGAAAATGGGAGCAATATATGAATCATCAGCAGTTATACAGTAAAACCCGTCAGGCAATTGACGATTATCATATGATAGACGCTGGTGACCGAATTGCTGTCGGATTATCCGGCGGAAAAGACAGTCTGGCTCTTTTGTATGCATTACATGGACTGCAAAGCTTCTATCCGATCCCCTTTTCCATAGTCGCCGTTACCGTGGATCTTGGATTTGAGGGACAGGATTACAGCGAATTGATTACATTGTGCAAACAGTTAGATATCCCCTATCATATCATTCCTACACAGATTGCAGAGATCGTATTCAAGGCACGGCAGGAAGACCATCCCTGTTCCTTATGTTCCAGACTTCGAAAGGGTGCGTTAAATCAAAAGATCCTTGAGCTGCAATGCAACAAATTGTCTTATGCACATCATAGGGATGATGTTGTAGATACCATGATGCTCTCGCTGATTTATGAAGGCAGATGGAATACACTGTCACCAGTGACGTATCTTGACAGGACAGGACTTACCCTGATCCGCCCTCTTATATATGTGAAAGAAGCGGATATTAAGGGATGGATAAAGACATATGATCTGCCGGTACAACCGAGCAGATGTCCGGCGGATAAAAACAGCAAGCGGAAAACCGTAAAAGAAATGCTTCACATGATTGGTCAGGAAGCTCCCGGCGTAAGGGATCGAATGTTTACCGCCATACAGCAGAGCGGCATAGAGAGCTGGGGCAAAAAATGAGAAATAGGCAGGGAGATTTCTATGCAGGAAAATAATTACCACGAAATGATGAAAATAAAAAATATTGAGAAGCTTCGCATGATGCAGAAGGAACTTCCTTCTTTCTGTACTATTTTTTTTCGCGGTATCTCTGATCAGGTCAGCACCCGAACCATGGTTGCCTATGCCTATGATTTGCAGATTTTTTTCCATTATGTTATACACTACATATTAAAAGACGAAACCATGCAGATCAGCCAGCTCACGCTTGAGCATTTAAAAGAGATCTCAAAATTTGAACTGGAGGATTATATGGAATATCTGTCCTACTATGAAGGTTGGGACGGAACTGTACATACCAATGATGAACGGGGCAAGGGCCGTAAACTCTCCTCTTTAAAAACCTTATATAACTATTTTTATGAGGCGGAACTGCTTCCCAATAATCCTGCTTCCATCGTTCATGTTCCAAAATACCATGAAAAGGAAATTATCCGTCTGGAGCCCAACGAAGTAGCGAAGCTCCTTGATATTGTAGAAAACGGGTCCGGACAGACAAGTAAAAAACAGGAAGCATTCCATAAAATAACCCGTGACCGTGACCTATGCCTGCTCACGCTCCTTCTGGGAACCGGCATCCGTGTTTCAGAATGTGTTGGATTGAATATTTCAGACGTAAACTTCGATAATAACGCTATCCGTATCATACGCAAAGGCGGCAATGAAGCGGTCGTTTATTTTGGTGATGAAGTAGAGGATGCGCTTCGGCTTTATCTGAGAAGCCGTCAGGAGATCATCCCACTGGACGGACATGAAAATGCGCTTTTTCTCTCCATTCAGAATCGAAGAATCACGGTACGAGCCGTCGAAAATCTGGTAAAAAAATATGCATCTCAGGTAACGTCATTAAAAAAGATCACACCACATAAATTAAGAAGCACTTATGGCACAGAGCTTTACAAGGAAAGCGGTGATATCTATCTTGTAGCCAGCGTTCTGGGACATAAAGATGTAAATACCACCAGAAAACATTATGCCAATATGGATGAGGACAGAAAACGCCGGGCTGCAAATATCGTAAAGCTGCGGGAATCCAAAGACTAATACGCAAAGACGTAGCAACTGTTGTCGCTTATTCTTTCTTTTAATAAAACTCTGTTGAATAATAGGGAATCATAAGCATCTCTCCCGCATAGACAGTTTCACTATAGCGATGATTGATCTGCTGTACTTCTTCAATATACTCACGGATCGTCTGCTCTTCAGCATGATAATTTTCCTGCGCGATACTCCAGAGCGTGTCACCTTCTGACACCTCTATTCTATGATAATACTTATAAAAAACTTCTCCGGTACCGTCATTTGCTTCCGCCGGTCTGGCAAATACAAGAGACAGCATCATCGGGATGCAGATTATGGATAAGATGGTTGCAAAACAATACCGGAACACCAGAGTACGATACCATCTACTCACTAATATCCTGTTGACGAATCGATTCACTCCTCTCGTCCTTCTGTTTTTCATATATGATACCGTATGCCTCTTTGCCATATCTTTCTTTGTGTTCCTGCTCATAGCCGTTCTCCTTCTTCTATCTTTATCTTTACAACGAATATATGTTCGACTTATTTGTATTATACCGAACATAAATTCGATTGTCAATAAAAATCGAACAAATTTTCGGAAAATATGTTTGCTTTTTCCGGAATCTCATGTTATAGTTAAATTAACAGAAAAAACGTATGGAGGATTGATTTATGTCATATGGAAAGATCACCAAAAAACAGGAAGAAATACTTACATATATTAAGGATGTGATACTACAGAAAGGATATCCGCCGACGGTCCGGGATATCTGTGACGCGGTGAATTTAAAGTCTACCTCTTCCGTTCATGCCCATTTGGAAACATTGGAGAAGAATGGTTATATCAAAAGGGATCCGACCAAACCCAGAGCAATTGAGATCATAGATGATTCTTTCCAGCTGGTGCGTCATGAGATGGCGAGCATTCCTATTGTAGGAACGGTGGCTGCAGGTCAGCCGATTCTGGCGCAGCAGAATATTGACGGATATTTCCCGCTTCCGGTTGAAATGGTTCCCAATGCTGAGACATTTGTTTTAAAAGTCAAAGGAGACAGTATGATCAATGTGGGGATCTATAGCGGCGACAGCATCTTCGTCCAGTGCTGCAACACCGCCAATAATGGAGATACCGTAGTTGCCCTGATTGAGGACTCGGCTACTGTCAAGACATTTTATAAGGAGAACGGCCATATCCGCTTACAGCCGGAGAATGACTCTATGGAACCGATCATCGTGGATGACTGTCAGATCTTAGGAAAAGTATTCGGCGTATTCCGTCTTTATCATTAGTGGGTGAAAAATGTCGCATGAAAAGCGAACAAGTTGGCTTTTCATGCGACATTCTTCTTTTCCGTAAATAAAAACTATAATGTTTCTTTTTCGATCCGTTTTCCATCTCTCCAGATCCGTTCCAGATTATAAAACAGACGGTTTTCCTTATCAAAGATATGAACGATCACATCGCCATAGTCCATCAATACCCAGTTGGCATTCTCATATCCTTCGATCTGTCGGGGATGAATTTCTTTTTTAGCAAGCAGTTCTTCAACCCGGTCAGAAATAGCATGCACCTGATTGATATTACTGCCGTTGGCTATGATAAAGTAATCCGCTATGATAGAAATCTCACTGATTTCTATAATCTGAATATCCTCCGCTTTCTTTTCCTCCATTGCGTCTACTACGATCTTTGCTGCTTCTTTTGATGTTATCATCTTCAAATTCTCCATTTCTTTCTTTTCGATCAATGTCATGCCTTTTTGCTAAATCACGGTTTAATTTCTGTGCATCAAAAAATTATGTCCGACATCATTCGTCATCATTCTGCAATGTAAGTTTGCAATAATATTCATAAGCTTCCTTAGAAAGTCCGTCAATGGGCTGCTCTTTATTTTTTAAATGCCTTATCGTCCCCTCCAGAATCATGCAGACCGCCGGATCAAAATCATTAAATATGATCTTTCTGATTTCCTCCAGTCCGGGGATGATCTTTCTGCCGGGTTCAATATAATCAGCAGAAAAGACGATCTTTTCCATAAGGCTCATATCCGGCTTCCCAGTGGTATGATACCGTATTGCGGATAAGATCTCCGGATCTTCAACGCCATATTTTTTTTCCGCAAGGCAGCTTCCCAATTTGGCATGGATCAAAAACGGGTTCTCTACTTCAAATGGCGTTAGTTTCACTTTATATTTTTTGCACAAGGCAATTTTTTCATCCGTTTCAATGCATTTTGCGCAGTCGTGCAGAAGTCCGGCAAGATACGCCTTTTCGATATCCGCACCATAACGCATGGCAAGCGATGCTGCCGTATAGGCGACGCCGATCGTATGTTCATAGCGCTTTGCGTCCAGTTGTTTGCTCAATGTTTTTTTGATTGCCTTATAATCATAGATTGACATAGCATATTCCTTCATATCTTATCTATTTCATCTGAGTTCATTGATATAAATGTTCCTTACGGATATAATCCCTGACCACATCCGGCACCATACCTTTAATTTCCTGTCCTTCTGCAACAGATTCACGGATTCGGCTGGAGGATGTTGCATCCTGCATTTCCATACAGTAAATACACGTATGGTATTTCTCTTCCAGATATCGGATATATTGTGGGAGCTGCATGTTGGCAGCATGTCCATTCTGAGCAGCTGCAGCTTTACATCCGCCAACAGGATAATTAGAAGCATCCATCATCCGGGAAGCCACGATCAGGCTGCATTGTCCCATCAGCCGGGCGGGCTCTTTCCACCATTCGATCATTCTCAGGGAATCTTCTCCCAACAGGAAAAATAACTCATCATTCAGATAGATGTCGTGAAACTCTTCCATGGTTTCATAGCTGTATGTTGCGCCCTCTCTGCGGATTTCCAGATCAGATGCCACCAGACCGTCCCTGCCCATCAATGCAAGGCAAACCATGTGATAACGCTGCCTGCCGGAAAGCACATTGCTTTTCATATAAGAATTGCCGCTTGGCAGGAAAATCACTTTATCCAGCTGATATAAGCGTTTCGCATTTTCAGCAAGTTTTATATGTCCATTGTGTATGGGATTGAATGTTCCCCCATAAATACCAATTTTCATCATTCACAACATTCCGTGCCGTTTTTTATTTCACTTCTTTATCCATACAACCTTGTTCTACCATATTACTCTTCAAAAACTTCTGCACCTAATGACTTTGCTATTTCTTTCAGCTTGGTTAATACTTTTTCAGAGTAACCATCAGAACCAATAATCCCCTTTTTATATATGATTTCAGAATCATCAAAAAGAGTTCTTCCTTCGATTTTTATCTTTAATTTTTGTTTGGTAATAGGGTTAATTCCTTCTGCAAATTCCATTAAAACTAAATCCTTATCCGTTTTAACATAATCTACCCATTCTTGTAAAGATATATCTTTTTCTCTTTTTATGTATATATCCATTCTGCCGCTCCTCCTGCAAGTTTTGAT
>JAIDPF010000058.1 GCA_029062895.1 Lachnospiraceae bacterium
CAGTTGGTTAGAGCATCCGGCTCATAACCGGACGGTCCTGGGTTCGAGTCCCCGAAGGTCCACTGATGGGAATCAACAGATTCCCATTTTTAGTTTTTACATCCGAAAGAATAATGATTGACTTCTTTTTTTTGGTATGTTAGTATTTATTTGTTAAGTAAATTATAAGGCCTAGTGGCTCAGTTGGTTAGAGCGCCGCCCTGTCACGGCGGAGGTCGTCGGTTCGAGTCCGATCTGGGTCGCTAATGTGAGAAGAACTTCTAATCGCTTTAGCGATTTTGCTTGCAGCAAAGGCTGCAAATTGAAAAATCTTTGATTTTTCAATTGCAGAGAAGTTCTAAGTCTCAAATATCAATATCGCAAGTGTATTAAATTTTTTGGTAATAAGGGGTCTTAGCTCAGCTGGGAGAGCATCTGCCTTACAAGCAGAGGGTCATAGGTTCGAGCCCTATAGGCCCCACTTATTTGTAAAATGTCTGCGGGTATGGCGGAATAGGCAGACGCGATGGACTTAAAATCCATTAGTAGCAATACTGTGCCGGTTCAAGTCCGGCTACCCGCACTTTAATAGTGAAAAACGGTTACATATATGGATAATTTAGATTTAATGTTAATTATGAATAGAATCCCATTTGCTTTTGGCTGACGTGGATTCTTTTTTATACCGTGGCTAATCTTAAAAATTGGCTGCCAAGAGACGGTTCTTGAATCTAGTTTATCATATAAAGGAGGACAAGTCTGGAATATGTCAAAAATATTAGTGATTGATGATTCTATATTTGCACGCAATATGATCCGGAAAATATTAGTAAATAAAGGGTATGATATCTGTGGAGAAGCTTCTAACGGCAAGGAGGGGTTTGAGGTATTTAAGTCGTTGAAGCCGGATCTCGTATTGTGTGATCTGATGATGGACGAGATGGACGGATTGGAATGTCTCCGCGCTATGTTGGCAGAAAATCCGGCGGCAAATGTGGTGATTTGTACTTCCGCTACCGACGAATTGCATGCGCATGATGCGATTGAGAACGGTGCAAAAGGGTTCCTTAAAAAGCCAATCAACGCAACGGAACTCATTAGTATTACCCGTAAACTGATCGGCGAGTCGGAAGTGGGTAAGAAGAAGTCGGGCAAGAAGAAATCATGTAAGACGATTTTGGAGGAACGCGCCTCGGAGCGAGGGATTGCGGCTAAGCAACTTCTGGATTTTTATGCGGCATTTCATCAGTTTACCGGGTTTACATTTGACGATAAAAAAGTGGATGTGAAATTTCTGCAGGAAAACGGTCCGGGAATCAGAATTGGCGTTTGTGCCCTGTTGGCGGCAAAAATGCCATCTGATCAGGCAGAAGAAATGATGAATGTTTTTGAAAGTCTATATTTATAATTTATACATTGCATAAACAAAGTCATCCGTATGGATGACTTTGTTTGACTACTATCTGGCAGAAGAGACATTATACCTATTGGGGGTGAAACAGGTATGAGGTATGGTTTTGGACCATATGTTGATAATGGGTTTTTCATCAAGGATGACAATACGCTGTACCTCTTTGCTAATCATTGTATCTATGAGATGAACAGAGTAAACTATATGGATGATTATGATCCCGGTTATACGCTGGGTTATCAGGAAAGATACTAATTGCAGGATGGAATTATGCTAATATTTTTTTCATTTATAAAAAGTGGTTTGTCATGGTAATCTTCCGGTCAATCCTGCAGAATAGGAGAAAGTGATGGAAAAAATCCGTGCGCATACACCGGAGGTTGTAGATAATTTTATAGACATCGCCCAGGTATTTGATTATAATGAAGGATGTATCAGATATTGATATCATGCAACTGGCTTTTTAGCAGTTCGGGAAGAGGAGAAAAGGATTCATGGGCTTATTTCATTTTGGCAAAAAGAAGGAGACGGAGCTGGAAAAATCGGCAGAGACAGTCGAATATAACAGGATTGCGGACAAGGTAAATATTAAGGAGCAATCTTACACAAACGACGAGAACAGACGATTTGTAATGATGATCGAGGAAGCATTTCCGGCACAGGGTAATGATGGAATCGTTACGGTGGGCATGATGCGCGGTACGATCAAAAATGGTGATGCCGTGTATCTTTTGGAACCCGGTGACCAGATCTGCATGGTTAATGTGATAGGGCTTGCCGTTCAGGATGGCGGGAAGATGGAACCGGTAGAAGAAGCAACGAACCGGGTCACAGGTGTTAAGATATATGATATTTCGGGCAGGAGCAAGGTGGCAAAATATGCCGTACTGACCAGCGTGAAGCCACAAAGCAACCGGAAGGATCCATCCTCTATAGAGAATCCATATGTCTGGGGACTGTCATCCGGATATAAGAAATTTATTAAAGACGCGGACTATTTTGATATTCTCGTATCAGAATTGCTTATGACAAATGTTTTGGTGCCTATGTACAAGGAAGAAGAGGGGTATGCTGCACTCAGCAGGCTTGATCCGTTGGGTAAGATAGAGTTGCTTGTATTTACAGACAAATATCAAATGTTATTGGGAGATTGGAAGAAGGCGAAAGATCGGGAGGACAATCTACGGATTACTGCGATGAGATTTACGGATTGTATTGATATGATCTGTTCCCAAAATAAAAAGACGGCGGGCATTGCGATCAACGCGTATGGAAAATTTCCACTTATTTTGTCGGAAGAAATGTTGTATATGCTTTATAGGTCTGGTGAATTTCAGCGGATTATAAAGGAGCAAAAGCAGTTGTAAAAAGGATCGTGTTATAAAAATGTATCCTAATAAGGATTAATAGGTGACAAATTTATCTAACTTGTGATATACTATGTAATAAGAGAGTTTTTACATGAGCAGTTCAAAAACGAAAAAATTCGTTTTTGAAAATATTGTGCTTGCGGTCCAAATTTAAAGGCTATGAAAATACATGGTTAATAGTGCTGATGCGGAGTATAGAATTGGGAGTTGTATTGTCTAAGAAAGGATTAGGTGAATTGTATGGCGGAGCGGTTTGTCGTTAGAGATTCAAAATCCGGCGAATATTTGGCTGAGAAATTTATGAGAGGATTTTATTTTACCAACGATATTTCACAGGCTATTAAATGCAAGTCGAAGGATGAGGCGCAGGGAAAGATCCAGAAACAGACAGTAAAGTCGGCGGCGCTATTAACGGTAGATAGTGTAAATTTTTCATAAACAGGGAGGTTATCCGCAAGGGAAACCTCTTTTGTTTTGGAAATGATGCACACAGGGGATATACAGTTGAAAAGAGCTTGAAGGTAATTAAGGGATTGGTGTATGGGGAAGTCAGGACAGAAGAAAGAGCAGGAAAATATTGATATAAAAATGTCCCGCCGGATGAATATAGCTGCAGTTGTGGTAGGAATTATCACTTTAGGACTGGTACTTGCAGCGATCTTATTAAACGCGGGGATAAGCCTGCCGTTTGGACAGGCTGGCGATGAGGAACCGGACTGGCAGGGGACATGGCGGAAAGGGTATATGATGCTTGGAGAATATCCTCAGTCAGAGGTGACGGGACGAGCACTGACGGAAGATATCGTACATGCGGATTATGACGAGAACGGCGATGCATGGGTAGGTGGGACACGATACCGCCGGGTTACATATGAACAGGTGACATATCATGCGGGTGACGATGCAGAGGGTCATGATACATGGGAAGCCGGGGAAGAATACAGATATTTTGTGTATGAGCCGCTAAACTGGCGTATTCTGTATGAAACGGACGATCAGATCTTATTATTGTCTGATCAGGTGATCGACTGCCGGTATTACCACAATACGAAGGAAGCGGCGGCATGGATGGATTCGGATCTCTATCAGTGGCTCAATGGATATTTTATAGAGACAGCAATAGGAGACAAGGCTGATATGGTTCAGGAGACACCGATCGGGAAGGTGTTTTTGTTGGATAGCGATCAGTTAAACAGATATCTGTTGATGCAGCCGGATTATTCCGTAGATGATATCAGAACTGCCTGTACACCATATGCCCGGTGCATGGGGGCGTACGGAAATCTAACGGGAGATGCATGGTGGTATCTGCGTTATGAAGAAAATGAAGAATTTACGCTGCGTACCGGTTCCATGGATGGCGTATCCATCAGTGGCATTATGGCACATGGGGAGAACATTGGAACGGGAGTCCGTCCGGCGGTCTTAATCCATCGGTGAAGGGAGACGCGGCGCTCATATGTTTGTTGAAATGGTTTGTCAGGTGTGTACTTGTTTTCGGTTACCTCCAAACGGTAGATTTACAGTCGGTAGGCAGTATTCGTATGAATATTTAATTGATGCAGAGAGAGTGATAGATGATTCGGGAGAGATGATTACTTTTTCGGAAAATATGTTTCAATCTTGTTTTGAACATTTTGAGGAAGCGGTAACTTCTTATAGCCCTATGTTAGAGGATCGGACAACATATTGTGTATATTTGGTGATAGGCGGTCTTCCTCCTGCTTTAGAAGAAATCAAAGCATATGTAAAAACCATGCAAGTAAATTATCTTCAGGCAAAGAAGGCGCTGGTCCAAGGGCCAAATCTGATTTTTTCCGGAAATGCCTATCATACGGGGGTAATTCTTAAAAAACTTAGCGATTTTCAAGTGCATTATGAAATTGAGCCTACATACCCATATGATTTCTAAGGAACAAAGCGGAGAATCAATACATTAGGACAGGTTTATTCTATTTCTATTAGGAGTAAAAGTTGGTGTATCATGATATAAACTTGAATATTCATTATACTATGCCGGATCATTTATGGAAAAAAGTTAGTGAGGTATATGCTTCCATGCCATATTGGGCAGGGGAAGAAAACGGATCATACTGGAAAACAGAAAATATTGATTTGGCGGTTTCTGTTGAGCCGGGCGGAATACAAATTTATGGAGAAATGCCAGAAGAAATATGGGAAAGCTGGTATTCTGAACTGAAAGAAAAATTAACAAAAGCTTTGGGATATGAAATTGGCGAACCCGAGGACGGATACGATTTCAAATATTTTTCTTGAGACAAATTACAGTAAAAATCATTATTGAAAAATGAGAAAATATTTAGTATATTTTAAGAAAAAGGCAGTAGGTAAGCTTCACCGAAAAATTAGAAAAACTATAAAAGTAATAAATAATAAAGAAATAAAAATGGTATAAAAATATTATAAATAATTAATAAATTTAAAATAAATAAAAATAAAAAGGAGAACCGCATATGAATAACAGCGAAATCAGAGACTTAAACCTTGCCCCCAGTGGAGAGATGAAGATAGAATGGGTGAAAAAACATTGTGATCTTCTTAGAACCTTAGAGGAGGAATTTGAAAAGACAAAGCCATTTGCTGGAAAAAAGATTGCGCTTTCCGTACATCTGGAGGCGAAGACAGCATATCTGTGTAAGGTATTAAAGGCGGGCGGTGCAGAGATGTATGTTACAGGCTCCAATCCCCTATCCACGCAGGATGATGTGGCGGCGGCTCTGGTAAAGGCGGGATTAGAGGTCCATGCATGGCACGCCTGTACCGCGGAAGAATATGAGTCGCACATTCAGGCAGTATTAAAGGTCGGTCCCAATATCATTATTGATGACGGCGGCGATCTGGTTCATATGATGCATACTAAATTTCAGGCATTGATTCCTGAGGTGATCGGCGGATGCGAGGAGACGACGACAGGCATCATCCGCTTGGAGGCAATGAACCGTGAAGGGAAACTGGAATTCCCCATGGTTAAGGTAAATAATGCGCAGTGTAAGCATTTCTTTGATAACAGATACGGTACCGGACAGTCCGTATGGGACGGCATCAACCGGACAACCAATCTGATTGTAGCCGGCAAGATTGTTGTAGTGGCAGGATACGGCTGGTGCGGTAAGGGCGTTGCGATGCGTGCGAAGGGCTTGGGTGCAAGGGTTATCGTGACGGAGATTGATCCGGTGAAGGCAATCGAGGCAGTTATGGATGGCTTTGACGTGATGCCCATGAAGGAAGCGGCGGCTTATGGCGATTTCTTTGTGACGGTGACAGGTTGTGATAAAGTAATTGACGAGGAAGATTTCTATGAGATGAAGGATGGCGCGATCCTTTGTAACGCTGGTCATTTTGACTGTGAGATCGATATGGCAAAGCTGCGTGAGATCGCGGTAGAGAGCAGGGAACTTCGCAATAATATTATGGGTTATCAGTTAAATAATGGAAATACCTTATGTGTACTCGGAGAAGGCAGACTGGTGAATCTGGCCTGTGGCGATGGTCATCCGGCAGAAATCATGGATATGAGCTTTGCGATTCAGGCATTGTCCGCCAAATATCTGGTAGAGCATGGCGACGAGCTGAAGGATCGTCTGATCGATGTGCCGGAGGAAGTGGATGCTGATGTGGCGTCCCGTAAGTTGGCATTTCTTGGGAAGAAGATCGACGTCCTGACACCGGAGCAGGAGGCATATCTAAATTCATCTGCTGTTTAAAATTTAGTATGAAAGTTTAAAAAGGCTTATTAAAAAGGACTTCCAATGCCCATAGCAGACTGTGAGCATTGGAAGTCCTGTATTTTATAATTGGGCACCTATCCGTTTCATAATCTTTTCATTTTCAAATAAGATGCGTTCTTCGTCCATGGTCAATACTTTGCGATGTTCCATAGTCAGTTCGCCATTGATGATGACGGTATCGACTTCTGAACCATTGGCTGAATAGGATAATGAAGCAATCGGATTGTTGTTTGGACACATAGAGGGAGTATTTAGATCGAGAATGGCGATATCAGCCTTCTTTCCTACTTCCAGTGAGCCGATTTCACTGCCCAGACCAAGCGCTTTGGCGCCATTAATGGTGGCGATGCGGAAGGTTTCTGCAGAGCTGATGCACTGGGAAGCGCGGTGCGTTCCCTTGTGGATGAGCGCAAGCAGGGACATTTCGTGGAACATATTCAAGGAGTTGTTGCTGGCCGCGCCGTCTGTACCAAGACAGACATTGATCCCTTTTTCCAGCATCTCAGGAACAGGTGCAAATCCATTGCCCAGTTTCATATTGCTGGCAGGATTGGTGACGATGCTGACGCCGTATTTTTTCATGATATCCATATCGGAAGGCGTAATCTGTACGCAGTGCGCCGCGATAAATGGAGATTCAAACAGACCGCAGCGTTCGGCAAGCTCGATGGGAGTACAGCCATAGTCCTTTTTGCAGTTTTCGATCTCAGTGACGCTTTCGGAAAGATGCATATGGATGCTCATATGATTTTTCTTTGCTTCTGCAGCGACGATCTTCAAAAATGCTTCATCGCAGGTATAAGGCGCGTGCGGACCAAGGAAGTAGGTGAGGCGGTCGCAGTCCTGAAAGGCATCCCGTTCTTCATAAGCCTGTGCAAGACGGCTGCTGCCCGCTTCGTCATCACCGCTTCCCACTAGACCGCGGCAGATGACTGCGCGCATACCGGATTCTTTGACGGCGCGGGACGTCTGATGGATATTCAGATGCATATCATTAAAACAGGTGGTGCCGCTTTTCATCATTTCCAATATGGCAAGACTGGCGCCCCAGTAAGTGTCCTCGTTTGTCATTTTCTGCTCAATGGGATCGATCCTGCCGAACAGCCAGTCCATAAAGGAAAGATCATCTGCGACATTGCGCATGAAGGCCATATAGGAATGCGTATGGGCGTTGATCAGACCGGGAATTGCCATTTTTCCGCTGCAATCGATTGTTTTTTCTGCTTTAAAACCTGCCGGCGCATCGTCGGCGATAGCGGCGATCTTATCTCCTTCAATAAAAATATTGGTAATTTTTGTGATATCCTTGTCATTTTGTGGAATAACTGCTAAAATGTTTTTAAGCGTTAAATTCATTGTTTCCCTCCTATTATTAAAGCTTTGATGTCGCTTTTTTGTAATATAGGAATAATTTTATCAGAAGAAAAAAAAAAAGCAATGGACAAAACAGAATTTTTGTATTATACTAAGAATGTTATTAAGTGTGTAAAGGGTTAAAATCCATAAGTATAAAGTTAAGGAGTATTATTCAGATGGCTAAAGTATTAGTAGTTGATGATGCGGCATTTATGCGTATGATGATTAAAGATATTTTGACAAAGAATGGGTACGAGGTAGCAGGAGAGGCTGAGAATGGTGCTATCGCTGTTGCGAAATACGGTGAGTTAAAGCCGGATCTTGTATTAATGGATATTACGATGCCGGAGAAGGATGGTATTCAGGCATTGAAGGATATCAAAGCGTCTGATGCAGGAGCAAAGGTTATTATGTGTTCTGCTATGGGCCAGCAGGCAATGGTTATTGAGGCGATTCAGTCCGGAGCAAAGGACTTTATTGTAAAGCCATTTCAGGCGGATCGTGTTCTTGAGGCAGTGAAGAAGGTTGTCGGCTAGTAAAGTCAGATAGCATATGTTTGATTTTACCTTAAATTATGGAAAAGTAAATTATTAAGATTTATTAAAATGGCTGCATTTTGCAGCCATTTTTGATACAATGATATCAGACAGAGTCTTGGGAAAAAGCGATTTCCACGGACTTTTACAATATATTGAAAGAAGGGGGTTGAAGTTATGAAGGAACATCAGATCATCACAATAGGAAGGGAATTGGGAAGCGGCGGCCGTGAGATTGCCATCAAGCTGTCGGAAGAGTTAAAAATTCCGTTTTATGATAAGGAAATTTTGGATAATGCAGCCCAAAAGAGCGGTTACAGTAAGGAGATTTTTGAACGTCATGATGAAAAACCAACCAGCAGTTTTTTGTATGCCTTAGCCATGGGCGGTTCCGCTTACGGACATTTTTATCAGAGACCCCTTCTTCTGGATCTGTATCTGGCGCAGTTTGAGACGATACGTAGATTGGCAGGGGAGGGGCCCGGCATTTTTATCGGAAGGTGCGCTGATTATGTGCTGAATGATCAGGAGCATATTCTGAATGTATTCGTCCACGCGGATATGCAGGATCGTGTAAAACGTACCATGAACAAGCATGGGATCGGAGAAAAACAAGCGGAAGATATGTGCGTGCGTAGTGATAAAGACCGCGCGAGCTATTATAATTATTATTCCGATCACCAGTGGGGTGATGGGCGACATTATGATCTGTGTATCAATACCAGTAAGATCGATCCGGAACGGGCAGTGAAGCTGATTATAGAATGTTTATAACAATTTAAAAAATTTGAAACATTTTTGAAATATTTTTGTAAGTTCACGCATTATCATAGCAACAAGAGGGAAGAAGCGATGTTTTTACTCAGTATGGTGGATGCCTCTGATGAGCAGGACAAAAACCAGAATGAACTATTAGAGAGAAATCTGCGCAGAGTTGCCAGAGGACATACGGATGCGATAGGGGAGATTTACGAATTAACAAAGTCAGCAGTATACGGCTATGTGCTTTCTATCCTGAAAAACGCGCAGGATGCGGAGGATATTCTTCAGGAGACTTATGTCAAGGTATGTCTGAATGCAGAGTCTTACCATGCACAAGGAAAGCCGCTGGCATGGATCTTTACGATTGCCAGAAATCTTGCGCTGATGAAACTTAGGGGGCAGAACCGGATAACAGATATTCCGGAATTTGAATGGGAACAGATTGCGGCAGGCAATCCAGAATTCAAAAGTGAAGACAGGATCGTCTTATCCGCTGCATTGACGAAGATCTCCGAAGAGGAAAGCAGGATTGTTATACTGCACGCAGTGGGAGGCATGAAGCACAGGGAGATAGCGGAATGGCTTGGCATGCCTTTGGCAACGGTATTGTCTAAATATCACAGGGCGATCAAAAAGCTACAGAAGATATTGGAAGATGAAATATAGGAAAGGAGTGGGATGAACGTGAATCAGTTTGACATAGAATGGGAATTGTGTGAAGCGTTAGATCATGCCGTGCCGGATGTTAAAGATGAGATCCTGAGACGATGCGCGGAAGAACATTTCTCTGAAGATCGTATCGTCCCAATGGATTTTGACAGCAGGCCGAGGAGACGAAGGAGCCATTGGCAAAGTTATACTGCTGTGGCAGCCATAGTACTTCTGGTAATCAATATTGGAGTCGGGCTGGTCAGAGACCGTGCGCAGAACCGCATTGAAACGATCATTAGTCTGGACGTCAATCCCAGTATTGAGTTATCTGTCAATGCGCAGGACAGAGTGGTTGCTGTGACAGCTGTCAATGCAGATGCGAACATCGTTCTGAGTGGAATGAACCTGACCGGCTCAACGACAAATGTTGCTGTCAATGCGATTCTGGGTTCCATGTATAAGCAGGGATATCTGGGAGTAAGTTCCAATTCCATCCTTGTTTCGGTAGATAATAAGAACGAAGAAGTAAGCCGGGAGATTGAGACACGGTTGATAGAGGATATCAACGAGACGCTGCAGTCTTACTCGCTGGAGGCGGCAATTTTAAGCCAGACGGTATCGTCAGCGGATAATACCGTTATGCAGACGGCGACAGATTATGAGATGTCGCAGGGGCGTACGATCCTGATCCAGAAGATCATAGACAATAATCCATATTATACCTTTGAAGAACTGTCGCAGTTGACGATCAATGAATTGAATCTGCTGTTGAATTCGCAAAATATTGAAGTACAGACCGTTACGGTGGTAGGTGTGGCAAGTGAAGGTTACTATATCGGACAGGACGCCGCGGCGGAAACCATATTATCGCAGTTTACCGGGAACAGGGAAGCGCTTAAGGATCTTTATGTGGATATTGGCGTACTGAATGCGAGAATGGTATATGAGGTATCCTACCTGTATGAAGGAGTGATCTATATTTACGAGGTAGATGCCTTGACCGGAGAGATCGTGGCAAGTTCCGTGGATTATCCGGTGACGGACGTCCCGCCCACGACGGATATTACGGTGCCTGCAGACGGTAGTGAGACGAGTGGAACTGTCGGCAGCGCGGAAGGAAAAGAAGATGAGGAAACTTCTTCCGGTAGCGTCGTATCAGGCAATCAGATTTCCGGAAATGAAACAGGATCAGATGTTGTTTCCGAAAATAGTTCCGAAGGAGCATCTGATACGGATCCAGATGAGAAAGAGGGAAGTGGAAATGTATCAAATACAGAGCAGAGACCTGCGGTGTCCAGTAATTCGGTATCCAATAATTCGGTATCCGGTAATTCAGTATCCGGTAATTCAGTATCCGGCAATATCGTTTCAAGTAATGAAGTAAAAGATTATGATGAGAATGCGTTTGAAGGAAAATACAGCGCAGTATTTATGAAACGATCCGGAATTCCGAAGGATGCAGAACTGTTATGGAAGGAAGATATGGATGGAGAGGAAGACTTTGGCGAATATGATGAGGCATGGATCACAGTTGAAAAAGCGGAATCCACGGTCCTGTCACATGCGCAGATAACCCAAAACAATGTGAAATATACGCTTACGGCAGTATATGAACAGGAGGGTGAGATATATCTCATTTTGGAGTTTGAAACAAGGACGGCGGCATATCAATATATTCTTGACGCATTGGAAGGAACTATTGTAGAATATGAAAAGAGACTACTGTAATTTATTACAATATGGGACATTGTAAAATACAGTTTTAGGACTTTGGAATATTTAGAAAAAGGGGGAGAAGGGAAATGGCTAATTACCCAACGCCGCATATTAACGCGGCTCCTGAGGATTTTGCCAGAACGGTATTGATGCCGGGAGATCCGCTCAGATCGAAGTTTATTGCAGAGAACTTTCTGACGGATGCAAAGCTGATCAATAATGTCAGAGGGATTCAAGGTTATACAGGAACCTATGAAGGGACGCGGGTGACGGTTATGGCGAGCGGTATGGGCATGCCATCCATCGGGATCTACAGCTATGAACTGTACAATTTTTTCGGCGTTGAAAATATTATGAGGATCGGTTCCGCCGGTTCTATCCATATGGATGTAAAGGTGCGTGATATCGTTATGGCGATGGGGACATCGACCAACTCCAACTATGTGAGACAGTTTCAGGTGCCGGGAACTTATGCGCCGATTGCGGATTACGGGATGCTGAAGCGGGCGATTGATGAAGCGGAGAAGATTGGCGCGTCTTATCATGTAGGAAATGTTCTTTCTTCAGATACTTTTTATGATGATCAGGCGGATGCCAATGATTATTGGCAGAAGATGGGGGTTCTTTGTATTGAGATGGAGACAGCGGCGCTTTATATGAATGCGGCCCGCGCCGGAAAGCATGCACTTGGCATCTTTACCGTTTCTGATCACATCTTGACGGGAGAGGCCCTGAGCGCGGAGGAACGCCAGACTTCATTTACGCAGATGATGGAGATCGCTCTGCATACGGCAGTTGCTTTGGATTCTTAAAATTGAACAAAAAATTATTAGATTTTTTTCGTCAAATTTTCGTGTAAAGGTTGTTTTTTTGGAGCGCTCTATGTATAATTTTATTATATATAGAGTGTCTTTTTATAATATTTATAGCAGTACATATTAGGTACTAAAATGCAGGAGTTCAGCTTGCGGTTTTTCGTTGTGTGTAAATTTATATTTGGAGGTTGGTTTCATGAAAGAATTAATGATTGCGTATCATCCGGTCAAAAAGGAGGTTCACTTCTTTGGTAAGTATAAGGGTGGATTTGCGGAGATCCCCTATGAAGATTGTGATAAACTGGAAAAATATGCTCCGTCCAAGGGTGAATTTTTATTGCAGAATCAGGGTGAAAACTTCTTTAATGATATCTGGGAGCAGTTTGCTAAAGACAATGTCAATCTGACCTTTAAAGGAACAAAAATTGATTATGAAGATCTTCAGAATAAGATTGCTGACTATAATGAAACAAAGGGTAAGAATATTTTTGAAATCACGAAATTTATAGAGCTGCCTAATGTCTCTGAGATTTATGAATGTATTAATGAATTCTGTGGAGAGACGTTGGAAACTTTCGAACAGGAACTTCTTGAGAATGAGACAAAGGCCGTGTTCCAGAAGAGGCGGGAGTTATTTGAGGAGAAACGCCGGATTCTGGATAACAATGACGTCAACCTGTGTCTGGTAGGTACCTACAGTTCAGGAAAATCTACATTTATCAATGCCATTGTCGGTAAGCGTATCCTGCCGGAGAGTATCAATTCTGAAACCGCGAAGATGTTCAAGGTCAGAAATGCGGAAGTTCCGGGGGTAAGCTTTATGATACATACCAAAGCCGATAAAAGACCGGAATTGGTTCAGATCCTGTGGAATGAGCCGTTAGGACAGTTTGAAGTACTTAGGGGGCTTGGAAAGAATGGAGAAAGCATTCGCGAACTTTTAGTCAAAGAAACCACCAGTGTTGCGGATATCGGTTTAAAGCAGCATGACCAGCTCTGCCATATCTTAAAGAAACTGAATGACATCCCGAATCAGGAGCAGGAGGATGGCAGTCCGTACATTAAGGGAATCATAGAAGTAGCCTTCCCGATCCCGCTTTGCCACAATATTAATTTTACGTTTTTTGATACGCCGGGAACTGACAGTAATTCCAATGAGCATCTGATGATCTTAAAGGAAGCGCTGCAGCAGCAGACCAATTCCATTCTGATTGTGCTTTATGAACCGACCAAGATGGAGGGGACAGGTAATTCCATCCTGTACCGTCTGATCAATGGATTCCGCGATCATAAAGGCGGAGAGAGCAATGTATCCATCGATCTTGCAAGGTCGTTTCATATCATCAATCAGGCGGATACAAAGTCAAGCAAGGACTTAAAGTTACTGCGGAATAAAAAGGTGCTTGTTACCTTAAAAGAAGATGACAAAATCTACAATGAGGAGGATGTTGAGATCGATCTTTCACAGGAAAGGTTGTTTTTCGTATCTTCCAAGGCAGCGTATATCAGCAAAGCAATACAGGGCAATGTTGATCTGGAGGATGAGAGGATCTGGCTTGCTAATCATAAGAAAGAGATCAATAATGAACCCACCAAAGATCCCTTCACGGATAAAGAGATCAAGCTTTCTTCGGATAATGGTTTGTTTTATAAGTATGACAAGCTTGCCAATGCTGATTTTGAGACAAAGCAGCTGATTGCCGATTGCGAGGCGGAAGCAGAGAAATGTGATGGTTCTCTGGAGGGTGTGATTCAGAGGATATTTATCAATTCCGGTATGTATGCCATCGAGCAGGAGATCGTAAAATACGCGCAGAAACATGCGCTGGCAGTTAAGGCGAAGGGACTGTATGACGGTATCAAGGGCTTGGTTGATTTTGTCCGGATGGATTACGAAGCGATCGAAAATCAGGCGAAATTATCTAAGGAGCAGATTGAGAAGAATATTGAGATCATGAAGACCAGTATGGTGGAAGATATTGAGCTGGCTCATGAGGAGTTTGTAGCGCGTATTACGGATGATAGCTTGGAGACACAGGTACAGGAAATCAAAGATCTTGTGCGTGAGATCGAGCGTCGTCAGAATCATGCCAGCAGGCAAGCGGATAAGATGCAGTGGATCGCGTTGAAGCCGGAGATTTTTGAGGCGAAGAACAAAGTCATCATCAGTGAGTTGAACCGTTACCTGCAGGATATTGACGATCATTATAAATTTGTACGCGGTAAGATCTTAGAGCAGCAGGTACAGGAACTTAAGGATATCATCGTACAGAAAATCAAAGAGTATAAAGGGATCGATGAAGGGTTGATTCAGAGGATTGCTAATATTTCAGAGACAGAGATACCGGCATCTGAGATCGGCGCATTGAAGATGAATGATTATATCAATAAGCAGAAAGCGATTCTGATCTTTAATACGATGGATAAGAAAGCGTATAAGAGAGATCTGGAAAAGGCATTTGAAGCCCAGACAGTTGCGCAGTTTGTGGCATATAAAGAGGAGATTATCAAGGTAGCTCAGGTGCGGACTGCGGAGATGGTAGAAGAATTTAAAAATAACATTGATACGATCTCAGGAAGTCTGGAGATGTTGATCAAGGATGAGGAAAGGGCCGTGATGGAACAGCAGAAAGCAAAAGAACTGCTTGACCTGATTGCCAAGAAGGACGTAGAACTGAATAAAAAGATCTGGGGAGAGACATGAACGAAAGAGAAGTATTGTTTCAAAATATTCCGGTTGGGATTATGAAGGCCAGAATTGGTGAGACGATTGATATCGTGGAAGCAAACCCATATTATTATGAGATGTTTGGGACAAAACCGTCAGATTACCCAAAGGGCGCGTTTACCCGTTTTGGCGAGACAGACCGTAAAATGTATGAAGCTTATATCAGACAGCGGGCGCAGGATCACGAGAGTTTTTCGTTTGAATATAAGGCAGTGCATAAAGAGACAGAGAAGACCTTATGGATCAAATTGGACGCTATTTATCTTGGCGAGGAGGAAAACGATTCCGAGAGTTGTGTTTATTATCTTGGTGTATATTTTGATATCACAAAACAGAAGCAGATGGCGACGGAGCTGGATGAGACGAAGAGTCTGTATCTTCGGGCGATATCCAGCAGTGATGAGATTATTTTTGACTATTTGATTGATGAAGATGTGTTTACCTATTATAAACATGTGGAAGAAAACGGAAAGATCATCAATAAACCCAGAGTATTTGAAAAATTTCTGGTAAATATAGGAAGGGATAAGCTTATTTATCCTGATGATCTGGTTTATTTTTATGATCTGTGCCGGGAGCATATTGACCATCCGTTTGACATCAGGGTGCGCCGGGAGGAACAGCGTGCAGGAGAATATACCAAAATGCGCGTGCATGCATCGGTGCAAAAGGATGAAAAGGATCGGCCGGTCAGAGTGATCGGTACACTCCGTCCGGTTCCGCCAAGGGAGAGTATGGAAAAGGATACGGACTCCATAGATGAGAAGGATGAATTGACCGGATTGATTTCCAGAAAGGCAGCGAGAAAGCTGATTGAGGAATTTAAGACAAATTCTTCCGTAGCAGTTCCCTATGCTCTGTTGATTCTGGATATTAAAGATTTTCGGAAAGTGAATGATGCTTACGGACATATTTTCGGAGATAATGTTCTGCTTCAGGTGGCGGACATCATTATTGAGAATATCAATAAATCTGATGTTGTGGCGCGTCTGGGTGGTGATGAATTTCTGATCTTCCTTAAGAATGTTGGAAAACGCGCGGTTGTCAGCATGTGTGATAAGCTGTGCAGGGCGATTCGCGATATTTATGTGGGAGAGGACCTCAGGATCGATAGCTGTATCGGAGCGGTGGTGTCTCAGGATCCCAGCGTGGCCTATGACGACCTTCTGCAGACGGCGGATGATGCGCTTTTTGAGTTGATTACCTCAGACCGGGTAGGAGTAGAGATTGCCAAAGAAATTTCTAATCATAACAAGGGACTTAGAATTTCTTATATTGCCGACCGTAATCTGCGGAAAGAAACCGCAGGTAAAGAAAAGCGTTTAAGTGAATTAATTTTTGAACTTTTGGAGAAAGCGAAGGATATTGATCGAGCAATTAATACGGTACTTGCGCTGGTGGGAGAGAAGAAGGGACTTTCCCGTATTACGATTATGCATCGGGATGGTGAGGAGCTGAAAGTGACTTATCAATGGACGGCAAGAGGTGTTGTGCCGAATACCAGTCTGGACGGTCACATCATTCTGGATTACCAAAATCGTATGCGTGAGAATTTCACTGAAGATGGGATGGGAATCATTGACGAGGGAACAGTGGCTAAGTTTGATAGAAGTAAAAAGGATATCCTGTTGCCAGCTGGCTGCAAGTCGCTGATGTACTGTGATATGTTAGAATTTGGCGAGCCGACGGGCATGGTTGCGTATGTTGACTGTACCGGAAAGCGGGAATGGAAGGATAAAGATTTTAAATCTTTCCGAACGATTACGCGACTGATTTCCGCATACACATTAAAAGCGAAAGCAATTGGAAAAGAATAAAAATTGTATGGAAAAAGGCGTCTGCAATGTGCAGGCGCCTTTTCTATGCGCAGCCCCATATATGGAAGTTTGCTCCTGACGCAGCATGCGGGGCGCGCGGCGAGCAGATCATTCCCCTGCTCGATTGGTACTTGTTGTGCGTTAGTCCGGATTGGAGAACGGAACACCTTCCGGAGCAAATGCAAATTTGGTGGTAAATTTAACAACATCGAAGGTATTCGGATGCGGAATCTCGATGGGCGGAATGGGGATAACCTGATAGTTGGCAAAATCAGGGTATTCGTCGATATCTGCCATGTATGTAATGAAAGGATATTGACGTCCATGCAGGATTAGACACTCGCCCTTTTCTTTATTGAACCGCTGCAGCTCCGTAACGGAAATCAACTTACGTTTCTCTGCACCGCCCGGTCCCCATGCATCAATTTCCCCGCACAGGAAACTGATCTCATTTAAGAGGTCGCGTTCACGGGAAGTCAGGAAGATCCAGTTATCGCAGTTACCCTTAATGGTATCGGCATCTTCACCATATCGTCCCTTCAACTGATGGATACTCTGCGCTACCAGATAGAATCTCATGTTTCGGCTTCGGGCAGCGGAAATCATGGACGGCATATCCGGTATCTTCGGGATGTTACAGAACTCATCCAAAACAAAGTTTACCCGGATGGGCAAGGCAAGTTTTGCCTGACGCTGTGCTTCACCTATCAAGATTTCATATACCTGTTTGATAAACATGGTTACCAGGAAGTGACAGGTGGTCTTTTCATCGGGTACGATAATATATACAGCGGTCTTTTCATGACCAAACATACGGATATCAAAGGTATTGGAACAGAGCATATCGGTCAGACGTTTATTCATATTGAAGATGTTGACCATACCGTAAAGCACCGTCATAATAGAAGAAACCGTCTTTTCGTTCTCGCCCAGAAGCGTTCCCTTGAACAGCATACCGATTGTATTTTGGTTGTTCATCTTGCCGGACAGAGTCTTTAAGGATTCCAGACTGGACTGGGAACAGAGAGCTGTCAGGCTTCGTAAGTTTACGGCATTTTCTGCTGCCGCCGCTTCAAATAACAGATACATGTTAGCTGTCAGAAGACCTTCTGCCATCATCGGATAGAGCAGGTCGGAGGAATTCTCCTTCTGCGGTGCAGACAAGGTTGCTGCAAGGTCATTGACAAGGTTGTTGGCTTCATCACGACGACCGGTGCGGTAATACTCATAAGGAAGCGAGAGAGGATCCCACATATCTCCATAGCCGATGTCTCGGAAGTTCAGAACAACAACCTTATATCCATGCTCCTTTGCAAATCCTGCAGTACGTACATATAACTCAGCCTTCGGGTCGGTAACAACGAAAGACTCGCCGGCACGGATAAACATATTGATGGTTGGCATACAGAACAGACGGGTCTTTTTAGAACCGGTAGCACCGAAGATCAAGGTATGGGTGTCACGTCCGTCCAGATATGCGGTATGTCCGTCTGACATAACAGGAATACCACCTGTAGGATATACCGGCGCGGAAAGATCGACTTTGGTAGCGGAACGCTGCATTTCCTCCACGCTTGCCCATCTGGTTTGACCGGTGTTGCTTTTATAACGTGTATTTTTAATCTGATTACTGCTGCTCATTGATCAAATCCTCCTTACTGAATGTTGTATTGTGCGGTAAATACCCGCGTATTATTTTGAATCAGTTCTGATACATATATACCGTCAGGAGCGAATGCACTGATCATTCCCTTGGTAACGATCCCGTCATAGGGAGGAGTGGAAGTATATACAGAATAAACAATATCAGCAGCCAGACGGTCTAACATCTGGTAGCCGGCAAAATACTGATCCTCACGAAGTTTGTTTACCGTTGCGATGACCATCGCTTCCGCTTCCGGGTCAAGATTTAAGCCGTATTCCTGAATATCATTCTTTATGTAGGCGCCAAGTTCCTCAGAATCCGGAAGGGACATTTCAATGACTTCAATCCGGAAGAATAGAACCAGAATCTTCATCAGCTGCTCAACTGCTTCGGGATCATAGTTATGGATATTGAAGATGAACATGATATCATTATCCATGGTAGCAAGGAATTTTAATAGATTGATAAAATTCTCTTCATGGAAGTGTCCGACCCATTCGCCCAATTCTATAGACAAAAGACCTTTGTATTCACTTCTAAAGCCCGCCGCGTCACGGATCTTCTCCGCGAGCTTCTGGATCTCGTGAAAATTGGTCTTGTCCGGAACATATTCGAGATAGTATTCAAAATATTTGACATTGCCGTAAAATTCTACCATATTTTCTGCTTCGTCCAGATAATTCGTAAGAAGTGAAAGCAATCCCGTCTTATCAATACCGTTATCTGAGACCCAGACAAGATCAGGAAGAACCAGAGACTGCTTTGCCTGATAACGGGTGATATTCTCGCTAAAACGTTCCCAGCGTTCAATGACTTCCTTAAAGCCGGAGAGCCCTTTTAGCGACATGATCTGGTCATAGTACATGTTTTCTGCCATTCGTTGTTACCCACCTTTCATTTTATGCTGATTGATTTAGTAAATTGCACATTATCCTGCAATGTGTGAATTAAAAATACCTTCTAATGATAATTATAACAGATATGCCAATCTTTGACCATAGAGAAATCAAGATAATTCAAAATAAATGAAGACAATAAAAAACCTGACTGTACGGTCAGGTTTTTGAGCGTGCGCGACAGGATTCGAACCCACGACCTTCTGGTCCGTAGCCAGACGCTCTATCCAGCTGAGCTACGCGCACATGGACTATATGTCCGACTAATAGATTATCACACTGCTTTCCGATTGTCAAATAATTTTTCCAAGAATTATCAGTATAAAATACATTCCGTAAGGTCAAGTTGTGTTTCACAAAGAGTTTATCCAATCCTCAACACTGATCCCCTCAATAACATACCATTTATCACCGTCTTTCCCGGTTACGATGACATCTGTCCAATCCTCAGTTTCATCGCGTGTTTCATAGGTTTCCGAAAGTGCGTAAAAAATACATTCCGTAAGGTCAAGTTGTACGCCATATCTCTCATAGGTAAAGGAAAGAAAACTTTCCAGTTCTTCATCCGTTAATTTGTAGTGATCGGTAATCTGATAGGTGAGTTTTAAGTCGGGGAAAGTGGTGGCCATGTAAGCATCGTATTCTTCCACGCTGCTTACATTGTTTTTCTCCAGCATAAGCTGCAAGTAAGCGTCCCGGAGCAAAGGGTGCACAGCTTTAGAAAACCCTTCTAGATTCATAAGACCATACTCCCGAACAAATTGATCCACAGCTTCTTCCCCGGAATCAAATCCCTCAGAGTCATCATATCCACTTCCAGAACCTCCAGGATTCTGACTTTGTACATCAGTATCGACAAGTTCTTCCGTAATAATATCAAGGATATACCATTTCCCGTCTTGTTTTCCAAAATAAAATGTTTCAATGATTACTGCGGTTCCATTATCTCCGGAAATGGTTTCTTTAATTTCACATGCACAGGCATCCGAAAAATCGGAATCAAACTGCACTCCATAATATTCTTCTGTTTCCGAAACAAAATCATCCAGTTCGCTATCTGACAGATACCTTGACTGAAGAACTTCATATTCAATAGAATATCCTCCATAATAGCCACTCAATACTTCCGCATACTCTTCCAGACTGTCTAGGGAAACATTGTCCAGAATAAGTTCTATGATCGCATCTTTGACATCTGGATGAAAGAACTGATATGCCGCCTCTACATCCAGACATCCGTAATCTTCCATAAATGCTTCTAAGGTATCGAGAACCTCATCTTCATTCTCGGAAAACGTAAAGGTGACATTATCCTTCACAATCTTTTCTGTGGATACTGCGATAATATACCATTCGCCGTCTTCTTTTCCCACAACATACTGTTCAATGATCTTCAGTGTTCCGTTTTTTCCGGAGAAGGTTTCCGTTACCCGATAGGCATAGGCTTGGGAAATATCCAGTCGAACCCTGAATGTGTGGTACACTTCCGAAAGAACGTCTTCCAGTTCCTCCTTTGACAGTCTTTTTGATTTATCTATTTCATATTCCAGATCCAGACCGCCAAAATACATATCGAGAAAGTCTTCCAATTCGTCCAGATCTGATACGGAATAGTTATCTAATTGATCCTCTATCATTTCCTCACGGACATCAGGATGGAAAAGCTCATAAGCATCCTCCAGCCGCAGACGGTCATAATCCTTCATAAATGCCATGATGACTGCTTCGCAGGCTTCAATGTTGCTTTTTTCAATGGATCTCCATGCAAAGAATCCACCGACACCCAGCAGAAGAATAACCAGAATGATTCCCAGAATGATAAATCCTGCTTTACTCTTTTTGGGTGGCGTCTGCGGTTGAACGGGGGTTCCCATTTCCATCTGATTGTTGTCCATGTTTTCCTTTGTTTCCTTTCTTTTAATTTGGTATTATAATTTGTCTCGTCAAATTTTGGTTTATTCTTTCCCACAAAAACTTTCCCATGGCTTCTGAAAGAAATATCTTAACCAATAAGTCCCTCAATAACATACCATTTGTCGCCGTCTTTTCCGACTACGATTTCCTCTGTAAAATCCACGATTTCATCATTTGGTTCATGGATTTCCAAAGTAATTGAATATAAAATACATTCTGAAAGGTCAAGTTGTGCGCCATATGTTTCATAAATATAGGAAAGGTAACGTTCCAGCTCTTCATCCGTTGCCAGGTATTGTTCATTAATTTCATAGGTGAGTGTTGAATCACCGAAAGCGGAGGCCATTTTAGCATTATATTCTTCCACGCTGCTTGCATTGAAGAGTTCCAGAGTAAGCTGCAGGTAAGTGTCCCGGAGCATAGGATGTGCAGCGTTATAAGACTCTTTTAAATCAATAAGATATTCAGAAATAAATTGATCCAAAGCCTCTTCCCCGGAATCAAATCCCTCAAAATCATCTTCCCAGATTACCGGATCCGGATTTTTTTCGTCAATACTGACCATCTCCTTCACACGAACATCAAGGATATACCATTTCCCATCTTCTTTTCCAAAATAATACGTTTCAATTACTACCCACTCTGCTGGATCACTGGAACATGACTCCTGAACGTCATATACCCAGGCATCCGAAAAATCAAATTGTAATTGCACCCCATAATATTCTTCTAACCTTGCAATAAGATCTTCCTGTTCTTTTTCTGAAAGAGATCTTGATTCAAGGATTTCGTATTCAATAGACAAATCTCCATAATATTCATGCATGCTTTCCGCATAATCATCCAGACTGGAAAATTCGGTTAGAATTTCCTCTATGGCTAACTCTCTGACAGTAGGATGCCAGAGTTGAAATGATGTTTCCGTATTAAGCTGCTCAAATTCTACCATCCATGCATCAAGAATATCGATGGGCTCATCGTCCTCCTCAGGAAACGTAAAGGTGACATTATCCTTCACAACCTTTTCCGTGGATACTGCGATAATATACCATTCGCCGTCTTCTTTTCCCACAACATACTGTTCAATGATCTTCAGTGTTCCGTT
>JAIDPF010000059.1 GCA_029062895.1 Lachnospiraceae bacterium
GCGAGAGGGGGATTTGAACCCTCGACACCACGGGTATGAACCGTGTGCTCTAGCCAACTGAGCTATCTCGCCATATATAAAATTACTCCTGTAGGTTGAAAATCAGTGGGGCCTATAGGGCTCGAACCTATGACCCTCTGCTTGTAAGGCAGATGCTCTCCCAGCTGAGCTAAGACCCCAAAAGGACTAACTGATTTGCGTTCTTATTTTCAACCCGCTTTGCTATTATATCGAATCCCTGTGAGATTGTCAATATTTTTTTGCAGAATCTACCATTCAATCTCCGAAATCGGCACGGGGCTCTCGTTGACCGTGATGTCCCGCACATTTCCCGACTGAAAACGTATCACCTTATCCGCCATCTGTGCCAAAGCGGAATTGTGTGTAATGATGATGACCGTGATCTTATCTCTCCTGCAGGTATCCTGCAAAAGCTGCAAAATCTGTTTTCCTGTATTGTAATCCAACGCGCCTGTGGGCTCGTCGCAAAGCAGCAGCTTGGGATTCTTAGCAATGGCTCTCGCGATTGCCACGCGCTGCTGTTCTCCACCGGATAACTGGGAAGGGAAATTATTCTTTCTGCCAGACAAACCTACTTTGTCAAGCATCTGCGCCGCGTCCAAGGACGAGGGACAAATCTGCGCCGCCAGTTCCACATTTTCCAAGGCGGTCAGGTTGGGGACAAGATTATAAAACTGGAAAATAAATCCGATATCGAATCTCCTGTATTTCGTCAATTCCCTTGTGGAATATTTCCCGATATTTTTGCCATCCACGATCACTTCTCCGGAAGTTGCCGTATCCATACCGCCCAGAATATTGAGCGCCGTCGTCTTGCCCGCGCCGGAAGCGCCGAGGATCACCGCAAGTTCCCCCTTTTCAATGGAAAAACTTGCGCCGTCCAACGCTTTAATCTTTGCCTCGTCGTTCTGACCATATATTTTTCTTACATCCTTAAACTCTATAAACGACATAATTATTCCTAAGATCCTTCGCATACTATCGGTATTTAAAATATACTATCTGCGGTATCTCCTGTCAATAAAATCCCAATCCCCAGACGCGAAATGTGTTCACGACCTGCGCAGAGCCTTTAACTCCCCATCCTGCACATCGATCAGAATCGTATCCCTTGCATGGATCTCATCTGCTAAAATCAGCTTCGCACTCAATGTCTCCACGGTCTTCTGGATATACCGTTTCAACGGTCTTGCCCCATATACAGGGTCATAGCCGTGCTCCGTGATATAACTTCCGGCTTCTGCTGACAGTTCCACGCTGATTTCTTTGTCTAGAAGACGGCGGTTAAGTTCCGCAATAATCAAATCTACAATGCCTGCAATATTATCCTTTGTCAACGGTTTGAACAGGATCACTTCGTCCAGACGGTTTAAAAATTCCGGTCTGAAATGCAGTTTCAATTCCTCCATGACCTCTGCCTGTGCCGCATCGCTGATATTGCCGTTTTCATCAATTCCTTCCAACAATGTCGGCGCGCCGATATTGGACGTCATGATCAGGATCGTATTCTTAAAATCCACCGTCCTGCCTCTGGAATCCGTGATCCTTCCGTCATCCAGCACTTGAAGAAGCACGTTAAATACATCCGGATGCGCCTTTTCCACTTCATCAAAGAGTACGACCGAATACGGTTTTCTCCGTACCGCCTCTGTAAGCTGTCCGCCTTCGTCATAACCCACATATCCCGGAGGCGCCCCAATCAACCTTGCCACGGAATGTTTTTCCATATATTCACTCATATCCAGCCGGACAATATTAGACTCGTCATCAAACAATGTCTGCGCTAAAGATTTGGCAAGCTCTGTCTTCCCCACACCGGTTGGCCCCAGAAATAAGAAGGAACCGATGGGTTTCCCCGGATCTTTGATACCCGCTTTGGAACGGATGATTGCTTCGGACACCTTGGTCACGCCTTCCTCCTGACCGATAACCCGCTTATGCAGCTCCTCATCCAGATGCAGGATTTTGTTACGTTCCGATTCTGTAAGCTTCGCAACCGGAATCCCCGTCCACCTTGACACGATCCGTGCGATCTCTTCGTCAGAGACGCTTTCATGCACCATAGAAGCTTCTTTCTTCTTCACAAGTTCTTCCTCAGACTCCAACTGTTTTTTAAGCGCCGGCAGCGTTCCATAAGTAAGTTCCCCGGCACGTTCCAGATTGCCCTCCCGCTGCGCGATCTGGATCTCATTATTCACGGATTCAATCTCTTCACGGAGTTTGGAAAGCCTTTCCACCGCGCCCTTTTCATTTTCCCACTGGGTCTTATCCTTATCAAACTGTTCCTTCGCTTCCGCCAATTCCTTCTTAAGCGTCTCCAGTCGTTCCTGGCTCAGATGATCTTCTTCCTTTTTTAACGCTGCCACCTCAATCTCCATCTGCATGATACGCCGCTGCATTTCATCCAATTCTGTCGGCATCGTGTCCAGCTCTGTCTTGATCAGGGCGCATGCCTCATCCACCAGATCGATGGCTTTATCCGGAAGAAACCGGTCGGAAATATAACGGTGGGAAAGTATCGCTGCGCTGACCAGCGCGTTATCCATGATCTTCACGCCATGGAAAACCTCATACCGTTCCTTTAATCCCCGCAGGATGGATATCGTATCTTCCACTGTGGGCTCATCCACCTGCACCGGCTGAAACCGGCGTTCCAGTGCCTTATCCTTTTCCACGTATTTACGGTATTCATCCAATGTGGTAGCGCCGATGCAGTGCAGCTCGCCTCTTGCCAAAAGCGGTTTTAACATATTGCCGGCATCCAGAGAACCTTCCGTATTGCCTGCGCCCACAATCGTATGCAGTTCATCGATAAAAAGGATAATCTTTCCCTCCGACTTTTTCACTTCATCCAGAACCGCCTTCAGACGCTCTTCAAACTCGCCGCGATATTTTGCGCCCGCCACAAGCGCGCCCATATCCAGCGCAAAAAGCTGTTTATCCTTTAACGCCTGCGGCACGTCACCCCTGACGATACGCTGCGCCAGTCCCTCTACGACCGCCGTCTTGCCGACGCCCGGTTCGCCGATCAGCACCGGATTATTCTTCGTCTTTCTGGACAGGATGCGGATCACGTTGCGGATCTCACCGTCCCTGCCGATCACCGGATCCAGCTTCTGGTTTCTCGCCCGCTCCACCAGATCCTGTCCGTATTTTTCCAAAGTATCATATGTCGCTTCCGGATTGTCGCTGGTCACCCTCTGATTCCCCCTGACCTGCATCAACGCATTCAGAAACCGATCCCTTGTCAGTCCGTATTCCTGAAACAGTTTCCTGATCTCTTTATTTGGATGCTTTAACATCGCAAGAAAAAGATGCTCTACGGAGACATAGTCGTCTCCCATGGCTTTCGCCTCATCCTCCGCACTGATCAGCACCTTATTCAGATCCTGCCCCACCATGATCTGTCCGCCCTGTACCTTGACGCGTTTTGCCAGCGCCTGCTCCGCCCTTCCGATAAAATGTTCCTTATCAATCTCCATCTTCTCAATCAGCTTTAAGATCAGACTGTCCGGAAGGTTCAGCAGCGCATACAGAAGATGTTCCTGCTCAATTTCCTGATTCCCGTATTCATAAGCAAGCTTTTCACAATCCTCTACCGCCTGCATGGAATTTTTTGTAAATTTTGAGATATTCATACGCTCACCTTGCCTTTCTATATTCTGCTATCAATGGCAGCCCTTAACATTTTCTGTCGCTTTCCGTTATATTATTTCACTGCTTTACATAATTATATATACCACAAATTGTTAGCCACTTCAATAGGTGAGTGCTAATTTTTTTAAAATTTTATTTTATTATAAAAAGACAGCAACGTCACTACAATAGCTTTGCATGATCGCCGCCGTCTTTTTATATTAAAGTAGTGCAGCCGTTAATAATAGCTGGCAATACCGCCCGCAAAAACAACTCACGGGCAAACTGACTCTGTCTAAACAAATAACGGATCCCGCTTGAATCAAGCGTTACATGTCCTCCGACAATTCGGAAAACACGGATAGATATGCACTCTTCCTTACAAAGGATGAAGAATCTGTATACTGACTATCCATGTCCAATGAAGAATTCCGAAATCCGTTTCGGACAGATTTTCCACAAAAGATTTTCCTTAAAATCTTCTGTTATCATTTATATCGGAGGTTATGCGCGATTTCTTAACCGCAAAGCACTAATCGACCATAAAGATCACGAAATGACCATTTATCGTCCGTCAGGTGTTCAGATTCAACCTTGCCCCACCTAAAATCATTCAGAAATTAAATGAAAATTATATCTGTAATTTTCCATAATAATGTGTTAAACTAGAAAAGGTTTATAATGGAAAATTGATATTAAGAAGGGAGACCAACAATGAATTACAAAAATTTATCTGATATGCAGCGTGCTAATGGAACAAGCGTCATGGCATATGGGCTTATGAACATTGTTTTGGTGATCTGCTATCTGGTTGAAGTCATCAAAGGATCCAGAGATATACCATACTATATCGTTTTCTGTGCGCTTGCACTGATTCCACTGATCGCCTGCATCATTATCTATAAAAAGAATCAGGATTCGCCCAAGATCCCGTATCTGATGACCATAGGATTTACCATATTTTATCTTTATATCTTGTTCACAACCACTTCACCGGTAGCTTATACTTACGGTTTTATGCTCGCAGTCTTATTGATTTCATACAACAATGTCCGGTTATCTTCTTACTATGTTATCGTTGTCACACTGGGCAATATCATACAGGTTGCGGTCATGGGTTTTACAGGGGGCATCGTCAAAGATAATCTTCCAGATATTGAGATCCGTATCGGCTCTACTGTCCTGTTTTCTTTATTTTTGTATATGTCCACGATCGTATCGGATAAAATCAACAGGCATCGTCTGGAGCAGGTTGAAACAGAAAAAGAACACACTAAAAATATGATGCAGCAGATCCTGCAGATTGCGGATCAGATGAGTGCTTCCATCCAGATCGTCACAGAAAAAATGAATATACTGGAGACAACTGCCGAAAAAACAAAATTTTCCATGCAAGAAGTCGCGCAGGGCAATAATGAAACTGTAGATTCCATACAAATGCAGATGGAACAAACAGAAGAAATCCAGCAGAGCATCCAAAGGGTCAGCGAATCTTCTATTTCTATTATAGAGAATATCAGAGCCACACAGCAGGAGCTGGATGACTCAAAACACAGTATCAATGACCTGATCAGATACGTCAGTGTTTCCAATGAAGCTAATGAAAATGTTTCCAGAGAACTTGCGGAACTCAATGAATATACAAACCAGATGCAGTCGATCATTGACCTGATCAACAACATCACCTCACAGACAAGTCTGCTCTCCTTAAATGCAAGCATTGAAGCAGCCCGTGCCGGAGAAGCCGGAAAAGGCTTTGCCGTTGTTGCTTCTGAAATTTCCAATCTTGCAACGCAGACCCAAAATGCTACTGTTGACATCACGACTCTGATCGGCAATATTTCCAATGAGCTTACCGAAGTAGTTAAGGTCATAGAAAATATGATACATAATATTCAGTCACAAAATGAAGCTGCCAACAACACGGCAAGAAACTTTGAGACCATCGCGGAAAAGACAGAACAGGTTGCCGCTTCGGCAGGTCAGATGGGTCAGATGGTCAAGGAACTGGGAAGCGCCAACGAAGTTATCGTCAAAGGTATCGAGACCATTTCCGCAGTTACGGAAGAGGTCACCGCACACTCTACGGAAACTCTGAACGTTAGTGAAGAAAACAATGCGATCACCATCGAGGTCGGACAGATCATCAGCAATCTGAACCAGATGGCTAACAGGCTTCGTTCCATGGAGCAATAACATTACACAATATGATCAATATATTAATCAACAGCTAATACAACGAAATCCCCCGTCTCACATGACGGGGGATTTTATCAACCTTATCATCATAACAGTTCATTTACAGTTCTTCCGCCGGTTTTGACTGCGGACGGCTACAGGTAATCGTCAGGTTGCCATTCCTGCATCGGATCGCGTCGATCAACTCCTTTTCCTTCTTCGGGTCCTTTAGGACGATCTCATAGCTTAATTCGAACATACTTCCCAGATCGGTAGTCTTGACCTTTACCAGTTCTGCGGAAATCAGATATTGATCAAAAATTTCACTGAAAACATCCTCATAATCCAGATTTTCCGGGATCAAAACATTCAACGTCTTATACTTCCGTCCTGATTCGGCAAAATGAGTCGCATTGATCAGGAAAAATACCAGTCCCACAATAGCAACAATACATATGCTGAACGTAAGATATCCCATACCATTTGCCAATCCTACCACAATAGAAAAAAACAACGCTGTCATATCCTTGGAATTGCCCGGTGCTGAGCGGAAACGCAGCAGCGCAAATGCTCCCATAACCGCAATGGAAGTACCCAGATTGCCATTGACGATCATGATCACCACCTGAACCAATGCCGGAAGCAGCACCAGCGCCGTAACAAAGTTTTTGGTATAATGTGATCGATACATATAAATCAGGGCGATCATAAAGCCGCAGGCAATGGAGACTCCAGTGCAGAGTAAAAGACTCGAAACACTCATCAGTCCTTCTGCCTCATTAAGTACACTAGTAAACATATTCTTTTCCTCGTTGTTGTTCTTTCATATATATTTCATTTTCCTCCATTACATTCGGGAATGTATAGAGATGATAATTTTTTTCCTTATAGACGCTGCCATACTTGGAAAAAGAATTGGGATAAATCTGCAATTCCGACAGCAGCGATACAAACCACTTAGGCAGGGCCGCCGACGCTTTCAGTTCCAAGACCCTGATATCCTCATCAAAAAGCAGCTCTCCCTCATCCCCTGCCAAAAGATCCAACGCATCCTCCCTGCTTCTGATCCTGCGGTCCACCGTAAATCTGACGCTGTTCTGTTCCGCCAGATAATATGCCTGTCTGTCATATGCCAAAAACAGGCTTGGCTGCAACGGATAAAAATGTAGCGTGTAATCAATCTCCTGTAAAATCTGACAATCATATTCTTTCGGATAAACACCCTGCTCCAGATAGGCCTTCGCCGTATGTAATGGCATTTCTATCCTGCGCTTATAAACCGTTCCCTTCCACTTCTTTTTCAGTTCCAGATATACCGTGGAATCCTCTGTCGGAACACCATAACTTCTAAGCCGCAGCTTTTCCTTATAGATTGGCTTGTCAATGGAACGGCGGATCAGCTCATGACTTTCCGTATCATAATAAATATTGCAGATCGTATGCAGACCAAACGAATCTAAAACCGAACGATCTCCCAAAAGGGAAAACAGTTCCTGTGACTGTTCCTTTGTCAAAAGATACTTTTTTTCAACCCGCTTAAAAGTGCTGTTCATATTCTTTGTCACATCCAATTCTGTCTATGAGGTTTACATAACTCTTTGTTTGAAAATATATGTTCCAAAAACATCATAAATGAAATCATTTTTGGAACATATATTTTCAAACTTCGAGTTATGTAAACCGAATTCACCTCTTTCACAATTATATATCTTAAAGAAAAGAGAGGATACTCCCATTAGGGAAGCATCCCCCTTTATTGTTTTGATTTTATACTGCTGACACCATCGGAATCGTATCCGCGCTAAATCTTGTCATTGTTCTCATCTGGTTCATAATATCCTGATAATTAACCGCTTCCGGCTGCTTCATCAGGCGATCCTTTGTCTCTTTCTGCAAGGGTTGCTGCTGCGTCTTCTCCACAACTGCAGTTGTATCTCCGTAAGCAGTCTCCTGACCGATCTTTTTCACCGGCTGAAGGCTTCTCGGATTGCCATAGACTGCCGAGACCCTGTAATTATGTAATCCAAACGAACCTATACCGCCGATCCGCATACTGTCATTCACTCCTCTTCCTTAGATCACTGATTTCTTACTTATCTATTCATTTTACCATATTGTTATTACCATGCCAAGGTATATTCCAAAATTTATATTTTCAAAATATGGAATTGATTATGCTTCCGCCACAATCATGTTTACCCGCCGTCTGTCTTCATGGCATCATCCTGTTCAACGCATCTATGAGTTCTTCACCCAGTTCTATGCTTTCTTCTACTCCGCCTCCCTGCATCATAAACTGACCCAATGAAACTTCATACAAATCATTCATCTCCCAATCATATGGAGTCAGACGATTTCCTGACGTTTTCTCTGCCAGCGGCCGATATACCTGAAACAGATCTTTACTCTGATTATATAGGTAATCACAATCCCCATATCCAAGAGCGCCTGCACTGACCAGCGCCTCTCTGTTGTTCACAAACTCTATGCCCTCTGCCATCTCCGTCATCGCATCCACGTCACAGCACAGCGTTCTGATAATATCTGCGGCAAAGTCGACATCCGAGCAGCCTGCGGTTGCGGCTAATCCATTACCGCCCCACTGGAATCCCACCGGTCCCTCTACGATGACCGTATTGTTCCGCCAACTGTCTGTCAGACAGAATCCGGTAAACCACGGCGAGCCGGCATAGGTAATTGCAGCCGGCGTCTGGATTCCGTCTCCATCCATAGCATCCATCCAATCAAAAGTCCATTGCTGAGCGCCAAGAGTATATCTCTCAAATCCTCTGGTAAGCCGCATCATCTGACCGATCTGTGACGCGTCCGCCGGTACCCCGTTCTCATCTACCCATGAAAAATCCTGTTCTGGCATTGCAAGTCCCGCATAAAGTTCAGCATATCCCGGAAACAGGGCTACCATTCCCCCGGACCCTATGTAAACCTTTCGCGCAGCCACCATCATGCTTTTCCAGTCGCAAAAATAGCGATCATGCAGCTCCGCCGCATTGCTCGTCCCAAGATACGTCTCCGCGAGATCCGCACGGACCTGATATGCTCCCGGTGAAACAGAGCAGTAAAATGTTCTGACCGCTCCCTGAGCGTCTGTTCCGTTAGCAATGGTAAAAGGGAACATATTGCTCATATCCGTATCCGTAATCCCAAGATCTTCTGCTGATAAAAGCAGTTCTCCCTCCAATAAAAATCCTGCTGCGTAATCCGGCTCCAGAAAGATAAGATCCGGATAAAGCGGATCCTCTGGATGTGACAGAATCTCGTTCAGATCCTCCAGATAATCATAGTAATCATAATAATAGACAAACGTAATACGATCCAGAACATCGTTTTGACCTGCTGCATAGATATCCTTAATCCATGTTTCAGCGATGGGACTTAAATACCAAATTACAAAATCGCCGTTTCCGCTGACCATATCCGCTCCCTGCACAGTGATCTTATTAAAACAAAGCAGAAAGACTGCCAGCATTGCCAGCAGACCTCCCTTCCACCCATTTCTTTTTTTAGATCCCAATCTTTTCATTTAATTTATTTCCCTTTCGCAACCAAAACAACACTCCCCTTATGATCAGTTGTCACCTACACTATAATTCGGCGCTTCCTTCGTAATATGTATATCGTGGGGATGGCTTTCCTTTAAGGAAGCAGCGGAAATCTTAACAAACCTGCCGTTCTCTTTCAGTTCTTCAATCGTAGCCGCGCCGCAGTATCCCATGCCTGATCTGAGACCGCCCATTAACTGAAATACCGTGTCCTCTACGATTCCTTTATAAGCCACACGCCCTTCGACGCCCTCCGGCACCAGCTTCTTGGCATTCTCCTGAAAATATCTGTCTTTGCTTCCGTTTTCCATAGCGGAGATGGAACCCATACCGCGATATACCTTATATTTTCTTCCCTGAAACAGTTCAAATGTTCCCGGACTCTCATCACAGCCTGCAAAGATACTTCCCATCATACAGACACTTCCTCCCGCTGCAATGGCTTTTGTGATATCCCCCGAATATTTAATACCGCCATCAGCAATGATTGGAATCCCATATTCCTTTGCCACTTCATAAGCGTCCATGATCGCTGTGATCTGAGGCACGCCGATACCTGCAACCACTCGTGTCGTACAGATTGACCCCGGTCCGATCCCCACCTTGACCGCATCCGCTCCAGCTTCAATCAATGCTTTCGTTCCTTCCCCTGTCGCCACATTTCCGGCAATCAGCTGCATCTCAGGATATTCTTCTTTGATCATTTTCACGCATCTAAGTACATTAGCGGAATGACCATGCGCGGAATCCAACACGATCACATCCACCCCCGCCTTAGCCAGCGCCTCCACACGTTCCAGTACATTGGCGGTAATGCCAACACCTGCGCCACATAGCAACCGACCCTTGGCGTCCTTGGCAGCCAACGGATATTTGATCGCCTTTTCAATATCCTTAATCGTAATCAGTCCTTTTAAATTAAAATCTTCATCTACAATCGGAAGCTTTTCTTTGCGGGATGCCGCCAGAATCCTCTTGGCATCCTCTAACGTAATGCCTTCCTTCGCGGTTACCAGATTTTCGCTGGTCATGGACTCTCTGATCTTCTTGGAAAAATCCTTTTCAAACTTCAGATCGCGATTGGTAATGATGCCGACCAGCTTTTTCCCTTCCGTGATCGGTACGCCGGAAATCCTATATTTTGCCATCAACGCATCCGCATCTGCAAGAGTATGCTCCGGAGATAAAGAAAACGGGTCTGTAATAACGCCATTTTCCGAACGTTTTACCTTGTCTACCTCTTCCGCCTGTTCATCAATGGACATATTTTTATGAATAATACCGATACCGCCCTGTCTTGCCATGGCAATCGCCATACGGTGTTCAGTTACAGTATCCATTCCTGCACTCATAATCGGGATATTTAATTGAATTTTCTTCGTCAGATAAGTGGATAAATCTACCTGATTGGGAACGACTTCTGAATATCCCGGCACCAGAAGAACGTCGTCAAACGTAATGCCTTCCTTAATAATCTGTCCCATTTTTCTCCTCCTGTTCTGCTTTGTCAGCCACTTTATATTTTATTTAATCAAAATATACCTTTCTCGGTGCAACATTTTGAACCAACTTTACAAACTCCGCAGGCAGATCAAGTATGACTTTCAGATTCCCCTCATAAATCATTACATAAGGTACATTATCATCTTCCTTCATGCTCCATAAAGGGATCTCCTTGAACGTACGATGCTCAAATGCTTTCAAACGGTAGGAATTGACCGGTGCCAAGAGTTCGATCTTGTCTGTATCATAAATGGCGACCTGCTTCCTTTTTTTCTTCGCCATGATCTTATCTACTGTGATCTGCTTATCACAATACAGATACTCATATTCCAGATCTGTGCCCGGAAATACAACAAAATAAGCAATCGCAGCCAGAATCGCCGCAATGATCAAAGAAACCGGTATCACGGGAGAAAGTAAGAGAAAAAAGACTGTCAGCACGATGATTGAAATCCTGCACAAATAATCTTTCGCAGTAAATCTTTTACGCACCATATATTCCATATACGAATCATTCATATATCTTATATCCTCATCTGATTAGTTGATTATTCCTATTTTATCACAGCTATGGGGAATTGCAAGACTAAGATTGCATATATTTTTATTCTAATAACCAGGCTTTTGGGCTTATTTTACCATAATTGCGCACACTTTTTGCGCATAATTCAAATTGCGAAGCAATTTGTAATAAGCGCTGCTTTTGCGCTTATTTTACCATAAGTTCGCAGTGCTAAGCTCGATTCCGCGTTGCTTCATCTCGCTCACGGGCTTCGCCCTATTCACTGCATCATTGCTTTCGCGTATATTTGACCATAATTTTTAATTATGTTATACTGCATGCAGAGTTGATTAAACACAGATCAGTAAACATCAGGAAAGGCATGGTTATTTTTATGAAAGAAAAACTTTATACAATCCCTCTCAACGATGCCATCAACGCTCATGACGAGTGCCCTCTGTGCTTTGTGGAGCGTTCTCTGGAACAGGATATGCTGGACTTTGCCTTAGGCTCCTGCGCTTCTTATATGGAAAGCGACGTCCGGGAGATGACGGATCGCGAGGGCTTCTGCAGGGCACATTTTAAAAAAATGTTCGACTATGGCAACACACTGGGCAATGCCTGGATTTTAAAAACCCACTATGTAAAAATGCGCAGCGAGTTTCAATCCATTACCAAAAATTACCAGCCCGGCAAAACCCGCCTGTCTGATAAGTTCTTAAAGAAAAATACCGGCAATAATCCTCTGGCAGACTGGGTACATACCAAGGAATCTTCTTGTTACATCTGCAGCCGTATGAAGGAAATATACGTCTGCTATATCGACACCTTCTTTGTGATGTTTGAACAGGATGAAGAATTTAGAAACAAGATCAAAAACTGCAAGGGCTTCTGTTTCCCTCACTTTGCCGATCTATGCGAAGGCGCTGACAAAAAACTTTCCGGCAAAGCCCTGTCCGACTATTATGAAATAATCATCCCCCTGATGCAGCAAAATCTTGACCGCATGCAGGAGGATGTTGACTGGATGGTTGAAAAATTTGATTATCGCTACAAAGACGCCGACTGGAAAAACTCTAGGGACGCCATACAACGCGGAATGCAGAAATTAAAAGGCGGATATCCTGCAGACGCGCCTTATAAACCGACAAAGTAGCACACGGAACCTGTTATCTGTCCCACTTATCCGCCAAAGAGTTAACCTGATCCGCAAATCTCGCAAGGTCTTTATTGGCGCCGCCTTCATTACGCCGGATGACGGCAAGCAGTCGCTGACCTGCGGCAAGCAGTCTTGCAAATACATCGGAAGCGCGGGCAGTCTTTTTCCTGACTGCGATAGGAGCCGCTTCATAATCAAAGGTATCGGTCAAAAGATCAAATCTGGTTCCGCTATATGGCGCATAGGCGTGATAGCCATACTCTGTGCTGATGCACTCCGCAAAATCCTTGGAAGATTCATCATCGCCATGAACAACAAATACCCTCTGCGGTTTTTCTCCAATCGCCTGAAGCCACTCCAATAAACCGTTCTTATCAGCATGCCCTGACATGCCCGGAAGCTGGGCGATCCTCGCACGGATATCAATCGGCTCGCCAAAGAGCTTCACTTCGCTGGCCCCTTCCACGATGTTGCGTCCCAAAGTTCCGACGGCCTGATAACCCACAAATAAAATCGTACATTCGGGTCTCCAGAGGTTATGTTTGAGATGATGGCGGATACGTCCCGCCTCACACATACCGGAAGCGGAGATGATCACCTTGGGTTCTTCATCAAAGTTGATCAATTTAGATTCCTCACTGGTAATGCTCAGATGAAGATTGGGAAATGTCAACGGATTGATTCCCTTCTTTACCAATGCCATCGCCTCGTCCGAAAAACAGCCTGCGATATTCTTCTGAAATACCCCTGTCGCCTCTACAGCCAGCGGACTGTCTACATATACTGGAAAATCTTCCGCGATTAGATTTCTCTCCTTGATCTCACGGATATAATAAAGCATCTCCTGTGTCCTGCCCACTGCAAACGAAGGAATCACCACATTGCCGCCCTGATTTAATGTTGTCTGTATGATGCCTGCCAGTTCCGTCACATAATCCGGACGTTCCGTCGTATGGTAACGGTTACCGTAAGTAGATTCCATGATCACATAATCAGCGCCATCTACATAGCTCGGATCTTTGATCAAAGTGTGCTTTTTATTGCCGATATCTCCGGAAAAGACGATCTTCTTAGTTACTCCATCCTCCGTAGCCCACACTTCGATGCTGGCCGAACCAAGAAGATGCCCCACATCCTTAAAACGTACCTTGATCCCCTCACACAGGTCAACCTCCTCATCATAATGCACCGGAACAAGTCGCTTAATCGCCCCGTCTGCGTCCTCCATAGTATATAAAGGTTCTGCCTGTGCTGCTCCAGCGCTACGTTTCGCCTTCCTGTTCTTCCATTCTGCCTCCTGCATCTGGATATGAGCGCAGTCGCGAAGCATAATGCTGCAAAGATCCACCGTTGCGTCTGTGGCAATAATCTGTCCCCGGAATCCTCTGGCATACAGCAATGGCAACAATCCCGAATGATCTACATGCGCATGGGATAATAACACATAATCGATCAATCCTTCCTCCACCGGCAGGTCTATATTTTCAAAATAATTGATTCCCTGCTCCATGCCATAATCCAGCAGGATATGCTTTCCTGCCGCATTCAGATAATGACAGCTTCCTGTCACCTCATGCGTAGCTCCCACAAATGTCAGTTTCATGCGCCATCCCTCCCATATGCTATTTTTGTTATGCTTTCCCTACTTTAGACTCAGCCGCCTTCACAATATCCTCTACAATCTTTTGATCGATCTCCTTCAGCACCTCTGCGGAAGGTCTTGCCGTATAATATCCCTGAATCAAGTCAACCCCCAGACTGATCACCTTGCTCAGCTCCTCCTTGGTTTCCACACCCTCTGCAAGCACTTTAATATTATTGAGCCTTGCGAATTCTACCGTATTGCTGATAAAGAGCTGCTTATTCGTATCCTTATGGACATCCGTAATCAGGAAACGATCCAGTTTAATGATCTGCGGCTGATAACGCAGCAGATTTACAATGTTGGAAAATCCCGTGCCATAATCATCTATCGCCAGCTGACAGGAAACTCCGTTGCATTCCAGACATTTAATCTGCATCAGCTCCGCATCCGTCGTTTCATTTTTCTCTATGATCTCTATCGTACAGTAGCCAAACAGATGACCATATTTCTCCACCAGCTGCTGATTATCATCCTCCTTCAGAAAGCATCCCGGAATGGTATTGATAAACACACGCCTTCCCGAAAAATCATCAAAATGCGTATCCAAATATTCCATCACATTAAACAGCGTTGCCCGCTCGATATCATACAAACGCTTATATTCACTTGCTGCATTCAGAATCTGATCCGGTTTTAAATTGATCTTCTCATCCGTCCGCATCAGAGCCTCATACGCATAGATCTTACCGGTCCTCGCATCAACGATGGGCTGGAAATGATACGAAAACAAATTCTTCTCAATCAGCAGATCAAAGATATGATAATCGACCTCATCTGCCTTTCCTTCTTCTATGATTGAAGGCTGTCCATATATCATTCTGTTCAGGTACATTTCACCGGTCGCAGCCTTAATAAAACTAAGCATGTCATTTTCCCACCCCGGTTCCGATATTATACAGCCGCAATTGACCTCTATCTTAAATTCTTTGATGCGGGTCCTGCTATACTCATCGATGATCGGGAAAAACGTAGAGGTAGAATGGTCGATGGTCGGTCCAATCATTTCTGGTTCTTCGATGATATTCATAATGATAAACTCATCATCAGAAATCCTTGCAATTAAAGAACTATTCGGATTGGCAAGCTGAAGCGCCTCCGATATCCGGCTTACAATCTCATCTGCCGTTTCCATTCCAAATTTTTGAAAGATATACCGATAACGCTGAATGGCATAAATAGAAACTGCAATATGATACTGCGAATATTCCTCATAGTTTTCATTGATCCGGTCGATCAGTCCCTTCATATTCAAAAGACCCGTGTGCGCGTCAAAAAGATGAAGCATCCCCATCTTTATCGTCATGTGTTCCTGCCTGATCCGGTTGACAATGACTCCAAAATCCAGATTGATAATGCAGCATAAACGATGAAGTTTATCCACCGCCTCAGCAAGATCAGTAATCCGAGCCATATAATATCCGCAGACCTCATCCGCCACATAGATCGCTTGAAATACGAACATGGTATTTTCAGAAATGTGTTCCGCAAGCTTTGGATACATCTCCAAAAGATCAAATACTTCCTGTTCCTGTAAAATATCATTCTCATCTCTTGAAGAAATATTTACCATTTTATCGGTAAATGGAAAATCCGGGTCTATTTCCGTATTTTTCCTTGCCATTGCAAGGAAATTGCTGTTCAGCGCAATCGCTGACGCCGGCAGAATATTATCGGAAAGATTACGTCCGATCACAGTAAGATCTGTACTCTCATGAATATGATCTATCTGGGAATAGATTATCTCCTCATGCATCCGCATATCTTCCAGAAGTCGCCCCAGCCGGTCAGCCTCCTCCCGGTATCCGTAATTCCTTTCCATATGACAGCCGCAGGATTCGGAAAGAATCATGGAATGACATTCTTCCATCGTATATGGCTCTGCATTTCTTTCCACGGCATCCTGCATCATTTTCAAGCAGACGCCGACAATTTGGGGAATATCCTGTGCGCAGGTGGTAAGTTCGGGTTTATAAAACTTTACATCCGCCTGACTGCCAAACCCTATCACGATCACATCCTGCGGCACTTTAATCCCATAACCATCCAAACATTCACAGGTCAACGCCGCAAATCGATTATTGGCACAGACGATCGCCTGCGGAAGCTCTTTCTCATCAATCCACCGTTTGATCGCATTGTTGATGGAATATCTGCGTTTCTCGCAGCAAATGATACCCCAATCAGGGATTTCCAATCCATAGTCTGACATGACCCCGCGAAAACATTCAAGTTTCCGCGCTGTGTCGGGCTTTCGGATCATCTCCTCCTGATCGATATAATAAATCTTCTTGGCGTGATGTACATCGACAATATGGGAAACCAGCTCCTTATAAGTATCCGTATCATTCTTTTTAATGGAGAAACAACCGGGATATTCTCCATACACCACAACAACCGGAATTTTTTTCATTTCTGCTTTGGAGATCAGCTGCTGCACGATCTTCTTATCGCAAAAACACGAGTCAATAATAATCAGGATATCCATCAAACCATAGTTAATCATATGATAGATGGACTTCGCGCCCTCTTCACAATCATCGCCGGAAGAAAAGTCCGTAAAACTGTTAAACACCAGAAGACGGTAATCTTCCTTTAGGGCTTCATTATTTAATAATTGTACAAAGTTTGATGTAAATCCGTCCTGTAATTTTGTCAAACAGACTCCGGCAATCTTGTATCCGTTCAGCATTTAACAGCTCTCCTAATGTTTCATTTGTCTACTAGTATATATTGCATCTGACCACTTTTCAATAATGAATTCACTGATCAGTATCGTTCAGGCAATCCGGTTCTCCGAAGAATCCGCCAGATATCACTATTGCAAGGGCATCCTAATAGATCAGCTTCATCCCTCCGCTGACCACTTCAAATTCATTGACCTCCAGCCCTTCTCCCCGTTCTCCGTCCAGTGACCAGTCCTCTTTTGACGGGCAGGTGATCTTCGCTTTCCTCACCTTTACAAGATTGACCTGATCATGGTCAAAATTCTGTTCATACAACGCCTTAATGGTCTCGTTCAACTGTACAATATCCTTCGGCTGTCTGATCATAAGGATCTCAAACAGACCATCTCCCAGATCGATCTCCCCATTATCCAGATTCATAACGCCTCCAAGAGAGAACGTATTGCAGACTGCTGTCAGAATAAACTCTCCCTCATAAACTTCTTCCCCTGTGTCGATCTTCATATAATTGGGCGTAAACTGCGTAAGGTCTTTCATCCCCTCTAAAATATATGCCAGATGCCCCAGTGTGTTTTTGAACTTCTGAGGTGTCTCGTAAGAAGTTCTGGCAAATAATCCACAGGATGCCGTATAAACAAACGTCCTGCCATTAAATATCCCAAGATCCAGCCGCTTCGGCTTTCCTTCCATGATACGATTCGCAGCTTCCTCCGGATCTGACGGAAGTCCCAGACTGGACGCGAAATCATTGGTAGAACCTGCAGGGATGTATCCAACCGGTTTCTTCCAGCCAATCTTCCTTGCACCGCTCAATGTTTCATTCAATGTACCGTCACCGCCCATGCATACGATCATGTCGATCTGATCATCCACGTGTTCTTCGACAAACGTTGCGGCATCCCCTGACTTTCTGGTATAACTGACAATCGTTTCAAATCCATGATCCGCAAAAATATTGATAATATCATTTAATACATTCCCCTTTTTCCGGACTCCTGCATTGGGATTGATGACCATATAGATCCGTTTGAATGTTCCCATCGAGTTTACTGCTCCCTTCTATCATCATGCTGCTGCGTTTTGACCCTACCGCGCAACAATACGATTATTTTCCGCGTCATATCCATATCCGGCGGCTTCCAGTCCCGCCATCAACGCCGTCTGGTCAATATCCATATCTTCACACAAACTTTCCAGACTGGGATAAAAATCCCTAAGCTTCATATTCAAATAACTATACATTAAATTTGGATCCTGAGGTATCATATTATTACCTTTAAACCTTTCTCTTTTCAACTTTTCAGACAATTGCAAATCTAAATTGGTGACTATATCCGTTGTACAATGCAGACATATCATCGCCGGGCACGCTTCCGCTGCGCGCGCTCTGCAGCGGCACTAAGATGCCAAAATACGGCACCTAA
>JAIDPF010000006.1 GCA_029062895.1 Lachnospiraceae bacterium
CATCCATATATTATCAAATTTCTTCCATGTTTATGATTCCATTCTGACATATCAGTAAGTTCATCTTCTCTTGGAGGGACTTCCCCTGTATTCAATGCAACTGGAACTTTAGACCGAAACTGATTTACACCAAGCACTATAAAAATAAGCGAAACAAGTAAAGAAATTACCAGATAAATAATGGTACCTGCCATAACTTCATTGACCTCCAAATTTCGATTTGTATATAACCATACCACAGAACAGCAGATCTAAAACAGAATTTTTATTCATTGTATTTAACCGGGAACACGAAGCCGAATTGGGACTTATTCAATAGGATCATAATTCCAACTTATTCCAGTACAAATTCCCAGCTCAGGGTACCTGTGTCATATTCCTCTTTCAAAGATACAACACTATCTCCGTAGGTTCCATACTCACATACCACCGTCAGCTTTCTATCTGCCTCATCATATTCGTAGCTGTATGTATCCTGCGAGAGGCATTTGTTAGAAAAATAGCTTTCGTCTATTTCTCCGATTTTTCTTATAATAATCCCATTCTTCTGGTATACATTAAAATAGGTAAGCTCAAACGTTTTCTCTAAAATACGGACATGGGCCAACGTCTCTGTAAAAAGGACTTCCCTACCGTCCGGCAGAACGATCTGCTCTACTTCTACCCTATTTTTCATATCTCTATAAACAGAATAGGGAATAGCCCCTACATATAAGATAATCACTACAAGAGCCAATATCATACAAATTTTTCGTTTCCTGCTTTTAGGCTGACCCTTCCACATAAACAAAAAACCAATATATAATACTGCTAAAGTAAACTCTCTTAGATACTGCCTATCCCATATATATCCGAATAGGAACAGATCGCTTTCCATATGATTCAGATACCAACCTAAACCCAGAAGCGCTATTATGACAATGACATACACCCAAAAACCCACTGTCAGTACCGATCTTTCCTTTTCCTGAGATACATCAGATTCCTTCGCTGTCACTGGTGGCAGTCCTCCTTCCTTTTCTATACCCCTGTCAAAATCTCCTTAGCGAATCAGTGTCCCCTATCTGAAAGGTTGCGGATCACTATTGCTTGTTTGAAACATAATCATAAAAATCCGCCGTTTCCCTGTTCCGGTATTCATGCTTTTCATAATAGCCGATCAGTCTGCCATCCTCATCCCGCAAGGCGATCATATAAACATCTTTATTCTCTTTTTCGTTGTAAAAAGTATATATCCGGTTATTCTCCGCACTTTCCCCAAACCATTGTACCACCTGTTTGATTTTCTCATTACTGGACGGGCTATGGCAATCAAGCAGCGATTTCCCCACCAGCGCGTATCCGCCTCTTTTTTGATACCTCTCTGCCGCCGCAGGATTCATATACACAATTTCATGGGAAAGATCACATATCACCACAGCTGCGGTATCCATATCTATAACACTTTTGAAAAATTTTGAAAGTTCCATAAAATTAACCTTCCTTTCTGTCTAAGTTTAATCAATATACCATGTGCTCCGCACATGGTGCCTCCGGCGGATGGCTACTCCGCTTCGCTACGAGCCGGTATAATATCTGTCGATATTATACCATGTCAGCAGGAAATCAAGCGCGAACGCAGTGAGCATTTGATTTCACCTGACATGGTAGCGAAAGAATCTAATCTGCAAAGCAGATTTTAAGCACGACAGCGCGACAGACGCGCAGCGGCTGGATTCTTGAGCTTATTATATCATACCCTCAATAACACAGATATTCCACCTCGTAGGAATACTGTTTGCCATGATCCAGCCGCAGAGGATTGTCCATACGGACATAAACACCCTCATCAGATATTTTAACATAAATCCGGGGATTCCCATCAGAAGTATGGAATTTTTCATTAATTTCCGAGTAATCTGATATTCCCAGACTTTCAGCAACTTCCCGTGAAAAAGCGTCATCCGGTCTGCCCCAATCGGAAATATAACATCCTTCTCTCATCCGCATATAAGAATCGGAAGTCCTATCTAATACGCCTCCCATCGTGACATTACCAATGGTTATTGATATCGTCTCAAGATGTATTTGATCGTGTTCAGCTCTGCTGCGGAACACATTCTCTCCAAACTGGATGACCAGTGTCTTTATCAATACCATGACACAAAGAAAAATGATACCGGAAACGATTCCGTTTTCAACGGGCGTTCTTTCCTTCCGGCTGTCGTCGATTTCCACATCATCCCTGTATCTTTGCATATTTCCCTGCCGGTATAACCTGAATGCAGATATGCCCCAGAAAGAGTCGAACAGCAGCATAATAAACATCAAAAGTATCGCGGTATCTCCGATGAATAGATGCCAACGGACAATATAGTGAACATTCCAGACGTTGGCAAGCAGAAAGACAACCGCGTAAAAGAAAGACAGAACCCTTCTTCCCACATTCTTTATCTCTGGGCGGACCTTTCCGTTTACATGCGGGACATTCCGCAGGTCGTCGCCATAATCTTCTTTTTTATACGGTATCTCATATCCATATGCCTTTAACCTGCGAATATAACAGAATCCAAACAATAAATTTATTCCTGCAAATAAAAATAAACCGCCTCCCACATAAAGTCCCAGCAATGCTATAACAACAGCTCCCTCCACTTCAGCCAGCATACAAACCACCCCTGTCAAAAACAGGAAAGCGGAAACGATGGTTGTAACCAGTAGTATTTTAATGGTTCTTCTATCATACTTTATTTTCTTCCCGTACACAAAAGAGAATAGCAATCCCATCAGTGCCAGCATTCGTATCATTCGGCGTTTCCCTCCATAACTTCTCTATGATTGAAAATCTTTTATTTTTCAATCTACTTCCCAGTAACCGTTTTTGTTTGACCCATGACGAATAATTTTTCCTCATTTTTACAACATTTGTTTTATTATTTGCCTCGCTGATCTCCTTTAAGGCATCGCCTATCATCTCAAGCATAAACTCAACAAACTCGGTAGAATCTCCTATTATCTTAATCCGATTTTCTCTGCGGAGAATTGGACTTGGACACATAGCATCACATTTCTTATAGCTTAGGTCAATCTAATCCCCGATAAACTGGAATTTGAGCAGCTATTACATTTCGACGATTTTTCTTAATGTATTGGCTGTTCTGATCGTAAGCAATTCTCCGATACCCGCACTGGCTGTTTTCTTCCACCAGTTTGCTTTGGAATATTTTGCTCTATCAAAAGACCAAAAAATAACATTTTCGCAGATGAATACCTGTTCCAGTTCCTTTGTTGGCTCTCCTATCTTTTCTGCGATGCTTTCAGCAGTAGAAACGGGCATCACAAAAATTAAATTATCATATATCTCCTTGTTATCTGTTCCCCACCAAGCAGGAGCCTTGCCTAACAAATCTTTTAGTGTTTGCTGCTTGATAACAAAAACAGGAATATCTAAATCGAACCGTCCATGTATCATCTGATTGATTTTTGCCGCAAGGGTATTTTCATCACCCACATCAATCGAGAAAACAATATTTCCGCTATTAAGATATGTACTGACATCCACGCAACTGATTTCTGTGAATCCAACTTTTAGTTCGGGCATCGATATTCTGTTTTTACCGCTTATGTTAATGCCCCTTAGAAAAGCAATGTATCGGCTCATATTTGTTTTCACATCCTCATAAATTTTGATTTTCCGCCCTGTTCATTTTCCTACAAATTAGAAACTCCGCTTACGAATGTATCTTATCCTTAATACGCAAACAAGCCTCTATATGCATGATCCAATGCCTTGATAACGGCATTTGAATTAACCCGCGAACGTCTTTATTACACCAATAATCTATCAGCCAAACTGCATTTTCATCTGTACTTACTACATTCAAAGATTTTAAATATTCTCTTCTTTCCTCCGGTATTTTTCTTTTCAATTCGACGTAGGACAATTCCGAAACTATCTTCTCGGTACTTTCTTTTACTTCAAAGATGTAGGAATATAGTTCTTTTAGATTAAGCTGTTTTGAAAAGTCTGCAATCTGTTGTTTTACAAGTTCATTTCCTGTTGTAATTATTGGTGAATTGATACGCACTTGATAATTACCTGTAAAAAAAACTTGTTCATCTTCACTTATCAAAGTATGCGCGACTATATCTTCAATACGAAAGATATGCCAAATAGAATAGGCAATCGTTTTACTATGATAACCGTCTGCGTTTATAAAAGGAATTGCATCAAAATCCTCCCTGCGCAATTCCTCTTTCAAAGATATCAAGATTTGCATTAACTGATTCCGTAAATCAAACAAAGTATCAATACCCACTTCATAGGTATCTTTCTTCCTAATCTGTGTTTGCATTGTTTTATTAAGTTCAGACCATTCCTTATTCATAGCCAATCACTTTCCAAATTATATATAATACATAAGCGGGACTATAAGCCGGGTTATGTCATAGCCGGCAATGCCGGCCGGGATGATCATCTATCTGGTCCTGCTGTTACCAGCAGGCTCAAGCGACCTACCTGAAGACAGACCGGGCAAGTCTGTCGTCTTCTGTTTGGTCTTGCTTCGGATGGGGTTTACAGAGCCCCGGCTGTTACCAGCCGGGCGGTGGTCTCTTACACCGCCTTTCCACCATTACCGCTTGCGCGGCTGTATATTTCTGTTGCACTAGCCTTGGAGTCGCCTCCACCGGACGTTATCCGGCATCCTGCCCTGCGAAGCCCGGACTTTCCTCACGGAGATTTCCCGCGCGACCATCCGTCCCACTTATGTAATTATATCTTCTGTATTGTTTATATCATTTATCTTTTTACATGACTTTTTCATTTTTTTATACGTTGAAACAGGACCCGCCTACAAACTCCCTTACAATGGAATTGTTAGGAAGATTCTCGCTGCTCACACCCAGAAAATATTCCAGAAATTTCAACAGTCTCTTCGCTTCATAATACTCGGGCTCTTCCTTCTTCACAGAGTATAACAAAGGCTCTGCAAACTGCTTAAGCACCGCCAGTTCATAGATCAACGCCGAGTTGAACATTGCATCCGCGCTTTCCTGAAAGGGAAAGATATTCTCCTCCTCGCCGCGTCTCACCGAAGGCCACATCCGGATCGTCCTTGTGGCAGAAGCGCCTCTCGTCCTTGCATCTCTCACCATCCGTCTAATCAGCCTTCCGTCCGTAGTCGGAATTCTGTTATGTTCATCTACATTCAGGCTCGTAAGCGCGCTGATATAGATCTTAAATTTACTCTCCGCCGGCAAGGATAGAGACATCTTATCATTTAACGCATGAATACCCTCGATCACAAGGATATCCTCCGGACCTAAAGTCTTATAATTGCCCTTATACTCCCTTGCTCCTATCTTAAAGTTAAAGGACGGCAGTTCCACCGTCTCACCAGCCAGCAGCCTTGTCATATCCTGATTAAAGAGTGTCGTATCGATGGCTTCCAGACATTCAAAATTATAATCGCCGTTCTCATCTTTCGGCGTATCCTCCCGATTAACAAAGTAATCATCCACCGCAATTGGATGCGGCTTGAGTCCATAGGAAGCAAGCTGCACGGATAATCGATGGGAAAATGTCGTCTTACCGGAGGAGGAAGGTCCTGCAATCATGACAAATTTCACGCCCCCACGTTCTACGATCTCCTTGGCAATCTCTGCGATCCTGCGCTCCTGCAGAGCCTCCTGCAATAAGATGATATCGCTCAGACCGCCTTCACATATCCTGTCATTCAGATCGCCTACCGTATCGATGCCAAGCTTCTCACCCCAGTCTGTCCCTTTCCTCAGCGTCTCAAACAGCTTTTCTCTGGAAGCCAGCGGTTGAACTGTCAACGGATCACTCATTTCCGGCAGCATCAGCATAAATCCATTATTGAACGGCAGCAAATCAAACTCCCTGATATATCCTGCATTCGGCAGCATATAGCCATAATAATAATCCTGATAGCCGTCTATCTCATAGATATTTACCTGAGAACCACGGCGGTAACGGAACAGTTTATCCTTATCAGCCATACCTGCTCTGGCAAAAATCTCCCGTGCTTCATCGGTATTCATGGAATACTTATTAATCTTTGTCTTCGCCGCAACCAGTTCCTGCATGCGCGCTTTTACTTTATCAATAAAGTCCTGATCGATCATCAATCCACCTTTAGGGCTGACATAGTACCCATTACCGATGGTATATTCCACCTTGACCTGTTTTACCTTGGAAGAACCTTTTTCCTCTGCCTCCAAAATATCCGCAACAGCCTTGACCATGGTCAGGATCGCCGTACGCACATAGGTCTTATGTCCAATCGACTCCCTTCTGGTGATCAGCCTAACCACGGCGTCTTTTTCCACAGCCTTTGATAATTCACGGATCTTATCATCCTCCATAACCACTGCGATCAGACCGTCATGCTTCGCCTGATATTCCTCTGCGACCTCCTCATATGTGATCCCCTTTGGATATTCCTTCTTTTCACCCTCGATCGTCAGTATCACCTTATCCATGCTTCATCTGTCCTTTCTTCTCTCTATTTTTATATGTACGCATATTCCCACTTATATATACTGCTGCCAAATCCACTTCAACTGATATTCACATTTCACACAATCTTATACCACAATAAACGGTTCCTTCTGTGATGCGCAAACCACGGTCATCTCCGGCATATTCTTTAAGATAAACTGCTTCATATACGACAGAAATATCTTCTCTATTCCGTAATGTCCCGCATCGATAATGCCCAGTCCCCTTGCCACAGAGTCGATCCCTTCATGATGGTCGATATCTCCTGTAATCAGAACATCCGCTCCCGCCTTTAAAGCATAGCCGCTCCTCTTTTTGCCAGACCCCGGAGAGATCGCGGCAATTCGGATCCTCATATCAGGATCACCATAGACCCTGACGGAATCGATCAAAAACACCTCTTTGACCAGTTCCGCACATTCCCGCAAACTCATCTCCTGCGGCAGACGCCCTGCCCTGCCCACGCCTTCCTTGGACAATGTATCTTCATATGTAACATCCAGCACAGTCCTGTCATTCAGTTCCAGGCGATCCGCCGCCTCATCCGCCATACCGATCACGTCAAAATTGGTATGCATCGCATAGCAGCATACATCCGCCTGAATCAGCTTAAATAACCTCCTGCCCACAATATCATCCTCAGTTAAGCTTGAAACATGCGGAAAAATCAGCGGATGATGGGTTAGAAGCAGATCCGTATCGGAAAGCACAGCCTCCTCTACAACCTCATCCGTAGCATCTACAGAAAGCAGTATCTTTTCAATCTCCTTCTTCTTCCTGCCGCACATCAGTCCGCTATTGTCCCAGCTTTCCGCAAAGGATGGTGGAGACAACGCTTCCAGCCGCCTGATCACTTCCTCCAACTGCATATCGACACCTTTACCTTTCTTTCACCTGACAAACCTGTTTCACGCATAATACGATAATGCAGCCTCAATCCTCCGCTGCTTCTCTTTCAGTTCCGATAATCTCAGCTTCTGCCGTTCACCTGCAGCCGTATCTCGTTCCTCCACCATCGCCTTCTGAAGCCCGGAAAGGATATCACAGGTTACTGTTTGCTCATGCAGCAGCCATTCATATAAGACCGGATGACGCCCCTCTAATAGCAATCTCCCATATGCGTCATAAATATCCTGGCGATCTTCCGCCAGTTTCATCGTCTCCTCCTGCCAGACCGCCCGCAACATCGGATAATACTTGCCATCCTCTTTCACCATATCCTCTTTTATAATGGCATATCCATGTTGTCTTAAAAACCTGCGTACCAGAAACAACTCAGACTGCGGCTGTAATATAATCTGCTTCATTGCCTTTGCCTTATCCGATTCATTTTCCAAAATATGGCATATCAGTGCACCACCCATACCGGCACAGATCATACAGTCCGCTTCCCCGATTTCCAGCATCCGAAGTCCATCCGACAGCCTAAGTTCAATGGCATCCTCCATCCGGTAAAGAGCAACATTCTTTTTGGCAGTCTCTAACGGTCCCGGTCTGACGTCCATAGCGATCACTCTGGGAAAAATCTTCTGTTGTATCAGCCAGATGCCCACATAGCCATGGTCACAACCGATATCCGCCACTGTTTTACCCGGCTCAGCCAGTGCGGCCACTGCCTGCAGCCGTCTTGATAAAGTCACCATCAATCCAGATAATCCCTGATCCGCTTGCTTCTGCTCGGGTGACGCAGTTTTCTTAATGCCTTTGCCTCGATCTGACGGATACGTTCCCTTGTGACAGAAAATTCTTTTCCGACCTCCTCCAGCGTCCTTGCCCGGCCATCTACCAACCCAAAGCGAAGCGTCAACACTTTTCTCTCCCTCTCGGTCAGTGTATCCAGTATCTCATCCAGCTGCTCCCGAAGCATAGTAGATGCGGCTGCCTCCGCCGGCACCGGCACATTGTCATCCTGAATAAAATCTCCCAAATGGCTGTCCTCTTCCTCGCCGATCGGTGTCTCTAAAGATACCGGTTCCTGAGAAATCTTTAAAATTTCCCGCACTTTTTCTTCCGAGATATCCATACGCGACGCAATCTCTGCCGGAGAAGGTTCTCTTCCCAGTTCTTGCAATAGCTGACGGTTGATCCTGATGATTTTATTGATCGTTTCCACCATATGCACCGGAATACGAATCGTTCTGGCCTGATCAGCGATCGCCCTCGTGATCGCCTGACGGATCCACCATGTCGCGTATGTCGAGAATTTATATCCTTTCCGGTAATCAAATTTCTCTACTGCCTTGATTAGTCCCAGATTACCTTCCTGAATCAAGTCTAAAAAAAGCATACCTCTTCCCACATACCTCTTTGCAATGCTGACAACCAGACGGAGATTCGCCTCAGAAAGAGATTGTGCAGCCGCCTTGCCCTCTTCGATCAGAACGTCCTGTTCTTCCAGCTTTTTGATCAGTTTCTTCCTCTTTGAGTCCGCTGTCTCTTTTTCCAGCTTTTTCTCCAGTTCCTTTTTTTCTTCCTCAGCCTCCATGCCCGCTTCCATCTTTTTCGCCAAAACGATCTCCTCATCCGCGCTAAGAAGCGGCACCCGTCCAATCTCCTTCAGATACATCCGGACAGGATCCTCGATACTGACGCCGTCCCCCAGAGAACTTTCCAAATTCTCCATATCAAGTTCAAGCTCTGCCGCGTCTTCTAAAGAAAGTTCTTCCTCCGGAATATCGTCATCCTCAATCGTATCAATCCTCAGAAGTATCTTGTTCTTATCCAGAGCATCCCAGATCTTGTCAAACTGTTCCTCTTCCAGATTCAATTCCGCAAAAGAATCAATTACCTCCTGATACTCCACATATCCTCTCTTTTTCGCAGATGTCAGAAGCGACTTCAGTTTCTCATCAAATTTTGCTTGTGTGTTTTCATCCATTTTAATATATATGCTCCTTTCATAATTGCCGACAGCCTTCACCGTAAGCCTTAAATTTTTCTTCTATATCCTTTAATCCAAAACAAAACGCATCCGTTCCAATGTTTCTAACGCTTTTTTCGCCGCAACCACTTGCTGTACTGCACTAACATCTTTCCCCATCTTGGCGGTATAATATGCAAAACTGTTTCTTTTTACATTCAAAATAATGTCACGCAACGCCTGCTCACGTTCTTCCTTCGTCTCGATCCTCGCAAGCGGCGTATGAAAAATTTCCGCTACGGCGTTCCTCTCCTGTTGGTCGTCAAACAGATCCATGATCGCCGCCGGGTTGTCATGACCCGCTTCGTGATCCGCAAACAACTGCTTCGCCACCTTTTGATAGAGCTCGTCCGTAAAGTCTTCCGGAGTAATATAGCCCTCTATCTTCGCGAACAATTCCGGTTCTTCGGCAAGCCATGTGAGCAATACCCGCTGTACCTTCTTCTGACCGTCCTCCGCCGTATTTTTATTCCGTATACCGGAACGGGCTTCCGGCAGCCTTACGGCCACTCCCGCTGCCGCCTGACTGATCACCAGTTTTCTCAGGCTCTGCGGATCGATCTGATGAACCTCTGCAACCGCGGTCAGATAATTTTCACGCTCAATCTCTTCCTCAAACTGACAGAGTTTTTTTGCTATTTCCGTGTAAAATCTGGTTTTTTCCTCCGGATCCTCCAACTTATAATTTCTCTTTAACATACGGATCTCAAACAAAAAGCTGTTTTCCGCATCCTCTATTCTTTTTTCAAATTCCTCCGTCCCCAGATTCTTGATAAATTCATCCGGATCCTTATATGGCTGCATATTGATGATCCTACAGCTCAGCATGGCATCCCTCAAGATTCCAATCGCCCTCAGTGCCGCATTCACACCTGCATCGTCGCTGTCATACGCCAGATAGACATTCTGTGTATAACGTTTTAACAACATAGCCTGTCCGGGTGTAAATGCAGTTCCCAGCGAAGCCGCCGCCTGCGTAAATCCCGCCTGATGCATGGCGATCACATCCATATAGCCCTCACAAAGGATGATTCCGTTTTTTCTTGACGTGCGGGCAAAATTAAGTCCGTAAAGATTTCTTGATTTATCAAATATCTCTGTTTCCGGGGAATTAAGATATTTGGGTTTCGCATCCCCCATGACCCTTCCGCCAAATCCGATCACTTTCCCATTCACATCCTGTATCGGAAAGATCACACGGTTGAAAAATTTGTCGTTCAAACCATATTTTTCATGATATACGGCAAGTCCGGAATCCCGTATCAGTCCGTCGTCATATCCCTTCTTCTTAAGATACTTTACAAGCGCGTCATTATACTGTAATGAATACCCAAGACCAAACCGCTGCATCGTCTCCTCTGTCAGCCGCCGTTCCGTCAGATATCGTTTCCCAAGCGCCCCCTGCTCGCTCCGCAATGCGCAGAAATAATATTTTGCGGCTTCCTTATTGATTTCAAAAAGCCTCGCCCGTCTGCTTTCCTTCTGCCGCATTTCCTCCGTGTATTCCACTTCGGGAAGCCTGACATTGACCCGCTCCGCCAGTACCCGCAACGCTTCTGGAAAGTTAAAATTCTCATACTCCATGACAAAGCTGATGACATTGCCCCCTTTATGACAGCCGAAACAATAATACATCTGCTTATGCTGCGATACGCTAAAAGAAGGCGACTTCTCACTATGAAACGGACACAGTCCGAAATAATTTCCCCCCTGCCGTTTCAAGGAAACATACCCGGATATCACATCCACAATATCATTTTTCTGCCGGACTTCCTCAACCAATTCCTGCGGATAGTACATATTTTATCCTTTCAATCGACAAAATCTGATGGGCAACTGTAAAAATTGTCTAAACACTTTTGGGGCATAAAAAGCCTTATTTAAATGCTGCCTGTCAAACTGCGCAAAAGAGTTTGTGTAAACGACTTTTGCGCTATGGAAATGAGACTCAAAAATCGTGGAAGCCTTTGCTGAACACGATTTTCGCTCTTAGAGGCTCATTGGAATGTTTGGCGCAACGGAGTGCGCACAAACTTTTTTGTGCCGTTTGACACTACTTACATGACTTTTTGTTTGTTCATCCATGCCACGACTTCGGTATAAAGATCTCCTCATACAGCGCAATCGCAAACCGATCCGTCATTGCTCCAATATAATCGCATGCTACACGTTCCACCGGTTCCCCTCGGTCTAGCAGGAACAAAAACTCCTGCGGCATTTCATCCTTATGTTTCACAAAATATTCAAACAGCGTCTCTATCAAATTTTCGGCCTTATGCTCCTCCGCCTTTGCAACCGGGCTTTGGTAAACCCGTTCAAACATAAATTCCCGCATCTTTTTCATAGCTTCCGCCACCTCATCCGACATCCTGATATCATCCCGGTCAAAACTAGCATTGACAATATCATGAATAAAGCAGTCAAGACGCTCTCTTGTCGTATATCCGATCACATCTCCGATCTCCTTGGGGACATCGGAGTCTCTTAATATATGCCCCCGGATCGCATCATCCATATCATGATGGATATAGGCGATCTTATCAGACAATCTTACGATCTTTCCTTCCAACGTCGCCGGCATACTGCTGGTCTGGTGGTTAAGAATGCCGTCTCTGACCTCCATGGTCAGATTTAGCCCCATGCCGTCTTTTTCCAGTACATCCACCGTACGGACACTCTGCTCGTTATGCTTGAATCCTCCGGGGCAAACCCGGTTCAACGCCCTCTCTCCGGCATGTCCAAATGGCGTATGCCCCAGATCGTGTCCTAAAGCGACCGCCTCCACCAGCTCTTCATTCAATCGAAGTGCTTTGGCGATCGTTCTCGCGTTCTGCGAAACCTCCAGCGTATGCGTCAGCCTTGTGCGGTAATGATCCCCCTCCGGCGTCAGAAATACCTGCGTCTTATCTTTCAGCCGGCGAAATGCCTTACTGTGAAGGATCCTGTCCCTGTCACGCTGAAAAACCGGGCGGATATCACATTGTTCTTCCGGGCGCAGCCTTCCCCGGGAATTTTCGCTTAACGTGGCGTACTTGCTTAAAGATTCCCGCTCCAATAATTCCAGCTGTTCCCGAACAATCATCTCCGGTTTTTCCTCCTTTAGTCCACTTTATTATATTACCTTACATTTTTCGCACCCTTTTTTAATATTCTGCTTCTTTTTTCCTTTTCCTTTTTTTCTTTTTTAACTTTTATACTATATTTTAAATGCTTTTTCTTTTGATATTTTTCTATCTGATCCTCATTTATCTGCTATAATAACATTGTGTTTCTCTTTGATATGGTTATACTCTTTCTTGTTATAGATCATGCAAAAAGCAAGCATACTAATAGAAGCACTGAATAAATCAGCGTTTCCTAATAAAAACACAATTTGAAAGAAACGGATAATACATTATGAAGCATCTCATTTCCATAGGAATCATCACCGCAGTCTGTTTTGCCGGTGAATTATTATACTTCCTGCTGCCGCTGCCGATCCCGGCAAGCATCTATGGTCTGCTACTTATGCTGATACTTCTTCTTACAGGGATCGTAAAGGTACATCAGGTAGAACTGACCTCCAATTTCTTTTTGACAATTATGCCGCTGCTCTTTTTAGAGCCTGCGGTAAAACTTATGACATCCCTTCCGACGCTAAAGGGAAACCTGATCTCCATCCTGTTTCTCTGTCTTGTTTCTACGATCATCGTAACTGCTGTTACCGGAGTGACGGCAGAGAAGATCTGTGCCCTAAAAAAGGTCACCGATCAGGACAATATACCGAAGATAAAGAAAAATAAGGAACACAAATCCGCTAAAAAACATCAGAAAAACAACACCGTCAAGGCAAAGGAGAACAGACATGAATACTAATCTCAACGAAATCCTACAACATTCCACATACTTTGGCGCGTTTATCAGCATTTTCTTTTATTGGATCGGCTATTACCTGCAGAAAAAATTAAAAAAACCGTTTCTCAATCCTCTGCTAGTGGCACTTGTGCTGATCATTGCCTTACTACGCTTTCTGCAGGTAGATTATGAAACCTATCAGCTCAGCGCCAAATATATTACCTATTTTCTTACGCCTGCAACCGTCTGCCTTGCAGTCCCTTTATATAAGCAGCTGACACTTTTAAAGAAGAATCTTACTGCTATTTTGATCGCTATCCTTGCCGGCTGCATTTCCCACCTGATTGTAGTCGCCGGACTTAGTTTTCTATTCCATTGGAACAGGGATTTCCTATTTTCTTTCCTACCAAAATCCGTTACCACTCCAATTGCTTTAGGAATCTGCAATGAGACCGGCGGCATGGAAGAGCTCACCATCATCGGCGTAACGGTTGCAGGACTGACAGGCTCCATCCTTGGTCCTGCCCTGTTAAAACTCTTTCATATTAAAAATCCGATCGCACAGGGACTTGCGCTCGGCACAGCCTCCCATGCGATCGGGACTTCTAAAGCGGTAGAACTGGGCGACATCCAGGCCGCCGTCAGTTCTGTAGCAATTGTGATCACCGGTATTATGACGGTTATTCTCGTACCGGTATATATCCGTCTTTTTCTCCCATAACTTCTCTCAATTATCGGAAATTATATGGCAAGCTACACAAATAATAATCTATGCATGTGCCGCTATACGGAAATAAGAATTTCCTTCCAAATGCGCATGCATAGATTATTATTTGTGCACTTGCCGCCTCAAAATTGAAACGGTACCTTTTGACACCAGAATTTATTTAGACAATTGCAAAATAATTGCTTTACAATTTTTTGTTCCACAATTCTGTCCATGAGGTTTACATAACTCGAAGTTTGAAAATAGTTGTTCCAAAAATGATTTCATTTATGATGTTTTTGGAACAACTATTTTCAAACAAAAAGTTATGTAAGCCGGACTTAACTCTTTCACAAATACCTTATTGAAGATTAGACGTTTGCGAAATTCATTTTGGGGATATTTCCGTTGCGCAACTAGATATATAAAAATCAGTAGTTTTGCAATTTCCTACCTTTATTTAATAGATGATTGTAAAATAATTACTTTACAATTTTTTGTTCCACAATTCTGTCCATGAGGTTTACATAACTCAAAGTTTAAAAATATATGTTCCAAAAATGATTTCATTTATGATTTTTTTGGAACATATATTTTCAAACAAAGAGTTATGTAAGCCGGACTCAACTCTTTCGCAAATACCTATTATTATTGAAAATACGCCACCCCGGATTCAAAGATCTTCAGATCCTGCTCTCCATAGATGTTCATTGCCACAGCCGTATCCCGGCGCTCCACATGCGCCATCTTGCCAAAACATCTGCCGTCCGGCGACGTGATTCCTTCGATGGCCATATAGGAACCATTGACATTCCATTCTTCATCCATAGAAATATTGCCTTCAATATCCGCATACTGCGTCGCGACCTGTCCATTTTCAAACAGTTTGTCCAGCCATTCCTTCGGCGCAACGAACCTGCCTTCTCCGTGAGAAGCCGGAGAACAATAGGTCTCTCCTAACACCGCCTGTGATAGCCATGGCGACTTGTTGGAAACCACCTTGGTATAGACCATTTTGGAGATATGTCTGTTAATGGTATTGTAAGTCAACGTCGGCGAATCCTCCTTCTGCCCGACGATCTCACCATAAGGCACCAGTCCCAGCTTGATCAACGCCTGAAAACCGTTACAGATTCCCAACGCCAGTCCATCCTGCTCCTGCAGCAGCTTATGAACCGCCTCCTTTATCTTCTCGTTCTGGAATGCAGTCGCAAAAAACTTCGCGCTTCCATCCGGTTCATCACCTGCCGAGAATCCGCCAGGGAACATAATGATCTGCGCCTGTGAAATGGCTTTTTCAAATTCCTGTACGGAATCACGGATATCCTCTGCCGTCAGATTCTTAAATACTTTTGTCACCACCTCAGCTCCGGCTCTGGTAAACGCCCTTGCAGAGTCATACTCACAGTTCGTTCCCGGAAATACCGGAATAAACACGCTCGGTCTAGCCACCTTATGCCTGCAGACATAGACTTTATCTTCTTTATAAACACCGCTTTCCACCTTTGCAGTATCCTTAGATGCTTTTGTAGGGAATACCTTCTCCAACGGCTTCTTCCATGCCGCCAGCGCTTCCTCCTGGGAAAGAGTCATATCCTGACAGATAAATGCTCCGTCTGTCACCGTACCCACCAGCGTATAAGGCACTGAAAGCTCTTCTGCCACAGCTGCCGGTATCTCCGCAAGGATATTACCCATCTGATTCTCAAATAACTCTTCCGCGTCAAACTCGCCGGAAATCTCTACGCCGAGTCCATTACCGAAGCCCATCTTGGAGACTGCCGTCGCGATACCCTTTGCATCCAGCGCATAGGCTGCTACAATCTTCTTTTCTGCCATCAATGTGCTGACCTGATCATATAATTCCAATACATCCCTATAAACCGGAATTTCATACTCATCCTTTTCGATCTGGAAAAGCACCAACCGGTCACCTGCCTGCTTCAGTTCCGGCGTTACAATGTCCGTATGCTTCGCCACATCTACCGCGAAGGATACCAGAGTAGGCGGCACATCAATGTGGTTAAATGTTCCCGACATGCTATCCTTGCCGCCGATGGAAGCCAGTTCAAATCCGATCTGCGCGTCATACGCGCCAAGCAGCGCCGCGAAGGGCTGACTCCATCTGGAAGGCTCCTCCGTCATCCTGCGGAAATATTCCTGAAAGGTAAAATGGATCTTCTTATAATCTCCACCGGAAGCCACGATCTTTGCCATGGATTCCATGACTGCATAGATCGCCCCATGGTACGGACTCCATGATGACAGATATGGATCAAATCCATAACTCATCATGGTTACGGCATCCGTCTTCTGCGTACCAAGCATCGGCAGCTTGGCAATCATCGTCTGCGTTTCTGTAAGCTGATATTTTCCGCCATACGGCATCAGGACGCTTCCGGCTCCGATGGATGCGTCAAACATCTCAACCAGACCCTTCTGAGAACATACGTTAAGATCCGAAAGCGCCGCAAGCCATGCAGCCTTAAGGTCCTTTTGTTCCAAAGCATCTGCCACTGCTTGTACGGCAATCTTTTCAAAGTAATTCTCATCCTCTGACGGTACGCTTACCTTCACCGTTGTTTCCTGATGCGCGCCATTGGTATCCAAAAATCTTCTCGCAATATTAACAATATCCTTTCCACGCCATCTTAATACCAGACGTGGCTCCTTGGTAACCTCCGCTACCGTAACTGCCTCTAAATTCTCCTCTTTAGCGTAAGCCAAAAACTCTTCTCTGTCCTTAGGATCAACAACAACCGCCATACGCTCCTGAGACTCTGAGATCGCAAGCTCCGTACCATCCAGACCCGCATATTTTTTCGGCACAAGATCAAGATCTACAGTTAGTCCGTCCGCCAGCTCACCAATAGCGACGGAGACACCGCCTGCACCAAAGTCATTGCACTTTTTAATCAGCCGGCTAACCTCTTCCCTGCGGAACAGCCTCTGTATCTTACGTTCCGTCGGAGCATTGCCCTTCTGTACCTCTGCACCGCATATCTTGATCGACTGCTCCGTATGGACTTTAGAAGATCCTGTCGCGCCTCCACAGCCGTCCCGTCCTGTACGTCCGCCGAGAAGGATAATCACATCTCCCGGATCTGAACTTTTCCGGATGACGTTCTTTCTGGGGGCAGCCCCCATCACTGCGCCAATCTCCATCCTCTTAGCCACATAGGCAGGATGATAGATCTCCTTGACAAATCCCGTAGCCAATCCAATCTGATTGCCATAGGAAGAATAACCGCTGGCTGCGCCGCGCACCAGCTTCTTCTGCGATAGCTTTCCTTTTAAAGTATCCGACACCGGCACCGTTGGATCCGCCGCTCCGGTAATACGCATCGCCTGATAAACATAAGAACGTCCTGATAACGGGTCACGAATCGCCCCGCCGAGGCAGGTTGCAGCACCACCGAAAGGTTCAATCTCCGTCGGGTGGTTGTGGGTTTCATTCTTAAAGCTGACCAGCCACTCTTCCGTATAGGATGGGGTTCCGTCACCGGAATCAATCTCTACTGGCACAACGATCGAGCAGGCATTGATCTCCTCGGATTCCTCCAGATCATTTAATTTGCCGTCATGTTTTAATTTTTTCATCGCCATCAGCGCCAGATCCATCAGGCAGACGAATTTATCGCTTCGCCCTTCATAGATCTCGTTTCTCGTATCCAGATAGCTTAGATACGTTGTCTCCAAAGGCGTCTTATAAAACCCTTCTTCAAATTCCACATCCGTAAGTTCCGTGGAAAATGTGGTATGACGGCAGTGATCTGACCAGTAGGTATCCAGCACACGGATCTCCGTCATGGAAGGATCCCGTTTTTCCTCTTCGGAAAAATATTTGCGTATATGCAAAAAGTCCTGAAAGGTCATCGCCAAACCCAGAGAATCATAAAGCTTCCGAAATGCCGTTTCGTCCATAGAGTTAAATCCATCTAAGATCATAACGTCAGCCGGTTCCTCATACTGTGTAATCAATGTTTCCGGCTTTGTCATATCCGTCTCTCTCGAATCCACCGGATTAATGCAGTGCTGTTTGATCTTCGCAAACTCGTCCTCCGTAATGCTACCAATCACAATATAGGTCACTGCCGTTTTGATGACCGGCATTTCATCCTCTTTTAGGAACTGAATACACTGTACCGCGGAATCCGCTCTCTGGTCATACTGCCCCGGCAGGAACTCCACGCCAAATACCTTTCCGTCTGCCGGAATGTCTAATGTTTCATGATACAGGATATCCACGGGCGGCTCCGAGAAAATAGTTCTACAGGCCTTTTCAAACACCTCGTCCGAGATATTCTCCACATCATAACGAATCAGCACCCTTACCTCTCTGACGCTGCTGATTCCAAGATATCCTCTGATTTCCTCTTCAAGCTCTCTGGCTTTGACTGCGTATTCCCGTTTCTTCTCTACATAGACACGCCTGACACTTTCCATTTGTAATGATTCTCCTTTTCAATATTATATTCAAAAGCAATTGGGAACTCTGGCTCAAATCCGCCTGAAAAACGCCTGCCTTTGGCGTTTTTCGGTGTGAAACTTAGCACATTTTTGCGAAATGCCCATTGGCATGAGCAATTAGATGTGCTTTTCACACTATCTCGCTTGTCTTGACCAAAAATCTATCAGTTCTTTCATCTTTGAAACAATTGCATAAAACACGCCATTGCTGACACCCTCATTCCACATCACCGATTTAGACATTCCCAGAATGACGTATTTTGAAAGGACAGCACCAAGATTCTCTATCTCCATCATCTGCGTCCCCTTGATCATCTTCAGCTCATCCTCTACCGTATTCATCCTTTTTCTGTGATAAACATAAACATAATTACGGTCTATAAATTTTGTCTTCTGGGCAGCCTTTATGAATCCCAACAATGTGGAGTCATAAACCGGCACACGCAGGGAATGTTCGCCTCCCTCCCGCGGTGTATAAGTAGAAGACAAATCTTTTTTATTTTTTGACTCCAGCCAAGGAAGATATTTGACCAGTGCTTCGACATCTTCCCTGTACATCTCCACCTTTCCCGTAATTCCTTCACCTACAACTCGCTTCGTCTCATTGTCCATTTTAATCAAATTTCTCCTTTCTACATTATGATATCTCAGGCAATTACAGTATCCCATTTATATATCAGGTCTGACAAATGCCAACAATTAGCATCACAGCAGCTGCCGTATCAGCTCAGCCGCTTCATCATATTCAAACTCCCCGATGGCATGTTTGATCTCGATCAGTTGCCTTCTGATCCCGGCATCCAAGGGATATGTCAGCAGATTATCCACCTTCCTTGCAGCCTCTGCCTGTTCCAGAAGATCCAGACTGCCCTGCAGGGAATGAATCATACTGCAAAATTCCTCCCATGTCAGTTCCTTGTCCCTGATCTGGATGATCTCCTCACGCAGAAGTCCATTATCATTCAGGAGGGTCTTGATATTCCCCAGCATCGTCTCATACTGCTCAATCATAAAAGAGGATTCGCGGCGGATGACCTCGATATTGCCGTCTCTTGCGGCATACTCCTGAAGCCTTGCAAATTCCGCCAGATCCATCGCCCCGATTCCTGCCATCAGACCTTTCAACGCATGCACCTCAAAGATATAATCCCTGTAATTGCAGACCATGAGGCAGTCCTTAATACGCTGCACATGTCCGGGGCCGTCGTCATAGATAAATTTTAAGATCTGGAGGTATCTTGTTTTGTTGTTGCCATAATTTTTCAGTCCGCCTTCAACATCTACATAGGGAAGTTCGATCTCCACCTCCGTATAATCCAGATCATCATCTTTCTCTACATAATGAATAATATCAGATGGAAGATATTTCTTCAATACCGCTTCCATACTATTTAAATTAATTGGCTTAGAAATATATTCCTGAAAGCCGTTCTGTAAAAACATCTCTCTGGTACCGCTGATCGCATTGGCCGTCAGCGCGATGATAACCATATTACGAATCTCCGGGTTATGATGCTGCCTAATCAGCTTTGTCGTCTCGATACCGTCCATATCGGGCATCATATGATCCATAAAAATCATATGGTAATTATGTTTTTCGATCTTCTCCAGACATTCCCTGCCACTTAAAGCTGTATCGACACGCACCTGATACATCGTAAGGATTCCTTGCGCCACCTTGATATTAGTAATATTATCATCCACAACAAGAATTTTTGCAAGAGGCGCGATCAGCGCCTTCCTTCCTTCTCCGCCGGACGCCGGAAGCTCCAGTTCGTCAAAGTTGCCCACCGGCGCTTCGTTTGCAATCTTCTGATGAAAATAAAAGGAAAATACGCTGCCAACACCGTAAGAGCTTTTCACACTGATCGCTCCGCCCATAGCTTCCACCAGCCGTTTACAGATCGCGAGCCCCAGACCGGTTCCCTCTATCGTTCTGTTCTTGATCATATCCGCACGCTGAAAGCTGTCAAACAGCGTCGGGATACTCTCCTCCTTGATGCCGCATCCGGTGTCCTCAACAGATACGCTGATCATAGCATCCTTTCCATGCTTTTCCCAATCAAGATTCATACGAATATACCCACGCTTTGTATATTTGACCGCATTGGAAAGAATATTGGTGAAAATCTGACGCACATGCATCTCGTCTCCACGGAGCATGGCCGGGATCGTCTCCTTCATATGGATGATCAGTTCCACATTTTTGTCTACCAGTTTTAAATTGGTCATATACGCAACATCCTTGATCAGCAGTCCGAGGCTGTAATCCCGCTCCTGCACTTCCATGTTGCCGGTCTCTATTTTGGAAAAATCCAGAATGCCGTTGATGATCGACAGAAGGGTATTGCTGGCATTTCTGATATTGTTGGCGCTTTCCTCCACGTTACTGTTGATATTGTCGTTTAAGATCAATTCGGTCATTCCGATGATGGCATTCATCGGCGTTCTGATCTCGTGGCTCATATTGGCGAGAAACATGGATTTTGCGTCATTTGCCTTTTCTGCCTCTTCCTTCAGTTCAATCAGCTTCTGTGTGGCGAGGTATTCCTCCGTCTTATCTGTCATCCAGATCGTTGTTCCTTTATAGCTCTGCTTATCATAAAACGGCACCAAAGAGATCTGAAATCTGCTTTCCGCGATCTCCAGAACTTTCTTATCATGATCCATCAGCTTTTCCACGATCTGATCCTGCGTCGCTTCATAATTCAGTTCAGGAAACACTCTTTTTGCATATTCATTGGCATACAGGAGTTTTCCGTTAAAATCTACCACCGCAAAACCGTCTTCGATCGTCTCCAATATATCGTCTTTTGCCATCTGAATGGAGTCAAATAACCGGAAGCGGTAGACCACTGCTATGATATATCCCCAGCATACGCCAAAAAGTACATTCATCCAATAAAATCCTGTTTTATTATCTGCTAATAGAATCAAATTGGCGGCGGCAGACAAAATATTTGCCATCAAAAGCCACCCGGCGCCGGGATTCGTATTCCGCTGCCTGACATAATGGTAGCGGAACAGCAGGCAAAAAGCAGAAAGACTGACTGCCACGGAGCAAATAATCTCTATGTATTTCACCACACCGAGGTGGAACGGATATACTTCGCCCGGTAGCATCCCCGCCATGCTTTCCGTCAAAACTGTCATGTTAAGATATTGACCGGGAAGCAGTGAAGAAAGAAGGATCAGAATTGTGAGAATTATGCCATACAAGCTCAGTCCGGTATAAATAGCTTTGGGAATCCGTATATTACAGCAAAGCAGGGAAAGCAGGGAAAGCAAAACAGTAAAAAATACCACTCCAATGCTTTCGATCTGATACGCCAAGAACAGGGTTTCCTTGGTTCCGGCAGACAAGCCAAAGAAGCCGCCCAGCAAAATCAGCCCAACCGATACGCCAAGAAAATTCAATATTTTTTGAATATCTGACGTCTTACCGATATTGATTGCCGCCATCGTACCGATCAGCAAAATACTTTCTATTATCAATACAACTGTCAAAAAGATATACACGTCTATCTCCTGCGCATGTTTTAACAATTCCATTTTATATGAAAAAAAAGCATGTGTCAAAACATGCATTTTTTCATAACAGGGGCGGAAGGAGTCGAACCCTCTTCAGCGGTTTTGGAGACCGGCGTTAAACCGTTTAACTACGCCCCTAAATATACTTACCGTCAACGAATGATATGATATCACGTTTTCAAGGTTCTGGCAAGTATATTTCTAAGATTATTTTTTAATTTAGTTTCCATCTTTTTTGTTTGTATTTTCATGATATCTATGTTACGATAAATATAATATTATTTAAATAGAATATTATTAAAATAATATAATAATTTTCTTATGGAGGAAATAAATATGACATTAGACCAGCTTCTCGATTACGCAGCGTCCAATCAGTGTTCAGATATCCACATCACTGTGGGAACCCATCTTGCAGTACGTCGGTTCGGAACCCTGCAGATCATCGAACCGGAACCCACTATGGATGAAGCCAGAGGAATGATTTATGAGTTAATGACACCGGAACAACAGCAGCTTGCGGAAAGCGGAAAGGATCTGGACTTTGCGCGATATTTTCAGGGTGGAAAGCTCCGTATCCGTATCAATATCTATCATCAGCGAAACAATCTTGCTGCCAGCCTTCGACTTTTAAACGAGTATATTCCCAGTTTCAGCGAATTACAGCTCCCTGATGTAGTCGAAAGCTTTTGTAAGCTTCCCCGCGGTCTTGTCCTAATCACCGGACCGACAGGAAGCGGCAAGACAACGACCCTTGCCTCCATGATCGACTATATCAACAAGAGCCGCCCCTGTCACATTATGACAATAGAGGACCCGATTGAGTATATTCATAATCATAAGTTGGCTATGATTCATCAGCGTGAGCTTGGCAAAGACGTATCCGATTATGCAACCGCACTCCGTTCTTCTCTCCGAGAAGATCCGGATATCATTCTTGTTGGTGAAATGAGGGATTATGAGACAATCTCCGCCGCCATCACTGCTGCTGAGACAGGACATCTGGTATTCTCCACACTACATACTACCAGTGCGGCGCAGACCATCGACCGTATCATCGACGGCTGTCCGATGGAAGGACGTGAACAGCTGCGTATCCAGCTTGCCACCATCCTTTACGGCGTTGTTTCCCAACAGCTTCTTCCTTTACAGGATGGCAACGGACGTGTCGTAGCTACCGAAACCATGGTCATGAATCCCGCAATCGGCAATCTGATCCGTGAGAACAAGACCAATCAGATTCCAAGTACGATCCAGTCCAATGCGGCGATGGGTATGCATACCTTAAATTCCGACCTGAAGAGATTACTGAGTTCCGGTCAGATCGACCGTCAGACAGCATTTAACTGCTCGAATGACCGTGACAGCTTACAAAGACTGCTCGGTCTGTAACAGATCACAAAAACAGGCGTAAAACCTAGTGAAACATAACTACCCGCCTTCTATCTACATAATGATCAGAACTATATTTCATAAAATGTTCTGTCATTCAAGCAGATAAACGGCGGGTAATTTTATTTCAACCAGCATCTATATTTCAGACGACAGTTCCTCCCATTCTTCCAAATAGGTTAATGACAACTCCTCCAGTCTGTCGATCTCCTGCTGCAGTTCATTTAATTTAACATAATCGCTGGAGTTTTCCGGCAGGGACATTTCTTCCTTCAGCTGCGTTGTTTTCACATCGCACTCTTCCATCAGTTCCTCCAGCCTGGCAATGCGCCGCTCCCGTTTGGCTTTTTCCTTGCCGGGATTCAACGCAGTTTTCTTCGCCTGAGGCTGCTCATTTTCGCGTTCACGTTGCGCCCTCTCTTTACCGGCAGAGGATGCGTCCATTTCCCTGCCGGAGGCAGTGCCGTCCACAGCGCCTTTCATCGTCGTATCTGCGCGCGCTCCACCATCACCGGCATGGATATTTAAGACCGCTTCCGTAGAGCTATTGTTCTTTTCCAGTCCGTATTTCTCAATATAATCCTCATAACCATAGGGGAAATACTCCACACCGTCCGACCGGAAGATCAACAGACTGTCCGCAATCTGTTTGATAAAATACCTGTCGTGGGATACAAACAGAATCGTCCCCTTATAGTCCCGCAACATATCCTCCAATGCTTCCTTGCCCACGATGTCCATATGATTGGTCGGTTCATCCAAAACCAATGTATTAGGGCAAGTCTGAAATATGCCGGCCAGTGCCAGGCGCACCTTCTCACCTCCGGATAGCATGGATACCTTTTTAAAAACTTCATCTCCGGTAAAGAGAAAACCGCCCAGAATATTTCTCACTTCCGTCTGCGTCAGTGTAGGAAACCGATCCCAAAGTTCATCCAATACCGTCTTCTCACTGGAATATTGAGCCATCTGCTGGTCAAAATAGCCGATTTCCACATGATAACCCCACTGATATTTACCGGAATGTTTCGGAATATGTCCGGTCAATGTTTTCAACAGAGTCGATTTCCCCAGACCATTCCCGCCGATAATTCCGAGCTTCTGTCCTTTTTTCATGGAAAACGCCACTTTCGCAAGCTCTCTTTCATAGCCGATTCCCAACCGTTCTACAGAAAGGACATCGTTGCCGCTTTCAACCGCCGGCCGGATCCCGGCATGAAACGCTCTGTCATCAAACGCCTCCGGTTTATCAATCAAATCCATATGCTCAATCTGCTTTAACTTGGAACGCGTCATAGACACCTTGGACGGTTTATTCTTAAAACGTTCCACGATCTGATTTAACCTTTCAATCTCTTTCTGCTGCGCCAGATATTCCTTTTCCTGTTTTGCGTGATCTGCTTTTTTACGCTTTGTAAACTCTGTATAATTTCCCACATAACGCTTCATTTTCTGATGCTCGATCTCATAGACCACATCTGCGGTATGGTCGAGAAACATACGATCATGAGAAACAATGACGACCGCTCTTGGATACTCCTTCAGGTATCCCTCCAGCCACGCTATGGTAGACATATCCAGATGATTGGTCGGCTCATCCAAAAGCAGGATATCCGGTTTGGACAGCAGCAATTTGATAAAGGCAATCTTTGTCCGCTGTCCGCCAGAAAATTCAGACAACCGCTTTACCTCATCCTGCTTCGTAAAGCCAAAGCGATCCAGTATCATCTGATAATCCTTTTCATAGCGATAGCCGCCCAGATACGTAAAACGCTGTTCCAGAGCGGCATATTCCTCTACCAGTTTTTCTACAGGATCCTCTTCTATCTTCCGCAAAAGTTCCTGCATCCTTTTTTCCATAACAAGGATCGGTTCAAACACTTTTCTGATTTCCGCTGACAGACATACCTCATCATCCTCAAAAGTCATCTGCTGCAGCCAGCCGATCTGGGGCTTCCCAGCCATTGCTATAAAGGAATCCTTATCGCTATCCCGCTTGCTTAAAGATACCTCCCCCATGATCAGCTTAAGGAGCGTTGTCTTGCCGCATCCGTTTCTTCCCACAACAGCGATCTTTTCCGTATTACGGATCTCAAAATTGATCTCCTTGAGTACAATCTTATCCGCATAAGCTACCGTTCCCTGATTGATCTGATATAACATTTACAACATCCCTTTACATTGACCTGAAAATCTCAGCATCAATACTTTCATTGTCATCCTGATAATTAAACCCGATTGCCGGCGGGGCGAGGGTCAGACCAAGCATAAGCGCTGCCGCACGCACCTTTTCGTTAACTGCCATCAGGATCGAACCCATGTAGTGTGCTTTAATCAACTCATCCAGTTTTTCAACAGCAGGCTCCGCCATTACAGCAGTCAGTGTCTCCACCTCAAACTGGATGTTCTTTGTCTCGTCAACCGCTTCAAATTTGACCATAGCCAATGCTGCTGTCGGCACGGATGGATTTAACTTAACCGCTGTTGAGGTCTTCATTTGAAGCCTCATAGACTCCCCCGGTTTTATTGTCATAGCATTGTTATACTTGAGCGACTTGATTTCCACCGGATGAATACTTACTTTCACTTCTTTCATAATTTTCTACCTCTCTTTTCTTTTTTTATACGTCATAGAAAATGACGCTAGTATCCCATAAATATCTGGGCAAGCGGCGAATCCTCGTCAATGATCAGGACATCATCGTCCGTCATGGAAACCTTTGCCGCGTCCAATGCACGGATAAATGCGTAAAATGCCTGCTTCTCCGGCGTATTATATGCTTCTGCCAGAATACGCATATATTCCGCTTCTCCTTCTGCCACGATCACCGCCGCAGCAGCATTTGCATCTGAAATTCCTATCCGGACCGTCCTGTCCGTATTGTTGATGATGATCTGCGCCTGAGATTCCCCCTGCGCAGTATATTCAGCAGCGATCGTTTCACGTTCCGAGATCATACGTTCATAAACAGCCGCCTTATTATCATCCGGCAGATCCAGACGTTTAGTCTCTACGGCGATCACTTCAATACCATACTGGCTAAGATTATCTCCGATTGCAGCCATGATCATCTCTGCCAATTTACCATCTCTGCCGCTGATCACATCCTCCTGCGTAGTGGAGGAAATCACATTTTTTGTTGCATTATATACGGTCGTATTGATTCTATACTCCGCATTGACAATGGACGAGTTTAATGTCTGCGCAAACTTCAGCGCGTCCGTGATCTGCCAAAGCACAAATTCATCGACAATCATTGTCTTTTTATCCGATGTAATTACATCTGACTCAGGAATATCATACAATATGATTTCTTTTGGAAGCACCGTTACCGTATCAATAAAGGGCACTTTGAAATATAGACCTGCCTCCTGCACGATGCGGTTGATCCTTCCAAAGCGAAGAATCAAGTGGTACTCATTCTGTTTTGCTATATGCATACTGTTCATTCCCACAATCACGATCCCTAAAGCCACAATCATGAGCGCTATTTTCATTTTAAATTTATTCTTCATCTGTATGATCTCCATCAGTATTATTACCCATACCGGCATTGCCAGCACTGGCATTATTGCTGTAAATGGTCGTCCGTGAAAAGTCCTCCAACGGATAGATCGTCTGAACCTGCCCGTCGGCGCTGTTAATCACGATCTTCATATTCGGCAGAATCTCCTCCATCGCCTCGTAAAACATCCTAAGCCTTGTTACCTCAGGGTTTCTCTCATATTCTTCATACATGGCATTGAACATGGCAACTTCTTCATTGCCCTCATTGATACGTTCTGCCTTTGCGGCCTCCGCCTCCTGCAGAATCCTGTCGATCTCTGCCTCAGCTAACGGGATCTGTTCATTCTCGTATTTCACAGCATTGTTAATGGATGTTTCCATCCCCTGCTTCGCCGTCTCCACCATCTTAAAGGCGATCATAACCTCATTAGTCGGCGGCTCTGCATCCTGTATCGTAATATTGACCAGCTGGATACCGATATCCATTTCCTCCAACTCTTCAATGATCCGTTCCTTGATTGCTGCCTGAATCTCCGTCTTTCCGGTTGTCAATACCGCATCTACTCCGTAAGTGCCTATCGTATCCCTGATCCAACTCTGGCTGATATTTTTCAGAACTTCCGTAGGATTCATGGAAGCATATAGATACTTCACCGGATCTACCGCACGATATTCAATGTAAAAATCAATATTCACAAAATTATAGTCACTGGTAATCATCAGGGATTCCTCATCCACTGCAACCGTTCCTGAATCAGCGACACGATACCCCATCTGCAGTCCGTTGATCGTCGTGCCAACTTTCGTTACTTCCTGCACAAATGGAATCTTAAAATGAAGTCCCGTCTCCATCACCGCCTCTGGAACGCCAAAGGTGGTAACAACAGCTGCTTCCTGCTCAGCGATGGTATAAAAACTGTTGCCGCCGACAATCAGGACCATGATAACTGATAATACAATAGTCGTTATCATCTGAGTCTTTTCCTTCATCCTGAGATCATTGCCTCTTCCCATCTGTTCATCCTTTTTCATGGATTCACCCAAGACCAGACGTATACCAATCAATAAAACGAGGCAAAATATAAATATCGTAAACATATCTTTCTCCTAACTTATGTATTTCATGTCCGTCGGACAGCATGCCAGTTATTCATTGCCCCGATGCATTGAAAATTTCAGACCACCCTGTGCCGCAATACTTCCCTCTATGGTTCTCGCATCGACCTTTGCCAGTTCTTTACTGCAGTCCGCCTTACTCTGCGCCAGGGGTTTCACGCTTCCCGGTCCATTGACGCAGCCTCCGGTACAGATCATCCCCTCGATAAAGTTCTCCGGCAGCCTATCTGCTTTCAGCAGCATCAACGCTTTTTTACACTCTGCAGCGCCATTACAGGTCAGCACTTTATAATCATCATGATCGCCCAGCTCCGACATTGCCTCTAAAACAGCCTTTGTCACCCCGCCGGACTTTGAAAAATTCTTACCATAGATGCTTCCCTGCTGCGCTTCCACCTCTCTGGGCTTTAGTTCAACCTCTTTTGCCTGAAACATTGCCTGAATCTCCTCAAAGGTAAGCACCAGATCCGCATTTTCTCCATGAATATGCTGGTACTGCCCAGCTTCACTCTTTTTGGCGATA
>JAIDPF010000060.1 GCA_029062895.1 Lachnospiraceae bacterium
GTACAATCATATTTATCTGATATGATGATATGATAATATTTCGGCTCTGCATCAGGCAGCGTGACCTCCACCGTATAGATCCCTTCAGGCAACTGCGCACTAATATCCCCCAAGGTTTCTCCGGTATGATACACTGCTACCTCCTCTCCACCGCCTGTTGTCACTTCTTCTTCCCTGACATAATCCTCTAAAAGGATATCTTCTTTGCCATCAACATCAATCCATCCTTTTATGAATCTGATTTCCGCATTTTTGATGAACCCATAAATACTAACATTTTCTCCCGCAGTACTGCTGCTAAACTGCAATATCAATTCACGCGTCACCTCTGGCAGATAATCCGGCATCGTGATCTCTTTGACAGACTTATTTATGATATCCTCGTTACTGACACTGATCTCCTCCAGCACACCGCCATATTCTCCATCCACCAACACATAATAATTACCCCATGGAATATCCAGTTTGATATTTCCCGCCGCATCCGTCTTTCCGCTGTATACTACAGTACCGCCTACCGCATTGATTGTCATGGCCGCACCCAAGACCCTATACCAATATTGTGACCAACTGCGCACCTCAACCGCAGCATCCCTTACCCCGTTTCCATTTGCATCCGTTACATGGAGCTGCACGGTATATTCCTCCGGTTCCTCCGATGTTTCATACTGAACAACCGCATCAATCACATCTGCGGCATTTAATACTCCGTATCCATCGATAGTCATCTGATAATTATTTACAATGATATCCTTTAATTCCGGTGCGCTGATATTAGGATTGACATTATAGGCAAGTCCCGCCACGCCGGACACATGGGGTGCCGCCATGGACGTGCCTGATTTATAACCATAGTCCCGACCCATCCCGGAGATCATACAGCTTAGAATCATGCCTCCCGGCGCAAGGACATCCACCCGGTTGCCTGTATTGCTAAAATTAGCAACATTATATGACACGATAGTACCGACGGGTTTTTCGATTGCCCCTACCACGATCACCCTGTTCCGTATCCTAGGATCCCAGCTATAGGAAAATTCATTACTATATATAGCATCCACCTCATTACAACTGATTGTCGCATGGGAATTAAGTGCTCCATAAGTGATATTTTTATCAACAGATGGATAGTCATAATTTTTATTATTCGAGCGTTGATAGTCCTCCACGCTTACATACCGCTCTTCCGGGATTCCATTATTGTTAAACGTATATTTATAGAACCGATCGTTGTTAGTATTTCCCGCAGATGTCACAATTAGGAAATCATATCCTTTATCAAGCAGGCGAAGCAGAAAGTATTTTATTTTTAATGTTCTTTTACCCAAAAAATTAATAGCGTATTGCTCCTGCTGGGAAGCCGCAAAAGCATATGTGCCATACTCCCAGCTGTAATTAATGACCTTCACATGATTTCCAATCATCAGATCCAACGCATACTGCAGCTTCATGGTGGAATCCCTCTCCGTCACATAAGAGAGCGTATTGCCATACATAGAAAACCCATACAAAAAAGGTTTCAGACATATCCCTGTAATCCCTTTTCCATTATTGTATCCTGCAGCCATGATACCCGCCACATGGCTACCATGATTCATAGCTCCTGATAGGGAAGCTGCCATACGCAAGTCCGTGGGATTACTATAATTGTTCCATACCGTCACATATTTCATATCCTCATGCCATACGTCAAAAGCCGTGTCTATCAGACCGATTCTTACCGTCGTCAATCCGGAAAGATCGCTCGCATCAGCATTGACCGCATTGGCAGAGATTACCCCCGCATTGACCAGCGCCCCTTCCAGATCAATCATTTCTATATTCCAGTTATCTCCGTCGGGCTGTAACGAATTCCAGCTTGGGCTTTGGTTTTGGTTTTGGTCTTGCTCATTCAACTTGGAATCATTAGTGTAAAAATCACAGTCTATTTCCGCAGACAGGTTATAATCGCAGTATTCAACCAAGCCATTCTGCGACAGTTCCTCCCTAAGCGTCCGCAGCCTTTCCGGCGTGATCTCCTCATAAAACTCTATCTGGTAATCACCTGTTAGTTCCAGATATCCCACGATCTCCGCATCATAGCTGTGCGCCAGTTCTTCAATCTGTGTAAATGTAACCCCTTCCTTTGACATCAGCAGAAGCTGGTTTTTTACGCAGGGGTATCCCTCTATCGTATATCCTATGTCGTCCATTGACACGATATCCTTAAAATAGGCTTCCCCGATATCCTCCAACCCTTCTGTCGCTTCATATCTGACGATGCCCTGCATCAGTACGCTGGGATCCCTCGGATTCTCTGGGTCGGGATCTTCCGGGTTCACGGGAGGTTCATTCCCTGTCCCGCCCTCTATTACATTATACTCTGTCCCGATAAACTGCGCCATTCCCTGGTTCATGCCGCCGTTGATGCCGTTTGCCTCTATTGTAACCTTCTGTGCGATCAGGATCACATTGTTCGTGTTCACATTCATGGAATTGATCCGTATCTCTCCATAGGGTGCATAGACAAGACCGTTCAGGTTCACGTTGGTGCTGCTGATGACTACGTTGCCGGATGCGGAATACAGCACTACATCCCCTGAGTTCTTTACTTCGCCGTCAAGTACAATATCTTCCTGCGCCATGATTCCGGCATTTAAGTTGATATTGCCGGTCAGCGATACCTCTCCGTCCCCTTCGATAGGGGTATTTACATTAATATTGATCTCTTCCAGCGCATAATCCTCCGCATGCGCCTCCGTCTCTGCTGCAAAGTATGTATTTTTAATCCGTTCCCGAAGATCCGGCATCAAAAGCGGCTCACCGCTTTCCCCGGCACGCTCCGTCCTTGTTCCATTAATGTTGCAGTTGCCCCCGGTAACGGCAATGGTTCCATTGGTAGCCACACTTCCGTTAATGCCTGCGTTATTAACAAGAAATGTAACCGCACCTTCCTCATCCGATGCGGCAAAGATCATATAGGGGTATGCCCCGTCCTCCGCCCTTGCCGGTATAGAAGGCATACCTCCCAATATCATAATCACCGCCATGACCAGGGACATAACTCTTGCCACCATACTTCTGATTGTATTTTTCCATTTCTTCATATGTATCCCCTTTACTATAATATTATATTTACAATATGTAAAATTCATTATAGATTTTATATTATATATTGTCAATAAAAACGCCTTACTCACTCTGTGGACCCATCCTTAAATTAACTAATTTTTTATTTTATTACAAACTTCTGTCTTTTTTTTGATAAACATAGTAAAATGTAGTTTGGTTAGAAAGAAACTTATTATATTATTGTAGAAAGACCCGGTTCCTCCACATGATCTTTAAAATCATTAAAATCAATCTATTGGCAATACTGGCACTGCCGTTTCTGCTGATTGCTACTATAAGTGAACTGATCGCGCGGGCGCTGGAAAAGATTCCTGTCATTCTGCGCATGGTCTGTATCAGTGTGATCATCGTAATCATAGCAGATACCCTTAGGAACAACACCGGATTAAACGCCTCCGCGGAATTTGCAATCTATGTGGGCGTCTGTGCCGTTGTGGTTACCATCGCCCTATGGGTATTATCTGTTTTTTCTTCTATTTTGGATATCCTGTGGCATTTTATTACTTTATTTTTTAATGCGATCCACGATCTGACATACCGTTTTTTCCTTTCTTTGAATGAAAGCTGCGAAAATGAATTTATGATTTTAAGCTTAAACGGACTTTCCACATTAAATACCATTGCCTGTTTCTGCTATCTGCTGCTCCATGGAATCGACTGGCTGATCGTCCATCTTTTATGGCTCTCCCATGCCCTGTGTATCGCTGCAAGTTTTGCCATTGCCGCAGCAGTCCTTATCAGACGTTCTGAGGAAACGATGCTGTCCTATGGCATGCCGCTGACCGACTTTTTACAATCCGGCGACCAAGCCGCCATTTTATATGAATGTATCCTTCTTCTTGCTATTATCATTCCGGCAGCAGTGATCCTGATTTCCCTTGGCAGGGAATGGCGCGACTGGGCTATCGAGTTGCGGATGGACAGTTTGGAATACGAGGAATACATCGACTCCCTTCAGGATTACAGGGTGTCCCTGTTCCATGAAGAGGAAGAATCCGATGAAGAAGCATTGGAAATGGAGGAGATTCTAAACGATCATACCGGAACGATCGACGATCTTTACAACGAGATCATAAATGTGCTTTCCATCAAAAATGACATGCTATTGAAAAACCAATGGAATGAATACCTGAAAGATCTTTCTGACCTGATCGATGTGATTGAAAACGAATATCATAATGAAATCCCGCACCGCGAATTTAAAAAAATGCTTTACAAAGTCCGCTATCTTGACCGACAAAGAAACGACCTGTTTGAAGGTATTGACAACATTCTGGAACTTGCGGAAAATCCTGCTAACACTTCCATCTTTTTTGTCGGGTGCAACAGCCGTGAACAGCTTGACAAACGATATCGGGAACTTTGCAAAGCATATCATCCGGACTCAGTAGGCGGCGATCAGGAGACATTTGTGAATATGCAGCTGGAATACAGGGAACTGAAAGAGATATTTTAAGGATTGACAAGTCCGTAAAATCTGATAAAATAAAACAGTAATCATTACTGATTTAGAAGACGACAGTGTAATAAATAATTCGCAGATTATAGAAAGGTATGGTTTTATTATGGCATTAAATCACAGCCGCCAGAGAGACGCCATTATGGATTTCCTGTCGTGCCGAAAAGATCATCCGACTGCAGAGGTCATCTATGACAACGTCAAAAAAGTGTACCCTAAGATCAGTCTTGGAACGGTATACCGCAACCTGACGCTTTTGGCAGATAACGGTGTGGTCAGAAGATTAAGAACCCGGGATAGCAAAGACCATTTTGACGCGGATCTTTCGCCGCATTATCATTTTATGTGTAATGGATGCGGATGCATTACGGATATCTTTATGAATCACACGAAGGAACTGGAAACTGCTGCCAGTGAATTGACGCCGGGTATGATCACCGGTCATGAAGTATTTTTTTACGGCACATGTCCTTCCTGCATGAAAATAAAAAATGAAAATTAAAAAGTATAACTGACGAAACCTATTTCCGGAAAATAAATTAACAAATTCCGGAAATAATATAAAAATATCATATAAAGGAGAATGAAATTATGAAGTATGTATGTAGCGTATGTGGTTATGTTCACGAAGGACCTGAAGCACCGGCTGAATGCCCTGTTTGTCACGCATCTGCTGATAAATTCAAGGCACAGGACAGCGAAATGTCATGGGCTGCTGAACATGTAATCGGTGTTGCTCAGGGCGTCAGCGAAGACATCATCAGCGATCTTCGCGCTAACTTCCAGGGAGAGTGTACCGAAGTCGGCATGTACCTTGCTATGGCAAGAGTTGCTTTCAGAGAAGGTTATCCTGAAGTAGGTCTTTATTATGAGAAAGCTGCATGGGAAGAAGCAGAGCATGCTGCAAAATTCGCGGAACTGCTGGGTGAAGTGGTTACCGACTCCACAAAGAAGAATCTGGAACTTCGTGTAGCTGCTGAGAATGGCGCAACTGCAGGTAAGGTTGATCTTGCAAAACGCGCTAAAGAGAAGAATCTGGATGCGATCCATGACACCGTACATGAAATGGCACGCGATGAGGCTAGGCATGGAAAAGCTTTTGCCGGTCTGCTTAAAAGATATTTCGGTTAATTTTAAAGCTGCTTTAGATCAATGTTTTAAAGATTCAGGGGTATGCTGGAACCATCCGGCATACCCCTTTAATCTTCTTCAAGAAACATCTCCAAATTTTATATTGCTATTTCTCTTAAAAATATTTTTTATGTATACTTTTAGTATCGTGTCAAATCCAAACATCAACTTAAAATTCTGCTTGAACGTAAATGTCCTTAAACAATATTTTATCGTACACATGTTAAAGTTTGCGGGTATTCCCAACTTTAAAACTTCAAAATAATATTTTCTTAAAGTCATTTTAGACGGATATATGATGACATCGCCAAAACTCCACTTCTCATAATCATCTCTCGGATAGATCAGCCGCTCCTTAAACTCCTCATAAAGCGGAGTTAAAAAGTGAGGTACTAAAGGAGTAAATGAGATCATTTCCGGTTTTAAAAACTTAAGATAATTTCTAAAATCTTTAAAATCTTTCTTTGAAAAATCAGGATGCAATATAAAAGTTCCCCATACGGCAATTCCGTTTCGTTTTAATATTTGGACTGCTTTATAATTGTCGTCTAATGTCGCGCTTTTATTAAATTTCTTCAGCCATACATCACTAAAACTTTCCAAGCCCACGATAACCGCTTTGATACCATTCGCTGATAATCTTTCAAATAAAGACTCTTTTTCTAAAATACTGTTGACGCTTCCATAGCATATATAGGTTTTATGGACTTCTCTTTTTTCTAAGAGATCGCACAATTCGATCAGCCTTTTTTCATCTATTAAGAAGTCGCTGTCACAGATCATGATAGTATCTTCTTTGATCTCCTGTATTTCATCTACTACATCTTCCACTGACCGCATTGTCAGTTTGCCTTCTAATTTTCTTCTAATACAAAAAGTACAATGATTTCTGCAGCCATAAGATGTTTGAATAGTCGCATAAGGTTGATAGCCGCCATACTTATAATATTTACGGTATTTAGCGCTGCTTTCCCTATTTGGCATTACATATTCATTCTCACAGGATGGAATGGTTGATTGATATTGCAATTTCTTACTATATATCCCCATGATTTCTTCACTTGTGCCATTTTCTATCTGCTCCATAAGAGCTTTATAATTTTCTTTAGTTGTTGTTTTAAAAATATAATCTACATTTTTATTGAAATATGCTTCCGGAGTAATTGTCGCCTGAATCCCACCTACAATAACAGTGATTTTATGATTCATATTTTTCACTTTTTCAGCCAGATATAAAACATTTGTAATATCACTGCATTGAGAAGTAAGTCCGACCACATCGGGTTTAAAATCATTCATGTACTTCTTTAAGTGCCGTACTGATTCAGCCATAAAATCCACCAATAAAACTTGATGACCTAATTCTTCCAAAATGGTAGTTACACATTCTATTCCCATAGGTTCGCCCAACATAAATTTTTTAACACTGGTTATTTTTTTATTGATATGTGGTCTGATCAAAAGTACTCTCATTTTTATTTTCCTCCTATCTAGTTAAACAATGTATTATTTTGGCTGGTCTTTCAAGTTTCGCTCACTCATTTTGAATCTTGTTATCCTTTTTCTTTAGGGGATCAATGTTCCTTGCCGCCAGATACATAAAAAGCCGCGACAGTCCCAGCATACAAACGCCTGAAAGAATACACCAAAGCGGACCATGAGCAAGCAGTTTTGTGAAAAATCCATCAGAACTATCAAAACTACCAAACTGATCACCTGAAAATAGTGAATATCCACTCAGAGAAAGCATAAAAAATTCTTCCAGAAATACCAGCGGGTTCAACAGAAGAAAAAGCAAGCTATCATAATGCTTATTGCCTCTTATAACACCCGTTACCATAACCTCCGGCATACACGTTAAAAAACAAATAACAAAATGTAAACCAAACGCCCGTAAGATGGAAGTAACAGATTTACTGCTGACAGAAGAACAAAATACCCCTATACTTCCTAAAAAAGTGGCAAAAACAAAGATCACAACAAAAAGCAGTAACGGTGTCCACAACGAAAGTCCTCCCCGCACATATGCAAGCACCGTAATAGGGAGGCCTACCGCTACATACAGCATAAACTCCACTATGACAGAAAATACCTTTCCAAATACGATTTCCATAGGCGATAAACAGGTCGTCAGCAAAATATCCAACGTCTGCCGTTCCCTTTCACCGGATATGGAAGATGCCGTCATAACCGGGATCGCCAATGCCGTCATGCCAATCTGGGCAATCATGATCAAAGGAACGATCATTCTACTAAAGAAATTCTGATACCCACTAACGGGTATTACTCTTAATATTAATAGCGCCCTGTGAAAGATATAAATCAGAATCGCTTCATAAGCTATCAACCCCCATAGTATCTTCTTACTGCGGAAAGCGATCTTTAACTCTTTTTTTATAATTGGATTCAACACGATCTTCATTCCGACGTTCCTTAGTGTCATTTATGATTGCTACTCAACATTCACCCGCTCCGCAATCGTCCTCAGCTCCTCCAGCGTAATACCAAGCCTGTGCTGTCCTGCCAGTTCTTCCGTATAGTCTTCCAGAAGATACGCCGTATACAGTCCATTCGCCTGATGGGTGACTACCGGGATCAGATCGGCCTCCACGATCTCACAGCCGTTTAATGTAATCGCTGCCTTAAACTGCGCCATTCCCCCTAAGATCCGTTCCGGCATATCCTGTGCAGACACAAAATTGCCCAAAGAATAATAGACGAGCATCCGGTGTCCGTCTTCCGCGGTGATCCACTCATAAGGCTGGAGCACATGGGGATGCGTGCCGATCACTACGTCTACCCCTTCCTCTAAAAAAACCTGCGTCCAACGATTCTGTTCCTCATCCGGCTCCGTTTGATATTCCGTCCCCCAGTGGGCAAACACGATCACGATATCCGCCGCTTCCTGCGCCGCCCTGATATCCGCCCTGATCTGCGCCTCATCCGTAAGCTTATGTACCGCATAAGGACAATCATCTGGCAGAGGCTGACCGTTCAGACCATAAGTGTAATTTAGAAGCGCAAAGCTGATCCTGCGTTTACGGATGATCTGAAACGGAACGGAATCGGACGCATTTTCCGACGGCTGTATCCCTAAAGGAAGTATATCATATTTCTCATAAAATTGATACGTTGTGTCAATCCCTTCCATCCCCTGATCCAGCGCATGATTCGTTGCAACCGTTACTACGTCAAATCCCGCGTTTACCACAGCTTCACCCGCAGACAAAGGCGTGCCGAATCTGGGAAAATCACTGTAGCAGGAAGGCTCCGCCGTATAGATCGTCTCCTGATTCATCACAGCAACATCCGCTTCCTGTATCACATCGGAAATATTCTCATAGAGAAAATCAAAACTCCCCTGCTCCAATCCCCGGTAATAAATAGGCGCATGGATCAGCACATCTCCCACCGCAGCAAAATCCACTTCCGTATCTACCCGTTCCAATCCCCAGGAAAGCCATGCCCAGCTGCTTAACTGCTCCTGCCTGTCCAGAATGATCAGATATCCATGCTCATCATAAGTCCAGTCCTGCACCTCCATGCCAAGATCAGATGCCATCCAAACCGGAGATACCTCCCCGTCATCCCAATCATAAATAAAGATATGCTGTGACCAGCGGTCGTCATTTTCCTCTACCCAGAATGGCCGGTGCTCTCCATATATACCTATCCTCCAGCAGAGCAGCAACAGTTCCTGTTTCCCGTCAGAATCAATATCACCCCATTGAAAATCCTGCACTTGATACTCAGACGGCGTGCTCCATACGGTTTCTCCCTCATATAAAAAATCAAGATGTCGGTTCTTAAGGGAAATTATCACGTCAAGATCACTACACTCCAAAACAGTCTCTTTCCATTCGATCCATCCGGGCAGAAAAGTCCCCTTTTTCCAAAGCAATAGGAAAACAGCGGCGGTAAATACCGCCACTGCTATAATCATTATATATCCTTTCAGACCAACATTTTTTATTCTGCTCAATATCCCGCCCTATACTCCTGCGTCCAATCCGGCTGCTCGATCTCCGCAGTCTTTTCATATTCATTATTATCATTCATCTCCCAGCCCATCATCAGCCGCCACTGGGAATCCGTCAGACGGTCATTTAACGGCCATTCAAACTGATAAAAGGTATATACAGCACCGCTGCAGATTCGGATCGTTCCGTCTACCGGAACTGCCACATAGACTTCAGACGCCCGTCCGTTGGCCACCTCTAAGACTGAACCCTCAAGATTCGATGCAATATCAACTACCAGCGGACATGGAAATTCTGCTGCCGCAATATATTCGGAGTCCGCCTGATCCCGCACGGCTTCCATCCAGAAATGTTCCAGCGATCCACCATAACCGCGGATCAGCTCATACTCCTCATCGGTCAGAGTTTCATTTAACAGTTCTTTTTCAGAGATCGTAACAAGCTGATCTGCAAGATCCTCCAGTCTTTGCAGATTCTCCAGATCCGCATCGCTGATCATGCCGTATGATGCCAGACCTTCCGCCGTCTGTTTCGCTAAAAGACTAAATTTTGCATATACCAAAGGCTCCGGCTGTACATAGCCGCGGTCATCAACCACCTCTTCGCCGCCGCCCATTTCCGCCAACACCTGTTTAGAATATAATACGGTGTCATGTTTCAGTTCCGTATAACTTCCCGCAAATGTTTCCAGATCCTTCTGCCACCAGACTTCCGTCTGCATAAAGAACGGGTAGCCTTCTCCCTTCTCCGTCAGCAGCGGACGCAGCGTATCCAACCAGCATGCATACAGACTCGCCGACCATAACTCAGGGGATGCATTATTATACTGCCGGCGCAGCTCCTCCATATTCTCCGAATAACCTTGATATCTCGTATCACCCTGCGCCTCCAAAATATTCAAAGCAGTATCGCTTCCCAGCGCAGCCGGTACGTCCAGTACATCCGGAAGCATCCTCGCTTCTCCGTGCTCATTCTCTCCTACTGTGTCATAGACCAGTTTTTGCATGATTGCCGCATCAATACTGAAACGCTGTCCCATAAAACGATAATTTAACTCCTCTATATCGTCGTTACCATCGGAAAGGGAATTGATCACAGGCGGTTTCAGCCCAGCTGTCAAAGTATGAAACTGCTGCCATGCATCATCATCTCCAATGAGATCCTCCAGAGAAATATTTTCACCATATACCTCTGCAATCACCGGCAAATATTCATAATATCCAAGATCATCACTCGCCCCGGCAAAGAAGGAGGTTACCGAGTAAATGGATTCCCACTGCTGTATAGCCCCTTTATTTAATGCCAGCGTCATTAAAAGCGCGCTTCTGTCTGCCAGCTCATCCTTCTGGCGAAAACCGGTACGCCCGTACCACATCATTGCACGGAAATACCGTTCCAGCTGTTCATCACCTGCATAATACCCTCTGGGCTTATATTGGGAATAGTCTTCGTCTCTGTTCATCAGAGGAGAACCGGCAATTCCGGCAGCATCACTGATCAACTGTAATTCTTTCTCCGCAATCTCCACCGCAAAGTCTGGGATCTCTATCCCCTCATTCTGCAAGCGTGCACCGACGGCAAAAAAGATAACGTTCTGCTTTGCGGCTTCCTCCCATTCGCTGCCCTTCAAGACCTCATACTGCGCCAAAGACTCTGACAGCATCGCCCCGCTTACATCAGCCAGTGCGGCAGATAAATATTGCTTTTCCGTATTTCTTAATAAATAACTAAAATAAAGGTGATAGGTATGCATCAATGAATCTACCGTGACAAAATTCGGGAACTGCATATATCGGTTTTCCTCGTAAACCTGAAAAAATTCATGGGCATAACCTTCCTTCGATACAAAAAACCCATTGCTGACAAGCATGTTGATCCCTTGATCTGAAAAAGAGTATCTACGCGCATTTACAATATTGCTTAAATCAGCCTCCACAGTATATTTAGGAACAGAAGGGACTAAGTCTGGATTATAATTCAAATTTGCATCTGCATTATAAAAGGAAGGGCGCGCCATGTTCGAAAGCGTCAAGTCATAAGACCCCGTTGTTTCCGGCTGTTCTACAGTAACAGAGTCCCCCGGCGTTTCTCCGGATCCTTCCGTCTCACCGGCTAACTCCGTATTATCCTGCTCACCCTTATCCCGCATACTGTTGAAAATAAAAAATCCGCCGCTCCCCAATACTACGGCAACCAGAGCCACTGCGGCTGCAATGACGGCAGTTTTTGATTTATTCTCCATGATATACCTCCTTACTTCGACTATTTTACCTTTAATTCATTTCAACACAATTTTTGCTGCCATGCCCTACAATCTTATATCCCCGATATAAAAATTTATCATATATATAGATTGCTTTTATAAGATAAATTATATCCAATAATTACCTATATATTAAATAATATTCTAATCACACAGCTGACATTTTAAAACTTTTAAATGCCCACATTAACAACATGAAGACTCCTTTCATTTATATCAGCGACGTACTAAAATACCGTTCCGCCCGATCCGCAAGAACCGTTGCAATCACTTTGTCTTTTCCGTATTTTTCCGCTATCTTCTTAGCTGTCCACACATTGGCGCCGGAAGACGTTCCGACCAAAAGTCCCTGCACCCTCGCCAGATCACGCGCCGTTCCTATGGCGTCATCATCCGATACTTCTATAATATCTGTAATAATGGAGGTATCTAAAACATCCGGTATAAAACCGTCCCCTATTCCCTGAATCTGGTGCAGTCCCGGCTCGTCCCCAAGCAGCGCCGATACGTTCTTCGGCTCCGCCGCAACAATTTTACAGTCCGGATTTTGTTCCAGCAGATAACTTGCGATTCCCTGCAGCGTTCCTCCGCTTCCGATTCCGGATACAAAAATATCGATCTTTCTGCCAAGCTGGCTGACCAATTCCTGCGCCGTAGTCTTATAATGCGTTGCGGGATTGGCGGGATTCTGAAACTGCTGAGGCACAAAATACTGATCTGAAGATGCAGCAAGTTCCTCCGCTTTCTTAACGGAACCGTCTATACTAAGCTCCGGCGGTGTCAAAACCAGCTCGGCACCAAGCGCATGAATAATCTTTTTACGTTCTTCGCTCATATTTTCAGGCATGACAATAATAACATGATACCCCTTCCTGACGCCGCAAAGCGCCAGTCCTATGCCTGTATTGCCCGATGTCGGTTCAATAATCGTCATGCCCGGTCTTAACCTGCCGCTCTTTTCCGCTTCCTCAATCATATTCAGTGCAATCCTGTCTTTAATGCTTCCTCCCGGATTTAAAAATTCAGCCTTAGCGTAAAGCTTCAGTCCAGTCGTTTCCTCAAGGCTGATCAGCGGCGTATTCCCAATCATATCCACAATATTTGTATAATACATATCTTTTCTCCTCCATCAGATTACTTCAAAAGCGCACAGATATACACTGTGGCGGACAAATACATTCCCATGACAAACACATACTTTTTCTTACCGTCCCCGGCAGAGTTCCTTCCTGCCTTCAGACATATGACATGCCCTGCGGCGGCGCAGATACATCCCAATCCCAGAGCAATGAAAATCCTCTGCCATCCTAGAATCAGTCCCGTAACGGCCATCAGAAGTATGTCGTCTCCCCTTATCATGATCTTATTAGGAATAACCTTATAAAATATCAAGTAAAATATAAAGAGCGTCAGGCTGGCACACACCATCCCAATCAAATGTTCTACTAATCGCCCATAATCCAAGATACAGTCGGCAATCCCAACACACAAAAGAAATATATTTAATGACAGCGGAATCCTATAGTGGCGCTTTGACACAACGCTGATCACGATCAACGCGGACGTCATCAGACAGTACAAAATACTCTGCACATTAAATCCATGTACAGAGAAAACCAGAAGATATAATACGCCGTTCAACGTCTCTATCAGCGGATACTGTATTGATACTTTTTTGCCGCAGTAACGGCATCTGCCTTTTAAAAACACATAAGAAAATACTGGAAACAAATCATACCAGTAAAGCCGGTGTTGACAGCTCATACAATGCGAGTCCGGCACAATGCTTTCTTTTGCGGGAATACGGTAGATACAAACGTTCAGAAAGCTACCAATAATAATTCCAAACAAAAATACCGTCACATACAACATGGTCCAATAGTAATTTGGCATCTGATACAGATCCGGTATCAATTCTGTATTTATCGTCGGCATAACATTTCTCCCTGTATAATTTATGATGGACTCTTTATAAAAAAACATTATTATTATAACATATTCTCCCTCAATCTGTACAGTCCACTATCACTCGGGACTTAGACCGTTAAATAAATCCAAAATCCCCATAAACCGCCAGATAGCGGTATCTTTTAGTTAATTTTTTCATTTTATACGTTGTATATGTTATATATATGTGGTGTAATGGAATTGGAGTATACCATATAATACCACCACACGAAATGTCAGAAATTTCGGGAAGCATTCGGAACTGCTCAAGAAAAGAAATTGAAAAAATGAACGAAGAATAAAGGGTGTAACGGATCGAATACGGCTTTAATTGTTCTGTTCCCTTGTAAAACACAGCAAAATAAAATTAATTTGCGGCTCCCTCTGTCATTCAGGAGCCGCACCGCTTTCCATAAGGTCCAAACGATATGATCAGAACAGATTGCCACCGCTCAGGAAATCATAAAAGCCCTTGTAACCCATGTAACCGCTTATGTTTCCAAGTCCATACTGCATGTTCATGACACTGTTTACCGCGCTTAACCAATTCGTGGGCTGCAGCATGTTGTAATAAGAAGAACCACCGTACAATCCGTCTGTATAGTGCGCATATGTCCCCATGTAATTAGAAACGGCAGGCTTATATTTCCCGCTGCGGCTTGCATAACAGGAATATGCGTACATATCAAAAGAATCGCTCTTCCATGGATCAACATCTTTCAGATTCACGCTTCTCTCCGTTACATTACCTTCGCTGTCCCAGATTTTCATCTTATAGACCGGATTCTTCTCATCAAAATCCTTCGGCTGATACACGGTTACCGACGTATTTGCAGATGTATTTGCCCACGCTCCTACAACAGTATCTCCCGCCTGATTCTTCTCGCCCCATAATCCATGGATCACATTTCCCTGGGATTTGTTGACAGCTCTCTCCATCGTCTTTCTGAAGTTCGATACCGCGCCGGTTCTGCGGGAAACACGATACTCTGAATCCCATGCATACTGATTTGCTCCAATTCCTCCAACATTCATACTAACTCTCTCCTTTCTCCGATCTATTAACCGGGTATTTTCCACTATCCGCAGCTTATAAATCTTTCTGCCGCAATAGCTTCTCTATACCTTTCGACTATCATAGCTCCCCTCTTTACCCGGAGTACGCAAAACGCCTAATAAAAGCATAAAATGACTATAATATAACACGGTAACAATTGAAAACAGCAACGATATATTGTTGCTAATAAAAACATCTTAATTTATAATGAAATTGTTACTATGGTTACTATGTAAAAATGCTTTTATTGAAGAACCAATGACTGTTAAATATCTATTAACCGGAGAAAGGGAGGAACAAAAAATATGATAAAATCACCTAAAAATATACCCTTTATTTTCACTATTGTAATATTTCTTAGTGTAGGAATTACATTTTTAGCATTTGGAATTATCTCCATCTGCATCCACTATACAAAAATGCATACTTATAAAACAACGCGGGGTGAAATAGTCGATGTAGTCGAGAGTGAGCACACAAGTACCCATAGAACATCCAGCGGTCACCGTTCTCGCCGTACCTCGACAGTATATTCCCCTCTCTATGAATATGAGGTAGATGGAAAGACTTATAAATTTTGCAACAATATTTATAGCAGCAGATATCCTACCATCGGCGCTTCCGCTACGATCTATTACAATCCGAAGGATCCCGGAGACGCATATATGAAACAGTCCGCTGTTATGGGAATCATTTTTTCAATTATTGGAGTTGTACTTACTGGATTTGGCATTGTTTTTGGTAGTATTTACCGCAAAAAGAGAAAGGCTGATGCATTGCAGGAATCGAATTTTACAGCCCCCTGACCTAAAAAAGGAAGGAAGCCCACATGAAAGAGAAAACCCCAAAAATCACCTGGTCGCGTTCCAACGGCAGCATGTTTGAAAGATTTGCTATCAATCTTGAAGAATATACCATGACAGGAGAAGCGCCTAAGGGAGGAGATCAGGATATCCGATACGCCCTTAAACTTCAAAAAGAACGTCTGCAAAACAAGAGAATATCTATGCAGTACAGCTTTACCCCAAGGGGGCATTTTGCCGACAAGGATCTGGATTGCAGACGTTGGAGCGACGCGCATTATACCAGTCAAATGAAATGTCGTACCTGCGCTATGGAAAGGACGATTATCAGAAACGGCAAAAAAGAATATACGAACCGGAAAAACATGAGTTTCTATCAGACGATTACCGACGTCAATACACCGCAGCTTGCAAAGAATGCTACTTATAACTGCCCATCATGCGGCGGCGTTTCCACTATTGCCCAATTACAGACCGGGTGTCCTTACTGTGGAACATGCTTTCGGATGTCAGATATTTTTCCCGTGGTATCTAACTATTACTTTCTGGAAGACATGGGTATGACTGAGGAAGAATACAAAGCCAAGCTTGCAAAATTCATGGTAGTGACGGGAATTTTGTTTTTCTTTTTTATGCTATTTAAATTTCTCTTTTTTGACGGAATACCTGAAGGAGGCCTGATATCATTTTTATTTACTTTACTTCTGTCCAGCGTTTTGGGTGGTGTAACTATGGGCTGGCTTCTTTACACATATTCTTTACTTGGAAAACTCATATGGGAATCAGGAAGATCCATGCCGATGCTGCCTTCACTGGGTTCCGGAAGGCGGTTTGTCAATCTGATGAAGCGTTACAGTCCGGAATTTTCTTACGAATATTTTTCCAACAAAGTAATTTCTTTACTCAAAGCAATCATCTTTACGGACAATCTTTCGGAACTTGCAATTTATGAGGGAGCTCCTTTGGACGATATGTTTGATGACGTCATAGATGTATTTTATATTGGCGCAATGGGATTAAAAAATTTCCGGATCAAAGGGGATTTTTGTTTTGTTACGGTAACTGTTTTTCTGGATAATCTGTATGATAACGGGGAGAAGATTTATCAAAGGCGGAACAAATACCGCATACAGGTAAAACGAAATCTCAGCCGTCCTATCAATATGCATTTTTCAATTCAACGGCTGCAATGCAAAAACTGCGGTGCAAGTTTTGATGCCACCAAGGAAAAACATTGCCCAAGCTGCGGCTCCGCCTATCACTTAGAATATGAAGACTGGGTGGTTACCCAAATTAAAAAACTCATATACTAAGGAAGATGCGCAATGCCATCGCGACTCCATAGATTTCAATAGTGGCATGGTAACTCCGAAAAATTATTCTCCGTCTTGACGGATCCCCACCAGATCCCCTAAATCAAACAATAAATTATCTCCGCCATAATGATTGATAACCCATTCATATTCTACTTCAAATTCCAGAACCGGCATACCCGTATAGTCTGGAACCGCATATCCCTCTCTGAAAAAACCGGGACATACAAATAATTTGATAGACTCTCCTAATTCAAAATAAGAAATATCGCCACATGAAATTCCCGTTATTTCCCCCTCCGGAATCGTAACCGATGCTATTTCCCTGCCTGTTACCGTATCCGTCAGCGTCAGTTCCCGGCTGCCGTCATCAAAACTGTATCCGATCCGTTCACTTAAGATCTCCGTATAATTATTATAAGTAAAATAATGGGGAACAAGGGTTCCTGTATCGTACTGTTGTAATATGACAAGATCCTCCGCGCTGTACCCGGTTCCCGTATGGATATGAAACGCCATCTGAAGCTGTCTTTCATCTTCATCCCAGTACAAATTCGGCATGATATTCTGCGGGCTTGTATAAAACCAGTCAAAATAGTTCACATCACCCGCAATATCTATTGCCACGCCGCGCCCCGATATGTCATCATCATTATATCCGTACACCCTGATATCATATTCGGGAATCTCCCCGATACAGATTACGTTGTTATATCTAGAAGAATCATAATATCCCACATTCGGGATTGCCTCGATCTCTTCCCATGGAATGTCCATAAATCTTGATTCGACATCAATCCGGTAATCTGCAGGCACCCATATGCCGTACATCCCATACGGCTGTATCATACTGATCGTTACGGTATACTGATCCCGTAAAAACAGAATTTCAAGTCCTACCATTCCTCTTTCCTCGCTGCCATCATAAACCGAAATGCTTATGTCTTTCGGATCTGTCGAAAGGTTAAGCAGGGAAACTGCCGCGCTTTCCGATGATAACAAAGCCTTATATACGTCATTATTGGAAGAAGCCGCATTATCATTTAATGCTTCTCCAAGTCCGTTCCATGTGTAATCGATCATGGTTGAATCGATCCGCCCCTGATAAGCCTCCGCATATTCCGCACCCGAAGAAATATTATCATAATATGTTAGTTCATCTCCCGTGACTATATAGGAATCCCCTTCCTTTTCATAGGTAATCATCTCTCTCCAGACAAAAACATGCGGATCGGAAGTCTGTGCATAATAATAGATCTCTGCCGTTCCGATATCCTCATAGATATGTGCAGTATAATCCGTGTTCACATCCTTCGGCCAGGGACTGCTCAAGCCGAAGCTGTACTGCCCCTCCGAACCCATCAAAAACTCCATCCTGCCCAGTTCTTCTCTGACTTCCAAAGACGCCAGAGACGCAATGGTTTCCCCATCACGATTGACAAATGCCTGCGCCCATCTGTTGATCAACTGCTCCGGCGATTCTCCACCGATTTCCATGCTTCCATTTTCTATGCTTCCGCTTTCTATACTTCCATTTTCAACATCTGCATTTTCCATGCTTTGGTTATTTTTTCCGGGATCGGTCAGAAAACATATCACCAGTACTCCCAATACTACAGCCGCTGCTATCATAATCCATAACGCCGGCTTTTTATAATACAATACAGATTTCACTCTTTCCTTTACCCCCACTTCCCCAAAAGCCAGGGGGCACACCATAATCAAGCTTCTCTGCCTTGCGCAGGATAACAGCACTTTAGAATATTCTTTTTTCTCATGGAATGTCATATCTTTGGCTGCTTTTTCATCACATGCCAGTTCAATGTCCTTGCAAAACAGGGCATATGCTGCCCAGCAAAGAGGATGAAACCAATAGATACACAACAATAAATATCCCAAGGCTTTCCACCAATGGTCTTTTCTTTTAAGATGGGCGGATTCATGCGCAACGATAAAATTCATTTCTTTTTCATTCAGTGCGGAAGGAAGATAGACCCGTGGCCTGATGATCCCCAAAATAAATGGCGATTTTACGGCATCACAAATATAAATATGATCCTTGACGCATACAGCTTCTCTTACAAGTTTATACAGCCTTATAGCGCTGACCGTTGCACAGATGATCAACAGAATCATACCACAGCACCAGACAATACCGGCAACATGTGTAGCTACCTGCAATGGCGCCACACTATCTGATTCGTTATACGCAAAACTCTCTGTCAGCATTGGATTTATGGTATTTTCCACAATTGTCAGATGACTGTCAATGGACGGTATATAATTTTGCACTTCCCCTTCCACAACCGTACTGGATCTTATAGGTTCCGCACTTGGCAGTATGCTGAAACGGCTTTCAATGGAAAATGGACAGATCAGCCTGATTGCTACAACGCCCCACAATAAGCAACTCACCCATTTGGAAATTTTTTTAAATATCAGCCTGATACATAACACTGCCAATATTACCCACCCGGCAGTTATGCTCATATTTAATAGTTTCATGAAAATATCACCCATGCTCATGACTCCTCTGCTCTGTCGATCATCCTATGGATCGCTTCCGCCTCATCCGCTGTAATCTTAGAACCCTGCATAAATGCCGCAATAAATGCAGGAAGGGAACCGGCGAAGGTATCCTCCACATATTTTTTGCTCTGCATAGAATAAAATTCATCTCTGGAAATCACGGCAGTCACCAATCCGTTGTCATTCTGAAACAACCCCTTATCAATTAATCTTCGTAACACATTATGTGCTGTGGTTCTCTTCCAGTTAAATTCTACTGCTGTCATCTTTACCAGTTCAGACGAAGTAACCGGCTCATGCTCCCAGATCATATCTGCATATCGCGCCTCAATAACACCTAATTGTATTTCTGCCATCTGTTTCCTTCTCCTTCCAAAGACCACTCGTAGTAGTCTTGTTTATAGACTACAATGTATGGTCTCAAATGTCAATATGAAAATAATTAATAATTCTTGGAAAAATAGATTAGCAGATTTTGAAACAAATGATAGACTTTATTTGACTTTTATATCAAAGTGATAATATAATAAATAAGATACTATGTAAACCTTACATCTATTTTTATACAGACCGGTATCATAGAAGGTCTGTCTTAAAATCAAATCACTTGGGGAGGCGCTACATATGGGTAACAGCAAAAAAGAAGCGAACGGCATATCCGTCAACGAGATGGATTATCTTCAGATCACCAGCGACATCAAGGAAAGTCCACGGATCCAGAAAACAGAATATATCCGTCAACAGATGTTAAAACGGAGAGCCATGGAAGACGAGCTGATGGAACATCTCAAACAAGAGCAGAGCGTCATCGACAGCTTCCGTGATCAAATCAACGACGGTCTGCTACAGACGGAAGAACTCAGCAGATACAATCAGGAATTTAGTGAAAATATGACAGAACAGATCTATCTCCTGCACGGCATCTCTAAGGACAAGCTGGAAGGTATGCAGGAATGTAAAAACGCTTTCCGCCGCGGTTACAGCATTATTCTATTTCTGCTGTCTACGGCATTGGTCATCCTCTGCGGCGCGCTTTACGGTTTTCAATCAGAGATCTGTCTGTTGATGCTGGCAATCACCGGAATAGAAGGCGCGATGCTGGCACAGGATCGCAGTCTGGATCAGTACCCAGTACTGCGTCTGATCAACAGAGTACTGTTTCCCCTTTTATGCCCGCTGATGCTGGCCATGTTTGTCTGCTATGAAATGGGATTTGCGCCCTATGATGTTCTCCTGCCTTACATCGCCATGGCAGGTATCGTCATCTTGTTTCTCTCCGCTGTGCCTTACTTCATCTATGACCCTTATAAAGGTTTAGGGAAACACATGCGTAATGCAAGGGCAGAGATCAAAGTAGTAGAAAAGGTTGCCAAAAAAGAGGTCATCAAAAACCAGCGCATCCGTGTCAAGGAAGAAAAGAAGGAGCTGGCAGAACAGGCCAAAGAAGCCCGCAAGCAGGAACGCGACGCCAAAAAAGAGGCATTGGAAGATGCGCGCAACGCCAAAAAGGAAGCCAAAAAGCAGGCGCGTAATACCAGAAAATTATCTAAAAAACAGGAAGATAATCCGAACGAGGCAACAGCAGAAGCGACTGCAAATACCGCAGAAACTGATTCCGAAAAAACAGTAACGGAATCAACTACAAATATCACAGAAGCCGATTCCGAAAAAGCAGTATCGGAATCAACTACATATACCACAGAAGCCGATTCCGAAAAAACAGCAGCAGAAGCAACTACAAATACCGCAGAAGCCGATCCTGAAAAAACAGAAACAGAATCAACTACAAATACCATAGAAGTCGATTCCGAAAAAACAGCAGCAGAAGCGACTACAAATACCGCAGAAGCCGATTCCGAAAAAGCAGAAGGGGAAACAACCAAACCCGAACCACCTAAAAAACGTAGGAGCCGGAAAAAGAATCCTGTGATCGATATTTCGGAAGGAGCACAAAATCTGGCTGCGCAATCATAAGCATGTAACGTAAATAAACAGGGCTGTCATCTAAATATGACAGTCCTGTTTTATTGTTACATCATTCCATCCATATATTATACAAAACTCATTTTCGGCTGATATCTCTCCAGCCATTGATTGATCTGGAATATATACGCCAGTAGCTGCGGTGCCGCCATCAGCTGTCCGAACCACGGTTTTCCGTATTCTGCCGGGGCCTCCATAAAACGATGCACCTTATCTACATCAACCAGCGCATGGATCGGCGCATCCGGTCTGGAAAGGATCTCCATCAGTTTCTGTTTCAACAGTTTTTCATATTTTGGATCATATGTCTTGGGATACGGACTTTTCTTCCGCATTAAAAGTTCTTCCGGAAGTACATCTTTTAATGCATCCCGAAGCAATGATTTTTCTACGCCATTTTTCCGTTTCATTTCCCACGGAACATTAAAGACATATTCTATGATCCGATGGTCGGCAAAGGGCACCCTCGCCTCCAGTCCGGAATACATGCTGGTTCTGTCCATTCTGTCCAACAGTGTCTGCATAAACCATTTGATATTCAGATAAGCAATCTCCCGGCGCTTTGCCTCCTCCGCACTCTCGCCATATAAAACCGGCACCTTGCGGATCGAAGCCTCATACTGATCATGGACATAATTCTCCAAATCAAGTTTTTTGATAAAGTCATCCTGCAACAGACATTCCCTTACGTCCATCTTTTTTGACCACGGAAAACCTTCTCCCTGCAGCAGGTCTTCCCGATAGAACCATGGATAACCGCCGAAGATCTCATCCGCACATTCCCCGGTGAGCGCCACTTTATTATCCCGTTTCACAAGGCGGCAGAAATAAAGCATAGAAGCGTCAACATCCGCCATACCCGGCAGATCTTTGGCATACACTGCCTCCTCCAAAAGATTTACCAGCTCATATTCCTCACACTGCAGATACGTATGATGTACATTGATATGGGAAAGCATCTTATCTACATAAGGGCGGTCCCGCTCCGGCTGAAAGGAATTGGCCTGAAAATATTGATCGTTTCCCGCAAAATCAAAAGAAAAGGTATTTAACCTGCTTCCATCACGTTCCATCACATCCGCAGCGATGGCCGTAACAATACTGGAATCAATGCCGCCGGAAAGGAAACAGCAGACCGGTACATCCGATATCATCTGACGTTTAATGGAATCCCTTACCAGATAAGAAACTTTTTCCACCGTTCGTTCATAAGAATCCGTATGCTCACGGCTGACAATATCCCAATATTTCTGCGGATACAGACCGTCCTCATTATATACCGCATAATATCCTGCAGGAATCTCATATACGTTCTTAAATACGCCGCAACCCTGGGTCCTTGCAGGTCCCACTCCAAAGATCTGTCGGAAACTATCAAGATCGACTTCCGGGCTTATATCCGGATGAGCAAACAACGCTTTAGGCTCCGAGCCAAACACCAGCATACCATCCTGAACCGTATAAAACAGCGGTTTTACGCCGGCATGGTCACGGGCAAGGAACAGCTGCTGCCGGTGTCCGTCCCAGATGGCAAATGCAAAGATGCCATTTAGATGCTTGACACACCCGCAGCCATATTCCATATACGCATAAAGGATCGCTTCCGTATCGCATGTTGTCTCAAAGACATATCCCCTGTTTTTCAGCTTCTTTGTCAATTCATCGGTATTATAGATTTCTCCATTGTAAACGATCACATATTGATCTTTTACCATCGGCTGAATTCCGTTTTTAATATCCCGGATAGATAAGCGCGTATGGCTAAGTCCCGCATGTACGCTTAACCACTCACCGCTTTGATCGTTGCCCCGGTGGGCAATCGATCTGCGCATACTGATCAATGTATTCAGATGCCTATGTTTTTCATCTTCCGTGGTGATAAAATCCTGATGAAAATCACACATTCCGGCAATTCCGCACATTATTTTACTCCTCGATCAACTCAATAGAAGTATACTCAATGATAAAATAATGTGTTACTATTTTTCTCTATCCCTATGTCCTCGCCATACCGTCAACGCACAACGTAACGCCGGTAATGTAATCCGCCATATCCGACGCAAGGAATACAAATGCATTGGCGATATCTTCCGGCTCGCCAAGCCTCTTTAACGGAATCCTGGCGATCAGCGGTTCGATTACTTCCTTCGGCACTGCCTGCATCATATCTGTATTGGTGATTCCCGGCGCAACCGCATTGACGCGGATGCCCTTCGGTCCTAATTCTCTTGCCAAAGACAAGGTAAATCCATTAACCGCAAATTTTGACGTTGGATAAGCAATACCTGAGGGCTGACCGGAAATGCTTACCATGGAACTGGTATTCAGTATCACGCCTTTTCCCTTCTTCTCCATGATCTCCACAGCAGCCTTGGAACAGTTGTAAATTCCTTTGACATTCAAATCCATCACCTTATCAAACAGCTCTTCCGTATATTTTTCAAACGGTGTACTCTCCGAAACACCTGCGTTGTTCACCAGAATATCGATCCCACCATACTCTTCCTCAACCTTTTCAAATGCCGCCTTTACCTCATTATAATCCGACAGCTTCGGGATCATGGAGCTGACTGCCGCATCCGGATATTTCTCCTTCAGCGCGGCTACTGCCTTGGCTGCCGTCTCTTCTCTGGAGGCGCCAAGAACAACCTTTGCCCCTTCCTTGATAAACGCTTCCACTGTTGCAAACCCGATCCCTCTGCTACCGCCAGTAACAATGGCGACTTTGTCTTTTAATAACATGTTTTTTCCTCCTTTATTCTCCTTAATTTTACTTTATTCTTTGTTGTTGTATTGTTTGTATTGTCTATATTAACTATATTGTACAACAAATGTCTTTATTTATTTTAACACATATCAACGGCAGATTCTATCGAAATATGTTTACTCACATAATTTTTACCTCAATTTTACTGCGAAATCTGATAAAAAAACGGCTGTCCTAAATCAGCTTAGAACAACCGTTTTTATCATTTTTTATAATCTGTGAACTTGTTATTTTCCAACCTATGATCTGTCAACTAATGATCATCGGTTATACAGAAACATCTACGCTTCCGCCTACTGCAATCACTGGCGAGCTTATTGAAACGCTGGCAGACGAGAATGTCCCTGTATCTGCCCCGCTTCCGATACCTGCTGAATCATGCACGATCTCCGCTGCGCTTTCTGTACTCACAGGGGCAGCCACACCGCCCCCTGCAGGCACGCTGGCAAAAGAAGCCGCGCTATTATCAGAATTGCCGGAAAGATTCTGTAGTGCCGAATCCTTCATCCTTTCCAGCCGGTCAAATACCGCCTTCAGATATTCCGCATCCGCTTCCGCGATCTCCTTTAACTCTTTTGCCCTATGTTTTAGCTTCATCATGTGATAGTCTGCAGGATCCATCTCCATGTCAAAGCCGCCAGCCATTTCCTCCAAAAGATCTGACAGACCAGATTCCTCCAGAAGCTTCTCCATGGACTCCTGCATTTCCTCCATGAATTCTGACATCATATCTTCCATAGAAGCCTGCATCTGCTCCTGCGCCATCTCCATAGCATATTGCATCTGTTCCATCTGCGCCTGCATCATTTCCTGCATCGCCTGCATCTGCTCCTGTATATACTGTGCCTGCTCCTGGGATGACATCGCCCGTCTCTGCTGCATCGCCGCCGCATCCTCTCCGGACATTCCGTTTTCCATCGCAGCAATCGCGTCTTCCGCTTTTTCCTGATCAGAGCTTTCATCCATCTTTTCTTCAAGTTCTCCGGCACATGGTCCGCCGGTCACTTTTACCATTTCTTCCTCAAGAAGATGCTTCACCTTTTTCTTTGCTACCCGCTCGATCTTCATGGCATGGGTAAGCGCGATCTGAACCTCTTCCGGATCATACTGCGCACTCAGCTTCTTCTGCCGTAATCTGACAACCTCTCTCTTCGCCTTTCCTGCTACCTGCTTTGCCGAAACGGAGGTCTTGCATTTCATGATCTGGGAAGAGATCGCTTTATGACTGTACCGCAGCTTTTTCACCTTTGCCTTGGTTTTTTGATTCTTAGCGCGGCTTGCCCTGATAGATTCTGCATAGTTGTATGAGTTCTGCGTGAACCTGCTGTAAAAATCATCATTCTTATCCTTCTTACGTTTCCTATACATCAACTCTCTAAGAGAAGACGCACTCTCCTCCTCGTCGACGCCGCTGCCATACGTATTATATGCATACGTATTATATGATTTCTTCGACTGACTTTTCTGTTTGACATAGTCATTGACATAAGAATTTTTAATAGTTAAATTGGAATATCCCGATACGTTCCTCTTTAATGAGGCAGTGCCGGCACGATTAGTGTTAATATTCATAGGCTCATCCATGCTCCTTTGAAATATTACGCAGAAAGCTGAAATCCGTTTCAGCTAAATGTGGTTATCATATATATCGGCATTTCAAAGGAAAACTTAACCCGATAAAACAAAAAACTTTATAAATGTTCACTGCATTCGCGCTTGATTTCCTGCTGACATGGTAAATTGAAAGATATAATCATCCATTACAAATCCGCCGCCGATGTCTGTCACTACCGAGTCGATCAATTCAAATCCTATATGGCGGTAGATTGCGATCGTTACGTCATTATGCTTGTTAACGGTAAGATAAATATTATCCAATCCTTCAGAACGTTTTTTAATCTCCTCAAACATCAACCTCCCAATCCCCTGACTGCGATGGTCTTCCTTTACATAAAGCTTGCTTAAAAACATCCGGTTTGTTTCTTTTTTAAATCCCGTATAACCTACCGGCTCATCTCCATCTAACGCCAACAGATATGTATAGCCCTCCTGCTCCATCTGTCGTTTCATTGCCTCCGCATTCTGAAATTTCCCAAGCATATACTCCACCTGTCCTGCGCCGATAATCGGCGTAAAATGCTGATGCCAGATCTCATGGGCAAGCCGGGCAGTCCTCTCAATCTGTTCTTCGCTGTTTACTTCCGTCAAAACTATCATATCGTATATCTCCTATCCCCTTATTGTAGGTGCGAGTCAAACATAAAAATTATGACCGCTTATATTTTACAAATTACAGTCTACAGCATGAAAGCATATAATGTAAAGCTATCTTTTGAAATATTCTAAGTTTCAATTCCTTCTTTTCTTCTTCCACTGCCTGCCTCCCCTTTCTAATATGTATACATTTAGGCGTTTGCGAAATTCTATTACTGGCAATCTTTCGTTGTGCAATATAGATATATCATCGGCGAGCGCACAAACGCCCTGCGTATGATATAGTCTATATAGCACAACTGGTTTTTTAAAATCTTGTATTAATAACCATTCAGACACATCTTTACCCATCGGTCATAAAACCCGCTGGATTCAAACAGTTTTATGGCGGCAATGGCATTCTCATCCAATGACCTCTCCAGAATCTCCTTCTCATATCCTCCCCACCATGTTGGATTCATATGACACCATTCTATTAGATCATCCTTGCTTATTACTATATAATTTTCCGGCGGATCATGCCAATATAACCTTGCCCCATAAGCTCTCCAATCTACTTCTTCGCCTTCTTCCTCCATGTGATCTCTCTCCTGTTGACCGCCTCCTCCTTGCGGCATCTCTACTTGCGGGGGGTTTAAATAATAATATTCTGCATAAAGATCGTAATTCTCAACATAACTGTTCAAACGCCTTACCGCACTATCGGAAAATCTTCCCAGATAGACAACATTCTCCATCTTTCCCCAGTTTGCTTCTTCATAGCCTCTGGAATGTAGTTCACTACTATCTTGACTTATTTTTTCAGTGCCGTCATAATAAAAATCCCATGGACTCAAATTATTAGTCCACTCAAAAGCATACACATCCCCATTATTCATGATGCAAAGCCGCCTTGCTTCCCTCTGATCTCCACGATATATTATCATAACATAAGAAAACAAAAGATTATCAAAACACACCCCTTCCCGCTCTGCCAGATTGCCTACTTCCTCATACACATACTTATTGATCACGCCTGTTTCCCGAAGCACCAAAAACAAACCGATACCCAGCACAATTAATAAAGGTATCAGCAATAGAATTTTTTTCTTTACTTTCTTATGTACCTTTTTTTCTTCTTCCACTGCCTGCCTCCCCTTTCTAATATGTATACATTTAGGCGTTTGCAAAACTCTATTACCGGCAATCTTTCGTTGTGCAATATAGATATATCACCGGCGAGCGCACAAGCGCCTTGCGTATGATATAGTCTATATAACACAACTGGCTTTTAAAAATCCTTGCGGGATCTTATATAATACCGTTATCTAATACCATGGGATATAGCCTATTTTCAGTATCTGCCAAAATCAATATCTCGTATTAATAACCATTCAGACACATCTTTACCCATCGGTCATAAAACCCACTGGACTCAAACAGTTTTATGGCGGCAATAGCGTTTTCGTCCAATGATCTCTCCAGAATCTCCTTCTCATATCCTCCCCACCAGGTTGGATTCATACTACACCACTCTATATTACTGAAATACTTTTTACGAATCTTTTCCGACGGTCTATACCAGTATAACCTTGCCCCATAAGATTCCCACACTACTTTATCACCTTCTTCATTTATATCATCTCTCTCCTGTTGACCGCCTCCTCCCTGCGGAACCGTAGCTTCCGGGGGAGGATCTAAATAATAAAATTTTCCATTAATGTCAAAATTATCTACATAACTGTTTAGACGCCTTACCGCACTATCGGAAAACCTTCCCAGATAGACAACATTTTCCATCTTTCCCCAGTTTGCTTCTTCATAGCCTCTGGAATGTAGTTCACTACTATCTTGACTTATTTTTTCAGTGCCGTCATAACGAAAATCCCATGGACTCCTATTATTGGTCCACTCACAAGCATATACATCTCCATTATTAAATATACAAAGCAGTCTTTCTTCACTCTGACCTCCACGGTTTACTGTTATCGTATAAGAAAACAAAAGATTATCAAAACACACCCCTTCCCGCTCTGCTAGATTGTCCACTTCCTCATACACATACTTATTGATTACGCCTGTTTCCCGAAGTACCAAAAACAGACCGGTACCCAGCACAATGAATACCGGTATCAGCAACAGAATTTTTTTCTTTACTTTCTTATGGACCTTTTTTTCTTCTTCCGCTGTAAACTCCTGTTTCAATTCCTTTTTTTCTTCTTCCACTGCCTGCCTCCTCTTTTATATGTATACATTTCATACGATAATTATATTTTGGGTTTTGCTTTTATATCCTCACATATCAAAACGATAAAATGTACAATCATATTTATCTG
>JAIDPF010000061.1 GCA_029062895.1 Lachnospiraceae bacterium
CCGGACGTTATCTGCGAACGCAAGAAGAACCTCGATTCCGCTTCGCTTCATCTCGGTCATTCTTGCGTTCCAATGAACGGAAACGCATATAAAAAAGCCCATGAATGCAAGCATTCACTTTACGGATTATCTGCGGAATTCAAGAGATGAATTCGCAGGCATTTCATGCCTTTCGGACGTTATCTGCGAACGCAAGAAGAACCTCGATTCCGCTTCGCTTCATCTCGGTCATTCTTGCGTTCTAATGAACGGAAACGCATATAAAAAAGCCCATGAATGCAAGCATTCTGGGCTTTTTTATATGCATTTCCGTTCGCAGATAACTGCTTATCTCTTTGAAAACTGTGGAGCTCTTCTCGCTGCCTTCAATCCGTACTTCTTACGCTCTTTCATACGAGGATCTCTGGTCAGATATCCTGCTTTCTTAAGTACCGGACGATTCTCCGGATCTGCCTGAAGCAGTGCTCTTGCGATACCATGTCTGATCGCGCCTGCCTGTCCGGTATATCCGCCGCCCTTTACAGTGATCATTGCGTCATACTTGCCTGTTGCATCAAGCGCTGCCAGAGGCTGACGAACGATAACCTTCAGAGTCTCCAATCCAAAATAATCATCGATATCTCTTTTATTGATCTTGATCTCACCTTTACCCGGTGTAAGATATACTCTTGCAACAGAACTCTTTCTTCTGCCTGTTCCATAATATTTCGTAGCTGCTGCTTTCTTAGCCATTTTCCTCTCTCCTTTCAACCCCTAGTTAAAACTTCAGTTCTTCAGGCTTCTGTGCCGCATGTTTGTGCTCAGGTCCTGCATAAACAAAAAGTTTCTTATACATATCTCTTCCTAAAGGTCCTTTGGGAAGCATGCCCTTTACAGCAAGTTCAATCACTTCTTCCGGCTTCTTCGCAAGCTTCTCTCTCAAAGTCGTCTCCTTGAGACCGCCTACATATCCGGAATGATGATAATAAATCTTCTGATCCAGCTTCTTGCCCGTTACCTTTACCTTGTCCGCATTGACTACAATCACATAATCTCCTGTATCCATATGCGGTGTGTAAATGGGCTTATTCTTTCCGCGGAGTACTTTGGCAATCTCAGATGCCAGACGTCCTAATGTATATCCTGTCGCATCAACTACGTACCACTTTCTATCGATCGTTGAAGGACTAGCCATAAATGTCTTCATGATTCCATATTCTCCTTTCATGACAAAGCGTGAACCCTTTGTCCGTTCCTATCATTGGCTCTGCGTGTTTGTACATACAACGCTGTGATGTCCGGGCACAGCATGATACATCTCTTACACGCCCTGTGCGCATCAGGTTATTGGGAAGATAACCCAATCCGCCACAGATATACATTATATTATAGGAAATTGATGATGTCAACCAATTTCAGAGGGTTTTTCAAGTTTTTTATCCTCAAGTTCCACGAAATGATATTCTACCAGCGTCAGTCCCCTTGCCGGTGCGGTGGGTCCGCCGGACTGCCGATCCTTCACCTCCAGCATCCGCGCCACGTCTTCCGGTTCCAGTCTGCCCCTGCCAACCTCGATCAGCGTGCCTGCAATGATCCTTACCATATTATATAAGAATCCGTTGCCCGTGACGCGGATCACGATCTCCTCCGGCGAACCCGCATCTCTGCCGACATATAACTCATAAAGCCTTCTCACTGTACTTTCAGCCTGGGTATTTACGCTGCAGAAGCTCTTAAAATCATGCTCGCCAATCAGGCACTCCGCCGCCTGCTGCATCCGTTCCACATCCAGATCGTAATATGTCCAATGTGAATAAAGACGTTTCTGAGGAATCGGGAATTTCGTATTCAAGATACGGTATTCGTATGTTTTCCTGCTCTCACATCTTCTGGGATGGAAATCCTCCGCCACCTGCACTGCTCTTTGGATACGGATATCCTCCGGGAGTTTACGGTTCAATGCATACGGAATCTTCTCTGCCGGAATCCGGGCCGTCGTATCAAATACAGCCACATTTCCATAGGCATGCACCCCGGCATCCGTGCGGCTGGCGCCGATCACCTGTATCTCCTCCTGAAAGAGACTGCTCAATGTCTCATTCAATACCCCTTCGATGGTAACGCTCTCCGGCTGCAGCTGCCACCCGTGATAATTGGTTCCATCGTAGGCAACTACCAGAAGTATTCTTCTTTTTTGCACCTGTCCTTCCATTTGCCCGTCCTTTTGACAAAATATCCCTCAAAAAATGATATTTCAGATTGTAATTATACCGTATTTCATAAATTTTTGAAGAAAAAACGCCCAAAAGATTGTTTTTCTTTGTACAACGCATCAAAACACGCCGCCTCACCAGAATTTCGGAATATCATGCCCAGCCACATAAATCAAAACCAGATATGCGCACACATACAGATATACCGCCGCGTCCCGTTTCGCATAATGCAGCGGCTTCATCTTCGACCTGCCTTCACCGCCACGGTAGCATCTTGCCTCCATTGCCAGCGCAAGATCATTGGCGCGTCGGAAAGCCGAGATAAAGAGCGGCACAAGCACCGGTACAAGACTTTTAGCTTTTTTTATGACATTACCAGACTCAAAATCAGCGCCTCTTGCCAGTTGTGCCTTCATGATCTTATCCGTCTCCTCGATCAGTATCGGGATAAAACGAAGCGCTATCGACATCATCATAGAGATTTCATGCACGGGAAACTTAAAGATCTTTAATGGTTTCAATATACTCTCTAATGCATCCGTCAATTGATTCGGCGTGGTGGTCAGCGTCATAATGGAAGATCCCATGATCAGAAACGTCAAGCGCAGCGCCATATATGCCGCTGTGCGCACTCCCTCTCGGGTAACCGTCAGTTTCCCTATGGTCAGGATCGGCTCTCCCTTTATCACAAACATGTTAATGACCACCGTCACAAGCATCAGAATCGCGATTGCCTTCATGCCCCGTACAATAAACTTTACCGGCACCCTGCTGGATCTGACAGCGACCGCCAGAAAAATAAACGCCAATGCATACACATATAGATTTGTACCTAAAAATAAAGACACCAGATAGGCAAAAGTTGCAATCAGCTTCGTCCTTGGATCAAGCCGATGCACTACGGAGTCTGTCTGGTAATATTGTCCTAATGTAATATCCCGTATCACGATAAACCTCTTACCATTTTCTTAATAATTCTGCTCTTTCACATTTCACATCAATCTATGTCATATTTACTTTTTCGTCAATACTTCTTTTGCCGGTTTCACATCTATCTTTGTTACATCCGTTTCCCCAGCAATACTTCTTTTGCTTCCTCGATCGTCGTAACATTCGTATCTACATCGAAGCCATGCTCCTTTAGTTCATGCATCAGGTAAGTGACCTGTGGTGCCGCCAGACCCATAACCTCCAGCTCCCTGTAATGAGCAAAGACCTGACGCGGCTTGTCATCGTACCGGATCTTTCCATGATCAATAACAACGATCCTGTCCACATATTCCGCCACATCCTCCATACTGTGGGAAACCAATATCACCGTCACGTTGTTCTCTTCCTTCAGCTTTCTGATCTGCGTCAGAATCTCATATCGCCCTTTCGGATCCAAACCTGCCGTGGGTTCATCCAACACCAGGATCTCTGGCTTCATAGCAAGCACACTGGCAATCGCCACACGCCGCTTCTGTCCGCCGGAAAGATCAAACGGTGACTGATAAAAGCACTCATCCGGAACCCCCGCCTGCTTTAATGCGGCATAAGCGCTAAGCTCAGACTGCTTTCTGGATACCCCCATATTCTTCGGTCCGTAACAAACCTCCTGAAAAACAGTTTCCTCAAACAATTGATGTTCCGGATATTGAAAGACCAGTCCCACCTTACCACGAAGTTTTTTTCTGTCATAATCCTTTTCAAAGACATCTTCTCCGTCAAAATAAACAGTTCCGCTGTCTGGGGTAAGCAGAGCATTCAAGTGCTGCACCAATGTGGATTTACCGGAACCCGTGTGCCCGATCAGACCGATCATCTCTCCCTGACCGATGACCAGACTGACATCATCCAGCGCCTTGACGGCAAGCGTCGTGTCCTTATTATATTCATATGTCAGATGATCAACAATTAATTTCATAATGAATCTGATTCCCCACTGCTGTAAAATTAAAAATCTTTATGATAAAAATTAAAAACTCATATCTATTTGAATAAATGTTTTAGAGAACACTCATTTATTGCGCTTTCTTAGGGAGAATATGCTCTAATTCCCTTACAAGTTCCTCTCTGGTCAGTATTCCGGACGATAACGGCATACCCGCTTTTTTCAATTCATGCGCCAACAGCGTGATCTGCGGGACATCCAGCCGCAATTCTCTAAGCCTCTCCACATTGGAAAATATCTCTCTTGGAGTACCCTGCATGACTACTTTTCCCTGATCCATGACCAGCACCTTATCCGCATGGATTACTTCTTCCATGTAATGCGTGATCAGAATAACTGTCATCTTTTCCACATTATTCAACGCCCGCACTGCGCGGATCACTTCCTTACGTCCTGACGGATCTAACATGGCTGTAGGCTCATCAAGGATGATGCATTTCGGGTGCATCGCAATCACAGATGCAATAGAAACCCGCTGCTTCTGCCCACCAGAGAGCTTATTAGGCGAATATTTACGATACTCATACATTCCGACAGCTTTCAGACTTTCCTCCACGCGCTCCCAGATTTCCTTGGTCGGCACGCCCAGATTCTCCGGACCAAATCCCACATCTTCCTCCACGATCTGCCCAATAATCTGATTATCCGGATTCTGAAATACCATACCCGCTGTCTGACGGATATCCCAGAGATATTTTTCCTCCGTAGTATCCTTTCCGTCTATCAACACAGTTCCTTCCGTCGGGTAAAGGATCGCATTCAGATGTTTCGCCAGTGTAGATTTGCCGGAACCATTGTGACCCAGAATGGCAATGAATTCCCCCTGCTGCACATCCAGATCCACATCATCTACAGCGCGGGTGATCCCTTCTACATTTCCTTCCTCATCTCTGCGGATATATTCAAATGCAAGCTTAGATGCTCTGATGATTCCCATTACTAATACTGTTTCCTTCCTAATCTGCACGATCTCTTTCGTGCTAACATCTAACTTCAATTCATTCTTTTCTCTGAAAATACTCAATACGCATTCATTTTACAGGAAACCATATCATATTGCAAGAAAAACAGCTGATATCTCCGCTTCTGTTCAAAGTACTTGTCATATCTTTTATAATCTATTCATATAAAATATAGTCAGCGCCGAATTTGTGCTACGAAGCAGTATTGCAGGCACTTAAAAATCATCCCAAGGAGGCTACACCCTTGCACCAGTTATTTCATATCCAAAAGCCTTACCGCGGCTTTTCATGCCATCCGATCTCCAGACACCTTATGCACCGCATTAGAGGCATTTCATATCATGAAAATGAACAGATATCTCCTTCAGAACTGCGCTATCTCAAGATTCCTTATATTGATTTTGGCGGAGAAACACGTACCGGTGAAATGATTTGCAACCACAGCATTGCCATGCCGCTACTAGATATCTTTCATACGCTCTTTGTACACCGCTACCCGATCGAACGAATCCAGCTTGTAGATGATTTTCAAGCCGACGACGACCTGTGCTGCTTAAAAAACAACACCTCCTGCTTTAATTACCGCACAATAGCCGGAACAGACACCTTATCCCGCCATGCCTTTGGAATGGCTGTTGATGTCAATCCCTTCTTTAACCCATATGTAACTTATATCAGTAAAAATACAAATGGTACGGCTGACATAACAGGCGCCGCTACCGCCAATGCACACAGTGCCTCTGCCGAAAACAATATACATGTCCGGATCTCTCCGCCCGGCTCTGAAGCCTACGCCGACCGGGAACGTGATTTTCCGCACAAGATCGGTCCCGGCGATCTCTGTTATGAACTCTTTATGTCCCATGGTTTTATCTGGGGCGGCGACTGGAAACACTGCAAGGATTACCAGCATTTTGAGCGTTAAAAAAGAAGCATATCGCTATGCTTCTTTTCCTGTTTTATAGAAATACTCTCTTATACGAACTCGATTACAGCCATCATAGCCGCATCACCTTTACGGGGACCGATCTTGATGATTCTGGTATATCCGCCATTACGGTCAGCGTATTTCGGTGCGATCTCATCAAACATCTTTGCCACAAGGTCAACCTGCTTTGCAGTTTTCTTCTTATTATCCGGATTCTCTACAACATCATAGAATACCTTTAACATCTGACGTCTTGCATGAAGTCTGGACGGAAGATCTTTCTTAATCTCCTTCTCCACCTCATCATATACGGTAACCTTCTTGCCGTCTACAACCTCTTTTACCCTCCTGCCATCTTTATCCTTCTGCGGAACCTTAGCAGTCACTGTCACGGTCTCAAAGTTATCCTTCTCCTTCACTGCAAGGGCAACTAACCCTTCCACAATCTTCTGAATCTCTTTCGCTCTTGCTTCTGTTGTTGTGATCTTTCCGTTGGCCACTAACATTGTAACCTGATTTCTGAGTAATGCCTTTCTTTGACTTGATGTCTTGCCAAGCTTTCTATACTTTGCCATTTTTCTTTCTCCCTTCATGGTACATCCGGACACGCCCTTTGGTCTTACTGTCCACATGTATTTTTATTCACTAAGTCCCATGTTTCTGTTTTACGCTTTGTGCACCCTTTGGTTTTACCACGCTACGCTTATTCTTCACTAGGATTTAACTGCAGTCCCAGCTCTTTCAGTTTTGCCAGTACCTCATCCAGCGACTTACGTCCCAGATTACGAACCTTCATCATATCTTCCGAGGTCTTATTGGTCAGCTCTTCTACCGTATTGATACCTGCTCTCTTTAAACAGTTATAAGAACGAACAGAAAGCTCAAGCTCATCAATGCTCATCTCCAGAACTTTCTCTTTCTCATCATCCGGTCTCTCTACCATAACCTCTGCATTCTTAGCATTCTCAGAAAGGTTGATAAACAGTTTCAAATGCTCGCTGAGAACCTTTGCAGCAAGGCTGACAGCCTCATCCGGCGCAATCGTTCCATTGGTATAAACATCCAATGTCAGCTTATCGTAATCTGTGATCTGACCGACACGGGTATTTTCTACAGTCATATTCACCCGGTCTACCGGTGTATAAATAGAATCTACCGCAATACTGCCGATCGGACAATCATCCTTTTTATTCTTATCAGAACTGATATAACCGCGACCTCTTGTGATGATCAGATCCATGTCAAATCTGCACTCTTTGCCGCCGCTCAATGTTGCAATGATCTGATCCTGATTGACGATCTCAACGTCGGGATCCTCCATTACAATATCGGATGCCTTGATGACTCCAGAACCCTCAAACTGAATATGAGCCTTCTTAGGGGAATCATTATCACTGTTATCTTTTATCGCAAGACTCTTGATGTTCATGACGATCTCCGTCACATCCTCTTTCACACCGGGGATTGAGGAAAACTCATGAAGAACACCATCAATCTTGATCTGGCTTACTGCAGCTCCCGGCAGGGAAGCTAACATGATCCGTCTTAAGGAGTTGCCAAGCGTAATACCATATCCACGTTCAAGCGGCTCTACAACAAACCGCCCATACTTCTTATCTTCGGAGATTTCTGCCACTTCAATATTCGGGCTGTCGAAATTAAATGCTAACATTAAATACCCTCCTTCATCTTTTAAAAGATAATTGATTACTTAGAATACAACTCGACGATGAGCATCTCATTTACCGGCACATCAATTGCCTCTCTTGTAGGAAGCTCTTTCACCGTTCCTTTCTTTGTCTCGTAATCAACTTCCATCCAGTCAGGTACGATTCTAGACTCTGTTACTTCAATAATATCCTTAAATCTCTGCAGTCCCTTTGCCTTTTCGGTCAATTCGATCACGTCACCTGCTTTTACTAAATAAGAAGGAATATTCACTTTCTTTCCATTAACCAGAACGTGCTTGTGTCCTACAACCTGTCTTGCCTCTCTTCTGGTTCTGGCGAATCCCATCCGGAACACTACACTGTCCAGTCTGCTCTCCAGCATGATCATCAGGTTCTCACCCGTCATGCCCTTCATACGGTCAGCCTTCTCATAATAGTTACGGAACGGCTTTTCCAATACGCCATAGATGAATTTTGCCTTCTGTTTCTCCCGAAGCTGCATGCCATACTCGCTGACCTTCTTGTTCGGGTTTCTCAGGCTTCTGATTGACTCGTTTACATGTCTGTCAAGTTTTTTATTGATGTTCTTCTTCTGTCCGTCAACCTCTCTCTTCCATTCACTGGTATGTGTGTATTTCTCAACACCAAGATAAGAGGGATCCAGACCAAGCGCCCTACATTTTTTAAGAACTGGAACTCTATTAATTGCCATTATCCTCTACCTCCACTTTCATTATACACGACGTCTCTTAGGCGGACGGCATCCATTGTGGGGAACCGGTGTCACGTCTCTGATACTGGTTACCTCCAAACCATTTGCCTGCAATGCACGAATTGCTGCTTCGCGTCCTGAACCCGGTCCTTTTACCATAACATCTACTGTCTTAAGTCCATGAACTAACGCAGCCTTTGTTGCAGTCTCTGCTGCCATCTGCGCTGCATAAGGAGTAGATTTCTTTGAACCTCTAAATCCAAGACCACCGGCGGAAGCCCATGAAAGAGCATTTCCTTCATTATCCGTCAAAGTAACAATCGTATTGTTAAAGGATGACTGGATATGTGCCTGTCCATGTTCAACGTTTTTCTTGACACGCTTTTTTGTAACTTTCTTTGTTGATGGTTTCTTTGCTGCTGCCATTTAAACTAACCTACTTTCTGATAAAATTCCTATACACGCCATATTCCATAAGGATAACTTTCGTGTATAAACCTACATGCTTCCACGATTACCACAAGTAAACCTTACTTCTTCTTACCTGCTACAGTCTTCTTCGGACCCTTTCTTGTTCTGGCATTGGTCTTTGTCTTCTGTCCACGAACAGGAAGTCCTTTTCTATGACGGATACCACGATAGCATCCAATCTCTTGAAGTGTCTTGATGTTTAACGCGATCTCTCTACGAAGATCACCCTCTACCGTATAATCCCTGTCAATGATCGTACTAATCTCTTTTACTTCACTATCTGTCAGATCCCTACAACGGGTATCCGGATTGACCTTAGCTTCCGCTAAGATTTTGTTTGCGCTTACTCTGCCGATTCCATAGACATAAGTAAGTCCGATTTCGACACGTTTGTCTCTAGGTAAGTCAACACCTGCAATACGAGCCATTTTTCATTTCCTCCGTTTTCATGGTGTACCGGTCTGCTATTGTTTCCCAAATATTAACCGGCCTGTTAACAGTTACTAATTGATTGGGGTCTTTCAAAGACCCAACCGGATTGCTCCGGTCTTGTCTGCTTCCAACTATTATATAATAGAAACAGTATCAATCGTAAATGCACGGTATCACCTGCTACCTCACATTTATCGATTTTCAGCATCCTCTATTGACGGATAGATTCTGCTGCAGCCGCACAAATTAATGACAAACAAAAACAGCAATTATCCCTGTCTCTGTTTATGCTTTGGATTCTCACAGATAACCATGATTCTCCCTTTTCTTTTGATGATCTTGCACTTTTCGCAGATCGGTTTTACTGATGATCTAACTTTCACGGTTAAACCCTCCTTTCAAAAAAGACCGTTTTAAAGTATATCATGAACTATTAGTAAATGCAAGAATTATTTTTCTTACATCTAATAAACTTTTACTAAACTTTTTCAATATAGTTTTTATTTGTCTCTCCAGATAATTCTTCCTTTGGAAAGATCATAAGGCGAAAGTTCCAGCGTTACCTTGTCTCCGGGCAGGATCTTAATGAAGTTCTGCCTGAGCTTACCACTGATATGTGCCAGAACCTCATGTCCATTCTCAAGTTCCACCTTAAACATAGTGTTCGGTAATTTTTCTGTTACAGTTCCTTCAATTTCGATTACATCTGCCTTTGACATCCTATAGATTTGCTCCTTTCATAACCTGTGAACTTCTGATTTTCCTTTTTATACTGTTTTAATACATATTTGATTTCTTCATCCATAACCGGCTGCCCGTTTTCCAGCTTCCGTCTTACATCTTCCACCGGTATCCCATGCAGTCCGTTTTTAATGATCTGGATATGTTTTTTATTTTTTTTCTTCGGAGTCGATGTTGTTCTTCCAATCCCATCCGCAAGATAAACAAAATCCCTTTCTTCTTTTAGGATCAGATAAATCTCATCCTTATCGTGTCCCGCTTTCGAGACTGCCAGACAACCTACCATACTAGTAACTATTCCCTTCTCAACCCAGCAGCGTCAATATCTCCGGTTCCCCGTCCGTAATCAGTATCGTATTTTCATAATGCGCTGACGGAAGTCCGTCCTCCGCTACGACAGTCCAGTCGTCCTCCAGCCACTCCACATCTCCTCTTCCCATATTGATCATCGGTTCGATCGCCAGTGTCATACCGGGCTGCAGCTTTGGTCCGCGGCGGATCTGCCTAAAATTCGGAATCTGCGGGTCCTCATGGAGCTTCGTTCCGACTCCGTGACCGGTCAGATCTCTTACGATCCCATAACCAAACTTTGAGATATAATCGTCAATCGCATTAGAGATATCAAACAGACGGTATCCCGGTTTTGCATACTTGATCCCTTCAAAAAAGCTGTTTCTGGTCTCGTCGATCAGCTTCTGACATTCCTCGCTGATCTTTCCGACACCGTAAGTTCTCGCGGCATCCGAATGATATCCCTTATAGATCAGTCCCGCATCCAGACTGACAATATCTCCTTCACGAAGAATACGATGCTCATTGGGAATTCCGTGTACCACTTCTTCATTGACCGATACACAAATAGAAGCAGGATATCCGTTGTAATTCAGGAAGTTCGGGATACATCCATACCCACGGATCAACTCATCTCCATAGTCATTGATATCTTTTGTTGAGATACCGGGACGAATCATCTTCCCCAGTTCTTCATGCACTAACGCGATCAGTCTACAGGATTCCCTGATCAGATCTATTTCTCTTTCCGATTTTATCAAGATAGCCATTTCAGTTCATGTCCTTCTCTTAACCAGCATAATTTAAACACTGATTTTTCAACCTATTCTCCTAAAATATCCGTAATACCCTTAAATACATCCATCATATCAATCGTTCCATCTACTGACTGAAGTACACCCTTGTTGCTATAATACTCAATTAAGGGCTGTGTCTGGTCGTGATAGACGCCTAAGCGGTTCTTTACTGTTTCCTCCTTATCATCATCCCTAAGGATCAGTTCAGTACCGCATTTATCACATAACCCTTCCTTCTTCGGAGGAATATGTACCAAATGATATGTAGCGCCACAGGAAACACAGGCACGTCTTCCCGACATCCTGCGGACGATATTCTCATCCGGCACTTCCACATTGATCGCGTAATCGATCTTTTCGTTTCTTTTGGTCAATTCCTGATCCAATACCTCAGCCTGCGGGATCGTACGTGGAAATCCATCCAGCACATATCCCTTTTCACAATCCGGCTGTGCCACCCGATCTAACAGAATACGAACCGTCAGTTCGTCCGGAACCAGCTCGCCCTTATCCATATAAGTTTTTGCCTCTTTGCCAAGCTCCGTTCCATTCTTGATATTTGCCCGGAAAATATCTCCGGTAGAAATATGCGGAATCTGATATTTATCTGCAATCATCTTTGCCTGAGTTCCTTTTCCGGCACCCGGCGCGCCTAACATAATGATCTTCATTCTAACAACCTTCCCTTTCTAACAACCTGCAAACTTAAATGCACTTTAGTGCTATGCCGCGGGCACAATAATTGCAAAACGAATAAGTTCGTTTTACTTTGTGTTGAAAAGGACACTACACCGGAATCCGGCGTAGTGTTCCTAAATTTAAGAATTTAAAAATCCTTTATAATTACGTTCCAGCATCATCGTTTCGATCTGGGACAATGTCTCAAGAATAACACTGACGATAATGATCAAGCTTGTGCCGCCAAAAGAAACTCTCGCGCCAAACACTCCGCTAAAGAAGATCGGAATGGCTGCTACAATGATCAAACCAATCGCTCCCATAAAGATAATATAGTTTAATACATTGGTCAGGTATTCTGTCGTCGGCCTGCCTGGTCGGATACCGGGGATAAATCCGCCGCTTTTTTTCATATTATCCGCGATCAACATCGGATTGATCGTAATGGATGTATAGAAATAAGCGAAGAATACCACCAGTACGATATAAACCAGAAAACCTACCGTATATACAGGCTGTTCCGCAGAGAACCAGTAATTGGACTGAAGCCCTTTCATGATCTCACCGATTTTTCCTGTGGTATTGACTCCAAACAAAGAGCATACAACTACCGGAAACTGCATCAGGGATGACGCAAAGATGATCGGCATAACACCTGCGGTATTGACCCTCATCGGAATATGCGAGTTGTTCGCACCCACCATCCTACTGCCCTGCACCTTCTTTGCATACTGTACAGGTACTTTTCTCACACCGGCATTCAGATAAACAACTAAAACCACCGTCGCAATAATAACCGCCAGAATAATGACCGCCGCCAGAATCGCCTTTCCCGTATTGCTTGCGGATGTAACAAACGTTGTTACCAAAGTTCCGATATCCGCCGGCATTCTGGAAACAATATTGATTACCAGCACAATCGATATACCGTTACCGACGCCATTTTCCGTAATCCGTTCACCCAGCCACATAAGCAGCGTGCTTCCTGCGGTCATAGCCGCAATGATTGCTACATAGTTGATAACAGATGGATTTGCAACATTTAACAATCCTTTGGAACCAAAGCCGATGGCAAGGGCTGCTGACTCGATCAATGCCAGCGCAACCGTAACGTATCTTGTCACGGACGCCATCTTCTTTCTTCCCTCTTCCTCTTTATTCATCTCCTCAAGCTTCGGAATCGCAATGGTCAAAAGCTGAATAATAATGGAAGATGTGATATAGGGTGTGATGTTTAATGCAAACAGGGACATGCTCGTAAAAGAACCACCTGTAAAAGCATCAAAAAAGCTAAATGCATCACCCGTTTGCTGCTGAAACCATTCCGCAAAATAGTTCGGGTTCACGCCCGGCACCGGAAGCTGCGATCCGATTCTGATCACCACCAAAATTGCCAGCGTAAATAATAGTTTTTTTCTTACTTCCTTAATCTTAATTGCATTAATGAAAGTTTTGAACATTAAATCACCTCTGCTGTTCCACCAGAAGCTTCTATCTTCTCTTTCGCTGCTGCACTAAAGGCATTTGCCTGAACGGTAAGCTTCTTAGTCAGTTCGCCATTGCCGAGAATCTTTACTCCATCCTTAGGATTTTTGATGATTCCCTGCTCCATCAATGCTTCAATTGTAACGGTTGCACCGTTATCAAATACTTCCAGTCTGCTTACGTTAATTCCCACGATTTCCTGAGTATTTCTATTCTTGAAACCTCTCTTGGGAATACGTCTGTATAAAGGCATCTGACCACCTTCAAACCCGATTCTGGGTGCTCCGGAACGAGCCTTCTGTCCTTTATGACCCTTGCCCGCGGTCTTGCCGTTGCCTGAACCATGTCCACGGCCTCTTCTAAAATTATCACTGTGCTTGGAACCTTCCGCCGGTCTTAAGTTTGATAATTCCATGCTGTTACACCTCCAATCTTTATGCTTCTTCCACTTTCAGCATATAACCGATCTGCTGAATCTGTCCTCTTGTTGCCGCATTGTCCGGCAGAGTTACTGTCTTATGCATCTTAGTAAGACCCATAGCTTCCACAGTCCTTCTATGCTTCGGCACAGCTCCAATCGGAGACTTTACAAGAGTAATCTTTAACATTTTTTCTGCCATGATCTGTGACCTCCTATTTATAGCTCACTTACCGCCCACGGCGGCACTCATCGTCAATGGGAAGAACGCTGTTTTTTAGCGTTCTTGTATGTGAAACTTAGTACTTCTTTGCGAAGCAGCCATTGCTGCGAGCAATTAGAAGTACTTTTCACATTTAGGCCCTAACTTCACTCAACGCCTTGCCACGTTTTGCCGCAACCTCTTCCGGAGATTTTAACTGGCTTAATCCTGCAATTGTAGCAAGAACAACATTCTGCTTATTATTAGATCCCAGTGACTTTGTACGGATATTCTTAATTCCCGCCATATCACATACGATACGGGCCGGACCGCCGGCGATAACACCGGTACCTTCCGGAGCTCTCTTTAATAATACGGAAGCGGAACCGAATTTACCAATAAAGTCATGGGTAATACTTGCATTATCATCAAGGGCAACCTTTACAAGATTCTTAGCCGCATCTTCTTTTCCCTTGCGGATCGCTTCAGGAATTTCCGTTGCTTTTCCAAGACCTGCACCCACATGTCCCTGACCGTCGCCTACAACTACCAAAGCCGTAAAACGCATTGTACGACCACCTTTCACTACCTTGGTAACACGCTTGATAGAAACTACCTTATCATTTAATTCCAACTGACTTGCGTCAATGATTTCATGTCTCATGTGTTCTTATGCATCCTTTCCTTAAAATTCTAAGCCAGCTTCTCTGGCTGCGTCAGCTAATGCTGCAACTTTACCCTGATATATATAACCGCCTCGATCAAAAACCACTTCCTTGATACCTTTCTCAATTGCACGCTTTGCAATGATTGTACCTAAGTATGCCGCTGCCTCAACGTCATTGGTCTTCTTAAGCTCAGCCTTTACATCCTTTTCCAATGTAGATGCTGCAACTAAAGTATTTCCAACTGTATCGTCAATAATTTGAGCATACATATGATTATTGCTTCTGAAGACTGCCAAACGCGGTCTTTCAGCAGTACCGCTGAAACGGTTGCGGATCTTTTTGTGCTTTTTCACACGTACTTCCTGTCTTGACTCTTTGCTAACCATTATTTACGCCCTCCTTATTTATTTCTTACCAGTCTTACCAACTTTACGTCTGATCGTCTCATCAACATACTTAATTCCCTTGCCCTTATAAGGCTCCGGTCTTCTCTTGTCTCTGATCTCAGCCGCGAATTGACCAACTTTTTCTTTATCAATACCTTTAACAGTGATTATATTCTGCTCAACTGTTGTCTCAATACCTTCCGGATCTTCCATTTCCACCGGATGTGAATAACCAAGCGTGAGATTTAACTTCTTTCCCTGCTTTGCAGCCCTGTAACCTACGCCGTTTACTTCAAGCTTCTTTTCAAAACCAGATGTAACACCAACTACCATGTTATTGATCAGTGTTCTGGTCAGACCATGAAGAGATTTCATCTTCTTCAGATCATTCGGTCTGGAAACGATCACTTCAGCGCCTTCTAACTTGATCTCCATCTCAGAAGGCAGCACTCTCTCAAGTGTTCCCTTCGGACCTTTTACAGTCACTTTATTATTTTCTGCAATATCGACAGTAACGCCTGCAGGTATTGCGATTGGCATTCTTCCTATACGTGACATGCCCGTACCTCCTATTTTTTAATTTATTAATTAGTGGTGCTTTTCCACTAATTTTACCAATATTGCGAAGCAATTTGTCAATGAACGCTGTCTTTGCGTTCATTATTACCATACAAATGCCAGCACTTCACCGCCAACATTCAGCTTTCTCGCCTCTTTATCAGTAATGACACCTTGATTTGTTGAAATAATAGCGATTCCAAGTCCGCCAAGAACTCTGGGAAGCTCATCCTTACCAGCATAAACACGTAATCCCGGTTTAGAGATTCTCTTGATGCCTGTGATGATCTTTTCGTTCTTATCAGCACCATACTTTAATGTGATGCGGATCGTCTTAAAGCCGCCGTCTTCAATAACATCAAATTTCTTAATGTAACCTTCATCCAATAAGATCTGTGCGATAGACAGTTTCATCTTAGAAGAAGGAACATCAACTGTATCATGTTTTGCAGTATTTGCGTTACGGATTCTTGTAAGCATATCTGCAATAGGATCGCTCATTGTCATTTTGCTTTTATCCTCCTTACCATAATTATATATTCACTCATTCCTACCAACTGGATTTTTTCACACCAGGTATCTGTCCCTTGTATGCCAGCTCACGGAAGCAGATTCTACAGATTCCGTATTTTCTTAAATAAGCATGAGGACGACCGCAAATTCTACAACGTGAATATTCTCTTGTAGAAAATTTGGGTTTACGCTGCTGTTTGATCTTCATTGCTGTCTTAGCCATGAATTTACCTCCTTCATATCAGACCAATTATGCCTGTGCAAACGGCATATTAAATAATCTCAATAACTCTCGTGCCTCTTCATCTGTCTTAGCTGTCGTTACGATGATAACATCCATACCTCTGATCTTGTCGATCTTATCATACTCAACTTCAGGAAAGATCAGCTGCTCTTTGATACCCAGAGCATAATTGCCTCGTCCGTCAAATCCGTTGGGATTCACCCCTCTGAAGTCACGGACACGGGGCAGTGCAAGATTGACCAGTCTGTCAAGGAATTCGTACATCTTCTCACCACGAAGCGTCGTCTTGCATCCGATAGCAAGACCCTCTCTGATCTTGAAGTTCGCAATGGAATTCTTTGCTCTTGTAACAACTGCCTTCTGACCTGTGATCAGTTCCATATCTGCAACAGCTGCATCCAAAATCTTAGCATTTTCCTTTGCTTCTCCTACACGCATATTGACAACGATTTTATCAATCTTTGGGATTTCCATTACATTCTTATATCCGAACTTCTTTGTCATGGCATCCATGATTTCGTTCTTATATACATCTTTTAATCTACTCAATGTCTTCGGCCTCCTTCCCTGTCCTAATCAATCACATCGCCGGTTGATTTTGCAATACGTACCTTCTTGCCATCAACAACCTTGAATCCGATCCTTGTGGGAGTCCCCTTATGAACATACATTACATTGGAAATATCAATCGGGGCTTCCTTCTCTATGATACCGCCTGTCTGGTTTGCCATAGAAGGTTTGGAATGCTTCTTTACCATGTTGATGCCTTCAACAAGCACTTTGCCGTTCTTCGCATCAACTGAAATCACCTTTCCGTCTTTGCCCTTGCCATTTTTCACGCTGCCGGTAATCACTCTTACCGTATCGCCTTTTTTAATCTTATTCATCTGAAAGGCACCTCCTTATAATACTTCGGGAGCCAGAGAAACGATCTTCATAAACTGTTTCTCACGAAGCTCTCTTGCTACCGGTCCAAAGATACGGGTTCCTCTCGGAGTCTTATCATCCTTGATGATAACAGCAGCATTTTCGTCAAATTTAATATAGGAACCATCCTTACGACGGGCACCCTTTACACTGCGTACAACAACTGCCTTAACGACATCGCCTTTTTTAACAACGCCGCCGGGTGTTGCATCTTTTACCGTAGCTACGATCACATCGCCAATATTTGCGTATCTTCTGGTGGAACCACCGGAAACACGGATACACAAAATTTCTTTAGCGCCTGTATTGTCAGCAACTTTCAGTCTGCTTTCTTGTTGTATCATGCCTATTCTCCTTCCAATAAAATCATCAACCTACTTTTATTTTGCTTTCTCTACGATCTCAACAAGTCTCCATCTCTTATCTTTAGAAAGAGGTCTTGTTTCAGCAACTTTGACGATATCTCCGATATGAGCATCATTGTTCTCATCGTGAGCCTTCAGCTTATATGTTCTCTTTACAATCTTGTTATAAAGAGGATGCTTTACATGATTCTCCACTGCAACGGTGATCGTCTTCTGCATTTTATCACTGGTAACTTTACCGACACGTGTTTTTCTTAAATTTCTCTCTTCCACGATCATTAACTCCTTTCTCAGCCATTTTCTCCACTCTACTTCATAGCCTTCAAATTAACGCTTTGCGTTAATTCCATTTTAGGCTTCCGCTTTGCTCTTCACATTGATAACCGTCTGAATCCTTGCGATGTTCTTACGAACTTCCTTGATCCGGGATGTGTTATCCAACTGATTGGTGGCATTTTGAAATCTCAGATTGAAAAGTTCTTTCTTGGCAGCTACCAATTCCTGATTCAACTCTGCTGCTGACTTTGCATTCAGCTCTTCAACATATTTTTTAGTTTTCATTCGCTACACCGCCTTCCAAATCTGCTTTGGAAACAATCTTACACTTACAAGGAAGCTTGTGCGTAGCAAGACGCAGCGCCTCTCTTGCTGTTTCCTCCGGTACTCCTGCGATTTCAAACATCACGCGTCCGGGTTTTACAACTGCCACCCAATATTCCAATGTTCCTTTACCGGAACCCATTCGGGTTTCAGCAGGTTTTGTGGTAACCGGCTTATCCGGGAAAATCTTGATCCAAACACGACCGCCACGCTTGATATAACGAGTCATGGCAACACGGGCTGCTTCGATCTGGTTTGATTTGATCCAGCAGGGCTCTGTTGCAACAATACCATACTCACCATAAGTGATTGTATTACCTCTTGTCGCCTTACCGGCCATTGTTCCACGAAACTGTTTACGACGTTTCACTCTTTTAGGCATTAACATTATTTATCGCTCCCTTCCTTGGATGCAGCGCCTTCCTTCGCATCCGTATTTCCCTTAGTCGGAAGTACCTCACCTCTGTAGATCCATACCTTTACGCCAATCTTGCCGTAGGTAGTATCTGCTTCAGCGAATCCATAATCAATATCTGCACGAAGTGTCTGCAGGGGGATAGTCCCTTCACTGTAGAACTCTGTACGTGCCATATCAGCTCCACCAAGACGCCCTGATACAGATGCCTTGATACCCATTGCACCGGAGATGCTGTTACCTCTGTTATCTTTCTTCATCGTCCTTGTCATACAAGACTTGATCGCACGTCTGAAAGATACACGGTTCTCCAACTGCTGCGCAATATTCTCAGCAACAAGCTGCGCGTCTGCATCCGGCTTTTTGATCTCCTGCACATCCAGACTGATCTCTTTTCTTCCGATCAGCTTCTGAAGCTCTTTCTTAGTTGCTTCGATGCCGGTACCGCCTTTACCGATTACAACACCTGGCTTCTGTGTATTTACTACTACTTCCACCTTTTCTGCTTTTCTAAGAATTTCGATCTTGGAAACTCCTGCAGCATAAAGCTTTTTCTTCAAAAACTTTCTGATATTGTAATCCTCAACAAGGTAATCTGCAAATTTATCCTCTGCGTACCACTTGGAGTCCCAGTCTTTAATAATACCAACTCTTAAGCCATGCGGATTAACTTTCTGTCCCATACTTACTTAGCTCCTTTCTCATCAAGAATGATGGTGATGTGGCTTACTCTCTTCTCGATCCTATAAGCACGTCCCTGCGCTCTGGGATGAATCCTCTTCATCGTCGGTCCCTTATCTGCGTAACATTCTGCGATATAAAGGTTCTCCGGATTCATTCCGTTATTGTTTTCCGCGTTTGCGATTGCGGAATCAAGCAGCTTCTTAATGATGCTGGATGCATATCTTGGATTATATTCCAAGATCGCCTTAGCCGTAGCAACATCTTTGCCCCTGATCGCGTCAAGTACAAAGCATGCCTTCTGTACAGAAACCCTTGCATAAGATAACTTTGCGGAGGGTCTTGTATCTTTGATCGCGTTTCTTTCTCTCTTAATCTGAGATCTATGTCCTTTCGCCATAGTTCATTCCTCCTATCTGATTATCTAACCTTAGATTTCTTATCGTCTTTACCATGTCCCCTGAAGGTTCTGGTGGCAACAAACTCACCGAGCTTATGTCCAACCATATCTTCTGTTATATATACAGGCACATGCTTCCGTCCGTCATGAACTGCAATTGTGTGTCCCACGAATGAAGGGAAAATTGTAGAACGACGAGACCATGTCTTGATTGCCTGTTTCTTACCTGATGCATTCATCTTGTCAACTGCTTTCAGCAGGCTTTCATCTGCAAAAGGTCCTTTTTTTAATGATCTTGCCATGATATATCTATCCTCCTTACTTGATTACGGTTATGATTTAATAGCCCAGGCTATTTTATGGCTCTACCGTCACGTCTTCTTACGATCAGCTTATTGGACTGCTTGTTCTTCTTTCTGGTCTTCAGACCAAGAGCAGGCTTACCCCAAGGTGTACAAGGACCGGGACGACCGATGCTTGTCTTTCCTTCACCACCACCGTGCGGATGGTCATTCGGGTTCATAACGGAACCACGAACGGTAGGTCTGATGCCCATGTGACGTTTACGGCCTGCTTTACCGTAATTGATAAGGTTGTGATCACCGTTGCCGATGACACCGATGCTTGCGCGGCACTCGATCGGAACCATTCTCATCTCACCGGAAGGAAGTCTGAGTGTTGCGTACTTGCCTTCCTTTGCCATCAGCTGCGCGCTGTTGCCTGCGGAACGAACCATCTGTCCGCCCTTACCCGGCAGGAGCTCGATGTTATGGACCAATGTACCAACAGGAATAGCGGAAAGCGGAAGACAGTTGCCGACCTTGATTTCTGCTGTCGGTCCGTTCATTACCTTCATACCATCCTTCAATCCTTCCGGAGCAAGGATATATGCTTTCTCACCGTCTGCATAGCAGATCAACGCAATGTTAGCTGTTCTGTTCGGATCATATTCGATTCCAACCACTTTTGCCGGAATACCATCCTTGAGTCTCTTAAAATCGATGACTCTGTATTTCTGTCTGTTGCCGCCGCCATGATGTCTGACAGTGATCTTTCCCTGATTATTACGTCCGGCAGTCTTTGCCTTGGATACACACAAGGATTTCTCCGGTGTACTCTTCGTAATCTCTGAGAAATCAGAACCTGTCATGTGTCTTCTTGACGGTGTATATGGGTTATATGATTTAATTCCCATGACTTATTTCTCCTTTTCTATTCACTATTTATTATCACACTTTGGTTGTGTTTATTTTTGGCTCTTACAGTCCGGAGAAGATCTCTATATCCTTACTGTCCGCCGTAAGCTGTACGATCGCCTTCTTGGTCTTCGCCGTTCTTCCGCTTACGAGCTTGCCATTGCTGTTACGTCTTTTGATCTTGCCATCCTGATTCAATGTGTTGACCTTTGCAACCTTGACTCCGTCGAACATCTTCTCGACCGCTTCCTTGATCATGGTCTTATTTGCTTCCGGATGTACCAGGAAAGTATATTTCTTCTCAGCCATACCAGACATACTCTTTTCTGTTACCAGCGGCTTAAGAATTACGTCATAATACTGAATTGCTGCCATTTATGCGTACACCTCCTCAATGGTTGCGACTGCTGCCTTTGTCAGTACAACAGTGCCTGCGTTCATTACATCATATACATTGATCGTATTGGTCAGTGCAGTCTTAGCATCCGGGATATTTCTTGCGGAAAGGATCACGTTATCATCCTTCTCATTTAATACCACCAACGCCTTTTCTGCTTTGATGTTCTTTAAGATCTGGACAAATGCCTTTGTCTTGATCTCATCCATCTTCAGCTCATCCACCACGATCAGTTTCTGATCCTGAACTTTACTTGTCAGTGCGGATTTCAGAGCTGCTCTCTTTTCCTTCTTGTTCATCTTAAAGGAATAATCTCTCGGTACGGGAGCAAATACAACTCCGCCACCCTTCCACTGCGGTGCTCTGATGGAGCCCTGTCTTGCATGACCTGTTCCTTTCTGTCTCCAGGGCTTCCTTCCGCCACCGGATACTTCGGAACGTGTCTTTGCCTTCTGCGTTCCCTGACGCTTATTTGCAAGCTGCTGTACAACTGCCAAGTGGACTAAATGTTCATTGATCTCAACGCCAAATATTTCATCACTTAAGTCGATTGTACCAACTTCTTTGCCTTCCATATTAACAACTGATACTTTTGCCATTGTTAGTAGTCCTCCTTTCAACCAACTTAAGCTTCTACCTTAGTGGTTTCTTTTATTGTTACTAATGCTTTCTTCGGTCCGGGTACTGCGCCCTTTACCAGAAGAAGATTCTTCTCAGCATCAACTCTGACAACTTCAAGATTCTTCACTGTGATTGCCTCGCAACCCATATGTCCGGGCATCTTCTTGCCCTTAAATACACGGCTCGGACTGGAACATGCTCCGTTGGAACCGGCATGGCGGTGATACTTGGAACCATGCGCCATCGGTCCTCTGGACTGGCCATGTCTCTTGATGGCACCCTGAAAACCTTTTCCCTTGGAAATCGCGGAAGCATCGATCTTATCGCCTACCTCGAAGATATCCGCTTTGATCTCCTGAGCCAATGTATATTCCTCAGCATTTTCAAATTTAAACTCTCTCACATATCTCTTTGCGGAAACGCCGGCTTTCTTAAAATGTCCCTGCTGGGGCTTATTCACTCCATGACGGTGAACCACTTCCTTCTTACCAGCCTTATCCTTATTAACGATCTTTTCCTTTTTATCAACGAAGCCAACCTGTACTGCGCTGTAACCATCGTTCTCAACCGTTTTGATCTGTGTTACGTAACAGGGACCTGCCTGAAGCACCGTAACAGGAATCAACATTCCGTCTTCGTTAAAGATCTGTGTCATACCGACCTTTGTTGCTAAAATTGCTTTCTTCATTCTACAACCTTTACTCCTTTCTAAGTCCGCGAATTGGCATTCTGCGTAAATTCGCAGTTGAAAACCACATTTCTTTGTTTTCAACTTTCCTTGTTTTTTCCACTAAAGCGGTATGGATTTCTGTCATCGCGGTTTGCTGTGACTGACGATCTGCAGTCCTCCATACATAAAGTTAGCAGAGGTTTCGTTTTAAAATTTCTTATTTCATTTTTACATCTACATAGACACCCGCAGGAATATCCATCTTCTGCAAAGACTCTACGATCTTCTGGGAAGGATTAAGGATATCAATCATCCTCTTATGGGTTCTCTGCTCAAACTGCTCTCTGGAATCCTTGTACTTATGAACAGCACGCAGGATCGTAACCACTTCCTTCTTTGTAGGAAGAGGAACCGGACCGCTTGTCTCCCCACCGTTCTTCCTCACTGCCTCGATAATCTTCTTTGCTGATGCATCAACCAACTGATGATCATACGCTTTTAATGTGACTCTCATTTTCTGACTTGCCATAAAAAAAGTCGCCTCCTTTTCGTACTTTGTTTTCAAGCACGACAAGCTTGGTGACTGTACACTTTCCCGTGTGTGTCCTGAACTTCCAGAGCCTTAACTCACACGTCGTTTCTGCTTTTTGCAGACTGTCTAAGCATTGTACAGTGACTTGTCGTCAATATTATCGGCGGATAACCTATCCGCCACTGACATTCGCTCCACGGAAAACCTGTTATGGCTTTCGCCGTAACAGCAACCTCACGCTTCATAGCTATCATGCCACAGCAATAGATAGTATAAATGATAACTTTTCAAAATGCAAGCACTTTTTTTGAAACTATGCAAAAATCTTGAAAAAAATTGAAAATCCAAAAGAAAAATGCCTATTTTCAGGCATTTTTCCATGTGGGCTTTATCACTTTTTCTCACTCTACATTTTTGACTTCTTCAAATTCCTTTACGATCTCCTCTGATGGAGGCGGCGTTAAAAGGCTGACTACCACGATGCAGATCAGGCTGAGCGGAAAACCTACTGCCAAAGAGTATAACCCTGTTGCAGAACCAAGGGTAACGAGTCCCTCTGTTCCTTGAATCATCGGTATATAATCCCATACGATCACAGTCAGAGCACCTGACACCAGACCGGCAACCGCGCCCGGGAAATTGGTGCGCTTCCAAAAAATCGCCATCAGCACTAATGGTCCAAAGGCTGCTCCCAGACCTGCCCATGCATTGGACACCAGTCCCATAATAGAAGAATTCGGATCCAAAGCGATCACATATGCGATGATCGCAATGACAACAATGGTAATCCTGCTGACAACAAGAACTTTTTTGTCGTCTGCATTCTTTTTAATAATGCCTTTATAGAGATCCTCCGCAACAGCAGACGCGCTGACTAACAGCTGGGAATCCGCAGTCGACATGATCGCCGCCAGAATGCCGCAGAGGAAAATGCCTGCGATCAGCGGCGCGTTGATTTCTTTAGTGAAAACCGCCTTGATCATTTCAATAAAGATACGTTCTTTTCCGACTTCATCACTCATAATATAATTATAATCCATATATGCCCGGCCGATAATACCGATCACACATGCCGCTACCAAAGAAAGTGTAACCCATATAATAGCTACCGTTTTGGATTTGGTCATCTCTTTTTCATTCTTCACTGCCATAAAACGTACAATGATATGCGGCATACCAAAATATCCAAGTCCCCATGCAAGTCCGGAAATAATGCTGACCGCATTGTTACCCGCGAACATATTAAGAAATCCCGGAGCAGTTTCTGTCGTGATCCCACTTGCTGCCAGACCCGCCGTCACCGTCAGTCCATCTGCATTCATAAAGCAGACTGCGCAGACAGGCACCGCAAGAAGAGCAATCAGCATCAGGGTTCCCTGAATAAAGTCCGTCGTGCAGACCGCAAAGAATCCGCCCAAAAAGGTATAGGTAAGGATAACGATTGCGCCTATGGTCAGCGCGATGATATAGTCAATCCCAAAGATCGACTGAAACAGCTGTCCGCCTGCTGCCAGCGCGGAAGCGCAATATACCGCGAAGAAAACAACTATTATTATAGAAGAAACAGACATCAGGATCTTCTTTTTATCCCGGAACCTGTTCTCTAAAAACATGGGAATCGTCACGGAATCATTGGCCTTGATCGTATATTTTCTAAGTCTTGATGCCAGAATCAGCCAGTTTAATATGGTTCCGATCAACAATCCCAATGCAACCCAGCCGTCGCCGCTAAGACCGGTCACAAAGATCGCACCCGGTAGCCCCATCAGCAGCCAACCGCTCATATCGGAGGCCTGTGCTGACAATGCCGCCACAAAACCACCCAGTTTTCTTCCGCCCAGGAAATAATCCTCGGCATTTTCATTTTTCTTAGAATACATTGCACCGATCGCAACCATGATAAAAAGATAAATCACGAAGGCGACCAGTATCCACGCAGTTAAACTTGTCATAATAACATTTACCCCTTTCTTCTTCTGCAGATATGTATGTCTCTGCTAAAAGTAGAGCCATAAATTTCTTCAATTTAAAATGGCAGGGCGTTCCGCAAAGGCTCCCTTGCCATTCACTGCGAGTTATTATAATATATGAAGAGTGATACGTCAATCATTTTTGTATCTTACCGGTCCAGATTCAGGATGCTGAAAGTATTGCAACACAGTTTTTTTATTATGTGTTATAATTTGTTAAGTGTAATATATATTAAGGAGAAAATCATCATGTGGACTGCAGACCGCTGGAAAGATTATGAGGTTTACGATACATCAAATGGAGAAAAACTCGAACGGTGGGGAGATTATATCTTAGTGCGCCCCGATCCGCAGGTGATCTGGAATACTCCCCACGATCACTGGGGCTGGAAGAAAAAAAACGGGCATTATCACAGAAGCAGCAAAGGCGGCGGTGAATGGGAATTTTTCGGACTGCCGCAGGAATGGGAGATTACATACGAACTTCCTAAGCGGGCAGAGACCGCACCGCTTCGTTTCCACTTAAAGCCATTTGCTTTTAAGCACACAGGTCTGTTTCCCGAACAGGCTGTGAATTGGGACTGGTTCTCCCGAATGATCATGGAGCAGATCGAGTTGGGAAAAAAAGAATATAAAGTCCTAAATTTATTCGCTTATACAGGAGGCGCTACCATCGCGGCGGCAGCCGCCGGCGCTTTTGTGACCCACGTTGACGCCTCTAAGGGAATGGTCGGCTGGGCAAAAGAAAACGCCGCGTCCTCCGGCATTGGAGAACACAGCATCCGCTGGCTGGTGGATGACTGCGTCAAATTTGTTGAGCGGGAACTGCGCCGCGGCAACCGGTATGACGGAATTATCATGGACCCTCCCTCTTATGGACGGGGTCCTAAGGGAGAGATCTGGAAAATAGAAGACGCCGTCTATCCTTTGATCCAAAAAGCAGCCCAGCTTCTTTCCGAGGACGCCGGTTTCTTTTTGATCAATTCCTATACCACCGGTCTGCAGCCCGCTGTTCTGACCTACATGCTGGAAACTGCCATTGTAAAAAACCGCGGCGGGTTCGTGGAATCCTCAGAAATCGGACTTCCTGTCTCCGGCAGCGGTCTGATCCTGCCCTGCGGCGCAAGCGGTCGATGGAGCGCTAGGAAACAAAATTTTACGACAGAGCCATAATTACCGCAACGCTACGAACATAGCCGTTCAATAATCTGAGACCCAAACCGATACCAAAAATAAATCCGAATATCACCAATACGATAACCAGGCAGAAGCAAATCACCATCCAGAGCAGCACCGCTCTACTGAAATTTGCTTTGCTCGCTTTCGTACTGCTGCTAAATGCCCAGAACAACAACGGAATAAGATTCACAAAGGGAATGCAAACAAGTAAAAGCGTCCACATCCATTCGCCCATAGACACATCATCCGAAACCACAGGCGGCTGATATGCCGGCTGCTGATTCATCGGCGCCATATAAGGATTCTGTACCTGTTCTGCCGGCTGCACATAAGGATTTTGCACCTGTTCAGTCGGCTGCGCACCGGTATTTTCCTGTTGGGACATATTATTTTGATCCATACTTATCCTCTTTTCTGCACTGTTTTTACGCTATTTTCTCTTTAAACTTCTATCTGTTTCATGATACCACAAACAGAACCATCTGAAAAGTTTTATTAAAATACTGTACCACAAAAAATATTTATGATATAATGATTCCGTTAAGCGCTCACTGTGTCGAGCCTGCGAAACAGAAACGAGGTTATTTTTATGAATGTCAATGAACTGGCAGGTACCATCCATCATACACATTATCCAAAGCATGTAGTCTCCCTGCCTCATATGAGCCAGCGGATCACGGCATCCTCTCAGGAAGCGGAGGTGGAACCCAAAACCAAAGAATTTTCCGCCATTCTCTCCGACTATATATCCGATGCGGAACATGAGGACAATGAAGAGCTGCTTACCGCGATTAAAGACCTTGCGGACAGTATCGAATCCTTGAAAGCAAAGAACTATGATGAGAGGGAAACCGACGTCATGTCCATCCTGACCGATCAGGAAAAGGCAAGGGAATATCTAAGCCATCAATCCGGTAGGCAACTGATAATCGACATGGCGGAGAATTCCATTGCAAGCATTATTTCCGGCACAACTCTTTGATTCATCCAGCAATGACATTTGGCAACGACAATTCCTACGGCAATGACGTTTCTTACGGCAATGACATTTCTTCCGTCATTGCCCATATTTTTTATATTGATGGCATATCCGGCATCGAATGAATCCCCGGCACTATCAGGTGCAGTGCCGCACTGTCCGAGGAAATGGAATAACGTCCCGGATATTTCCCATCCCTGTCACATACATCATCAACCGCTCAAATCCCAATCCAAATCCTGCATGTCTGACAGAACCGTATTTTCTAAGATCCAAGTAAAATTCATATTCCTCCGGCTTCAGTCCCACTTCTTTCATACGCTGCAGCAGCTTATCATAGTCATCTTCCCTCTGACTTCCGCCAATGATCTCGCCGATACCGGGCGCCAGAAGATCCATCGCCGCAACGGTCTTTCCATCCTCATTCAATTTCATATAAAACGCTTTGATCTCTTTTGGATAGTCCGTCACAAACACCGGTCTGCCGAAGACTTCTTCCGTCAGATACCGTTCATGCTCCGTCTGCAGATCGCAGCCCCAGCTCACCTGATAGTCAAATTGCTTCTCTGCTTTTTCTAACAGTTCAATAGCCTCGGTATAAGTGACATGGGCAAACTCCGAATTTATAATATGCTGCAGCCTTTCAATCAGCCCATGGTCGATAAACTGATCAAAAAATGCCATCTCCTCCGGCGCATGTTCCAGCAGATAGCCAATCACATATTTTAACATGCTTTCCGCCAGCGCCATATCATCCGACAGGTCGGCAAACGCAATCTCCGGCTCGATCATCCAAAACTCCGCCGCATGTCTGGTGGTGTTGGAATTTTCCGCACGGAATGTGGGTCCAAAAGTATAGACATTACGGAAAGCAAACGCATATGTTTCCACATTCAACTGACCACTCACCGTCAGATTGGCCGACTTTCCAAAGAAATCCTTATCATAGGCGACGCTTCCATCCTCCTGTCTGGGAATCTTATCCAGATCCAGCGTCGTTACCTGAAACATTTCTCCTGCGCCCTCGCAGTCGCTTCCGGTGATGATCGGAGTGTGGACATACACAAAATCCCTCTCCTGAAAGAACTGATGGATCGCATAGGAAAGAATGGAACGTACACGGAATACCGCCTGAAAAGTATTTGTTCTTGCGCGCAGATGAGGGATTGTCCTCATAAACTCCATGGAATGACGTTTCTTCTGCAGCGGGTACTCCGGCGCGGACTCTCCCTCCACCACGACCTCGGATGCCTGCAGCTCCAAGGGCTGCTTCGCCTGCGGCGTCAGAACCACCGTTCCCTTAACGATCACGGCTGCGCCCACATTTAACCGGGATATCCGGTCAAAATTTTCCAGATGATCATCGTATACCACCTGAAGCGTCTCAAAATACGTTCCGTCGCTGACCACCAGAAACCCAAAGTTCTTAGATGCCCTGACCGAACGCACCCAGCCGCCCACCGACACCTCGCGATCCTTCCAAGACTCCTTATCCTTAAAAATTGATTTAATATACTGCAATTCCATATTAATAACCACGCCTTTCCGTAACCTGCGAATTTGAGCCGCAGGCACAAATTCGCGATTGAAAAATCTTTGATTTTTCAATCTAATCCCCTATTTTCTTAATGTTTCTCCCGCTTATGCTTCATCTGCATCACAAATCCGATCACAGAGAATACTGCCAACATCACAGACGAAATGATTGGATCTAACGCAATAAACTGTTCCACCAGAAGATTCAGCAGCATACCGCCAAAAACTGACGTCAAAATGATGATCACATAATCGCCAAACACCAGCGCAAGAATACCACAGATCAGACCTGCGGCTCCAGCCCAAAGGACGCCCTGCTTTAACAGCGACATGATCTGCTCCAGCCCTTCGCTCCACCGTTCCGGCTGAATGCCTGCCTCCAACAGCATAATATCCAATAAATTCGTATCCGCTCCCGCTTTCATTCCCAGCAGGACTGTCTGAAAGAAATTGCCGAAGGTAAATACATGCTCCACGCCGCTCACCTGCTCCAGCAGCTCCTTTCCCAACGCCATCGCCTGACGCCAGAAAAAAGAAAATACCACCAAAAAAGCGCTGATGGATGCACTAAAATACATTCCCACTTTATAATAATGGAATCCTAAAAATCCTGTAATCAGCCCCACTGCCAAAGCAATGACCACAAGCATCGTTCCTTCCACGGAAAATTTCGTACAAACCTGTAACGCCAAAAAATAACCGATCCAGCCGCATAACAAAAACTGTACCAGTTTATATAGACTAAACCCTCGAAAACAAATGAGGCCGCCTACAGCCAACATCACCAGATAACTCATCCATACCGAATTCATGTCTTATCCCTGCGGACAAATGTCCGCTCTCCCCAATTTCTTTATTATATTCTCAGCGTGAGAAGAAATTCTTTGCCAACCAGTTTCTGAAAAATGTTACCAAAGGACCCGTAAAAAATGCCGTGATCACCGTCGCCACGCCCACGACGCTTCCCGCCACGAATCCAACTATCACACAGATCAGATCCGTACCGATTCTGGTCCATTTGTATTGCAGTTTTCCATGAGTCGCCTGCTCTATGACCTGCCCCAGCGCATCATACGGCGCTATCCCGATATCGCACTGCATATAAAGTCCCGCGCCAAATCCCAGCAATACAACCGCCACCAACATTAATACTATCCTGATGACCAGATGCTCATCCATGCTTTCTGTAGAAATGTTAAAATGTCCCAGTATCCAAAGCAGAAAATCCGCCGTATAACCGCAGCCTGCCATATTAACAAGCGTTCCCAGTCCGATCGCCTTACGCATCGCCAGTATCATCACAATAAACAGCACCAGATTGACCAGAAGCTGACAGGTACCATAGCTGATAGGCAGATGGGAACTAATCCCAAGATTCATACAGGAAAAAGGATCTGTCCCGAAATTCGCAATCCGCATCAGTCCCACGGATATTCCGATAAACGCAACGCCAAGGCACATGCTGACGATAACCGCAGGACGATATTTCCCCTTTTCTTTTGTATTTTCTGCTTTCCTGTCCATCTGTCTCTCCCGGAATATCTTAACTCTATCTTATCTATAAAAATATGTCTTTACACAAAGAATTTTCGTCCCATTTATTGTAGCAAGGATAGGACGGATTGTCCATATCCAAAACAATCAGTTAACATAGATACAACCGTTAGTTAACAGAGTTTACATATTCCTCATATACTGCTTCAGTTGGTCATAAAAGTTTTCTCTTGTTCCGGCCATGATTACAACCACCACCGCATTCTCCAAAAATTCTACTGTATATGCAAGTTCATAATTTGTCTTGTTATAATAAATATCATACCCATACACGCCCGACAAATCTCCCGTCTTGGCATCACCAACTGTATAATCTTCCCGGATTTTATCAATTGCCTCCTGATATAGCCTTTTCAGCTTTTTATCTTTCAGTTTCTTTATGAATTTTGCTGCAGGCGGGAGAAAACGAATCTCTGTCACTTCTTCTCCTCCCCGCCAAAAACATCATCATAAGATTCATATTCGGATTCTGAAGCAGCAACTCTCTCTGCTTCCCCAATCATTTCCTCCACAGCCGGACGAACCTGACTTTGTGCCTGCTTAAACTGCTGAAGCAGCTCATTGCCACTATATCCCTGTCCAATCAGATCCGCCAGTATCTGTTCTGCAAATTCCCCACCTGTATTTGTTTTCGCAGGACGGATAACCAGTTCATTCCCCCTTACCATACATTCTGCTTCCGTATCAAATCCCAACATAGTAAAAAATTTCTGAGGAATGGTTATCTGTCGTTTTGCAGAGATACTCACTTTTTTCATTTCCATAGGAACACTACCTTTCGTCATAGTCGTTGGCATATCTATGTCCTCCTTATCATATGCAAGTCAAAGAAAAAATATTCTTGGTTTCTTTGTTTCTCGGATCATTGTATTTGTTTTTTTTGTTTATGTCAAGTTCCACAGCCGGATCATGTCCTGTGCAGGAAATATCCCAGCAGATAATGTACAAAGAAAACCGCAATATCCACCGCCACGATGGTGGCGCCGACAGGCGAAGAACCCAGAATCGACAGAATGATCCCGCTGAATGCGCATACGACAGAAAGAACTGCAGAATAGATGATTACGCCTTTGAAATTGTCCAGAATACGCATGGCTGACAGCGCAGGAAAGATGATCAGCGCAGAGATCAGCAGCGAGCCTACCAGACTCATCGCCATGACGATCACCACCGCCGTAATCACCGCCAGCAGCAGATTATAAACGCCGGTATTGATTCCCGTCGCCCTTGCAAAATTCTCATCGAAGGTAACCGCAAAGATCCTGTTATAGAAAAGACAATATACTCCTATCACCACTACCGAAAGCGCCACGCACATCCACACCTCTTTTTCTGTCAGGCTCAGAATCGCCGTAGAACCAAACAACGTGCTGCATACGTCTCCGGATACATTGGCAGAAGTAGAAAATTTATGCAGAACAAGATAGCCCACCGCAAGGGAACCCACAGACAGCATGGCGACCGCCGCGTCTCCCTTAATCTTTGTATTTTGTCCGGTTCGCAGCAGGAGGATCGCCGCAATGATGGTAACCGGCATGATAAAGGTCGTCTGATCAGCCAGTTTTAACGCGGAAGCAACCGCCATCGCGCCAAATGCCACATGGGAAAGTCCGTCCCCAATAAAAGAAAACCGCTTTAACACCAGAATCACACCAAGCATCGAAGAACACAATGCAATCAGTGTTCCCACGATCAAAACATAGCGCACAAACGGGTATGACAGATATAATTGTAACTGTGTTATCATGTCCCTCATAATGAAATATCCATACCTTTCTTTCCGTCCGCCGGATCGTCGCCGGTTTCATGCAGAGTTGTTGTATGCATCGCATTTCCATTCATATTTTGAAGATATTCTTCCTGCGTCCCATAGAACGAATTTTCCTTGTCAATATAAAGGATATGGGAAGCCTGCCTGACTGCCGTGCGGATATCATGGGAAACCATAATGATCGCAATCCCTTCCTGATTCAAACTTTTCAACAGTTCGTAAAATTCCTCAGCCGCCTTAGGATCCAGCCCTGTCACCGGTTCGTCTAAAAGCAGCAGCTTAGAAGTCGCGCATAATGCCCTTGCCAGCAGCACCCTCTGCTGCTGACCGCCGGAAAGATTGCGGTAACACCGGGTCCTAAACTCCTTCATACCCATGCGCTCCAGATTCTTTAAAGCAAGTTCCTTTTCCGCCTTTCCGTACCACGGACGTCTGCCGCACTTCGTAAGCGTACCGGATAAAACGATCTCCCATACCGACGCTGGAAAATCCCTCTGTACCACCGTCTGCTGCGGAAGATATCCAATCTCCTGCGGCGAAATACCGTCCTCCATCATCAACTCTCCGGAAATCGGTCTGATCAAATGGAGCAGCGTCTTGATCAATGTACTTTTACCGGCTCCGTTTTCCCCCACAACGCAAAGATAATCCCCCTGATCCACTACAAAGCTGATATGTTCCGCAACAATGCCGTCCTGATATCCTAATGTCAGATCCTTGCATGTGATATATGCCATAATCTCTGCCTTTCTTTTCAATCCTATTTCCCTTTGACTAGATTCATTATTTATAATCAAGCGCTTTCCGTAGCACCGCAAGATTCTCCTGCATGACAGACAGGTAGGTCACACCCTGCCCGATATCCGCAGCGGTCACAGACTGCATGGAATTTAACGCAAGGATCTCCTGATCTTTGTCTACCGTATTGGCAATGATCGTTTCCGCCATCCTCCGGTCCCCGTTTTCCATAACCAACACTGCCGGAAGATCATATTCCTCCAGCCTGCCGGCAAGAAAGATCACTGTCTCAAAGCTTGCCTCCGTTTCCGTACTGCAGCCTGGAAATGCCGCGTCATATTCCAGTCCATAATCTTTCATCAAGTAAAGAAAGGGAAATCTGTCCGCAAACAACACCCTGTTTAATGGCGCTTCTGACACCATCGCCTCATACTGTCCATCCAGACTTTCTAATTCCGCAAGATATCTCTCCGCATTATCCGCCATTGTCTGATTGTCATTCTGATCCGGATCTGTATCCATCACAGCGGTTGCTATTGTCTGGACACAGACGGACGCGTTTCTCACGGACAACCAGATATGCTCGTCATATTCCGCTTCGTCAGTATGACCTTCTTCTCCGGCATCCACTTCTCCATAGGCATGTCCGCCAAGGTTCCCCTGCATCCCTTCTATCGGCTCTTCCTCCCTCAGAAAGGAGTTCAATATCTCCATCATGTTAAGATACTGCTGCCTCTCCCTTCGCTCTGCCGGAATGGCTGCCAGCACGTCTTCCATCCACAGATCCGATTCACCGCCCACATAAACGATGATATCTGATTCGGAAATACGGAGGATATCCTCCGCAGTGGGCTGATAATTATGCGGGTCCGTACCCTGATCCATCAGCAGCGATACCTCCATGGAATCTTCACATCCCTCTGTGACCTGACGTGTCCAGTCGTAAAGTGGAAACGACGTACACAGAATCTGTATCTTTCCGCCTTCCTCAGTCGCCGGACCGCCTCCTGACGCGCATCCGGAAAATAATATCACAAGCATCATCATTGTGCAGACAATTCCGATTCTGCAAGTTTTATCATTATCATATCTGTTATCGCATCTATAATTCATTTTCTTGTTCCTTATAACAAAATTCATTTTTCAAATTTCATATAAGAGCGTACCGACGTTAGCAGTTCTTCCTACACATCCCGCACAATCCGCTAAGCATAGACCCCTGCCCCTCCAGCATAAACCCGTGATGTTCCAAAAGATGTCCCGTAAGCTCTTTCATAAAGGAACATTCCATATGAAACAGTTTTCCGCATTCCCTGCACTGCATATGAATATGTTCCTGACAGTTCCCATTGGGCTCTATATACTGGTAACGATGCGATTCTTCTCCTGCCGGCTTATATTTCATCAATTTACCACTGGCTGTCAGTTTTTCAAGATTACGATATACCGTCGTCAGATTAATAGAAGCTTCCTTCTCCTTCAGATCCGCATAAATATCCGCTGCCGAAAAACACTGATCCGCATGACTTTCCAGATACTCTGTAATACTGTCTTTCCATTTTGTCCGATATTGCTTCTGTCCCATATTAACATGTTCCTTTACCTAAAATCACATCATCTGAAACAAAAAATTGCAAACGGTTTGCATTTGCAAGCCATTTGCAATTTTATACCTAAATTGCCAAAATGTCAAATTAGGGGAAATCAAATTAAAGTTCTTTGTAATTCATCCGCTAATACCTCAAAAGTCTGATGATCCCTGATCTCATATATACGATCGCACTTTCGTATCGTTGTCAGCCGGTGTGCAATAATAAGTTTCTGTCCTCCAGATAGCTTTATGCCATTTTTCCCCCAACGCCAGTCAGATGACATGCTCCATTTTGTCATAGTCCGCAATAATAATCCAGAGTCTGCCGTACAAAGGCTGCATAGGAATATTCCTCGCAATACGTATGATAAGCGTTCTCTTCCAATCGCTTCCTTTTGTCCTGATCCGTCAGCAACCTTGTAATCCCCTCTGCAAGCGCTATCGCATCTGCAGGCGGCACTAATATGCCGTTCCTCTGATCTGTCACAATCTCATTGACACCTTCAATATTCGATGCCACGATTGTTTTCCCCGCCGCAAACGCCTCAATAGGAACCAGCGGGCGCCCCTCCCAAAGCGACGAAAGCACGATCAGATCCATGCAGCTCATAAGATTGCTTACGTCATCACGCCTTCCTAAAAATATAATGTCGTTTTCTGATGCGGTGCCTCCCATCTGCATGGCAAGGCTTTCTAATGCCTCACGCTCCGATCCGTCGCCAATAATAATATATTTCAGCTTATTGCAGCGTTTCCTCGCTATAGGAAACGAACGTATAAAATACGCTATCCCCTTCTGCTTTTCTAATCTGGCTATATTGCCAACCAAAAAATATCCTTTCTCTTTCCATTTCTGCACTTTTTCATATATATCACCTTCATCTGTCCCGGAACTTTCCTTGCCATCTGTCATTTTGTATTCTTCCACTGAATTATAGATTACGTGGATACCATTTTCAGGAACACCAAAAAATTGTTTCAGATTATCTTTTACCGCATTTCCACACGCAATAATATTAGCCCCCTTGTAAGCCATTCTGGTCATCAATCTTCTATTTTTAAAAATATTATGAACTGTAACAATATGAATATAATGGTATCTTCGCTGCAGTATCCGCACGTAGAACGCCGCCATTCTATGATGGGTATGCACCACTGTTATCTCTTCTTCTTCGATAATCTTTTTCAGTGCAATATAAGTCTTGTATATCATTCTCGGAGTCCGCTTTGTAATATCCGGCAGGGTATAATGCCTGATATGCATTTCCTCCAGCTTGGCTGTATAACTTCCCCCACCGGAGCAGACCACGATCTTATTTACTTTATCCTGAAATATCCTGCAAAGTTGGAGAACGATTTGTTCTGTTCCGCCCACTTCCATTGTTCTTGTAAAAAACAGGATATTCTGCTGTTCAAGCTGCATTCTTTCTTAGCTCCCTATATGACTACCCAATCAAAATTCCAAATTTCTAATATATTATATCATAAAAATACCCCAAAATAAACCCCCGAAAACATGGGCATTCGGGGTTTATTTTTGGGCTTTTTTATGATAAAATAAGCGCAAAGACAGCGCTAATTATACTTAGGGGAATCATTCGATGAACATCATCTTCTGCTATTGGAACAGCATATGCGAACCCGGTATGACCCATGCCTTTGAACAGTTGGGTCACCATGTCATGGTCTTTGATCACCCCATGTCGAGCAAAGATCTTGACACCGACTATCTATCCGCATTCTCTGGCTATATCCAGTCAAATCCAAAGGCCGACTGCGTATTTACGATCAATTTTATACCGCTGATCGCAAAGGTATGCCGGATCTTTCGGATACCCTATCTCTCACATACGGTAGACAGTCCCTCCATAACGCTTTCTTCCAAAGCGTTAAACGACCCATGCTGCCATGCATTTATATTTGACCGGTGTCTGTATCAGGAATATGCCGCTCTTGCTCCCGACCGCGTCCATTATCTGCCTCTTGGCGCAGATATAGATTTCTATGATGGTATTACCGTCTCCGAGGAAGATCATGACATGTACGACTGTGATATTTCCTTTATCGGCTCCTTTCATAGCGAAAACTGTATTTATGACAGACTCGCAGAAGGTCTTCCGGAACGGATGCGCGGCTATATAGACGGTCTGATCGAAGCGCAGCTAAATGTCTATGGGTACAACCTGATCAGAGATGCCTTCAGTGATGCATGGGCGGAAGAATTTAAAAGACGCGCGGCATGGTCCGTACTGCCTGATTATCATGAGGATATCCGCAGTATCATCACCGACCAGTATATTGGTTTTAAATGTACCCAGAGAGACCGGATCCGGACGCTGCAGGCCATCAGCCAAAATTACCGGATGGATCTCTATACCACGGAAGACACCTCCATGCTCCCGGATATCAACAACCGCGGCATTGCCAAGTCTTTTACGATGATGCCCCGGATATTCAAATGCAGCAAGATCAACCTAAATATGACTGCGCGCACCATCCAATCCGGACTGCCGCAGCGTATCTTTGATATCATGGCGGCCGGCGGCTTCGTCCTTTCCAATTATCAGTCGGAGATCCCGGAATATTTTATTCCCGGAGAAGATATCGTATTATATGAAAGTATTCCCGACCTTCTGGAAAAGCTCGGCTACTATCTGTCTCATGAGGAGGAACGTCTTCAGATCGCCAGAAACGGATACAAAAAAACAAAAAAACAGCACCTCCTTGTGCACAGGGCACAGGAGATGCTGAAAATCCTATCCTAAGTAAGCACTGATCAAATCAGCGTTTCCCTATATTATGCGCTAAAGCGCCGATGCAGACTTGTTCAGGTAAATCATATAACGAATCCATGCAACGATCAATATGATCGCAACAACAAATGACACGGCACCCGCAATAATGTTGATTAACGGAATCAGACCAAGCACGCTGCAGATTATACTGATGATCGTACATATCATATACATCTTATAGATGCTCAGACCATTCTCTGCAATATCTACAGCCCCAACATTATTCAAAAGGCCACCGGTCGTTGTGATCACCGTATTCACGATCATAAGATCAATCACTGAGGCTACGGCGCCCAACAATGTAACAAGAATACTTCCTACAAAAGGAATGAACGAAACAATAACCTCAACAATAGTGATCACGATATTTACGATCACAAGCGTAACCGCCTTGTTATAGGTTTCGGCATCTTCTCCCGCCTTTTTCAATCCCATCAGATAAATCACAAATCCTACGATAGCTAAAATACTGCCGATAAATCCAATCAATGGAATGACTGCTAAAACTGCTGCAATGATCGCAATAATCTTCGAGATAAAGACCTTCTTTAAACCTTCAGCAGCTTTTGGATATTGACTCATACTAAGTCCCCCTTTTCATTATGTATTAAGAGCCGCCTACTGCATCGTATTTTCTTAGACCGCAATCAGCTCATCTGCTCTATTAAAACAGTTTTTCCACTATTTGTCAATCACTATTTGGGATGCCTACATGCCTTTTTTGTAATCAGGATCATTCTTTTCCCTGAGATACTGCCGCCCGTTCCAGCGCCCCTGCGACAGCCGGCACGGCGTATGCCGACAGCCTGCCCATAAAAAACAACCCCCTTTTCGGAAAAGCGTTCCTATAAACTATTCCTCAAACTGGAATTCAACCTCCTGGTGGAAGAGAATCTTCAACTCTATAGACTGTTCCATTTTCATCAAAAAATATCCAATAGTAATGATCCAAATGGTCAGGCATGATCCAAACGTTATCAGTATAGATATAGTAACCTACACATCCTGCTTTGCCTTCTTGTATTGACCCCACATCAAATACCCCATATTTATTAATTACAGAGTTGATATCAGAATTGAGAATAGCCCAATCATTGTATCTGTAATAAGTTGAGTGTGATAAAACAAAAATAAATGAATAAGCAAAAAGTATTATATCAAGCGATAATAACAATTCTATTATTCGAGTAGCTTTATGATGTTTTTTTGCTCTTATCAGCATTATAATAAGAATAATAAAACAAATGAAAAGACCGAGAAAATTGATTAGCTTGATTATAGCAACATACCAAGGATGCATTGATTACCCTCCTAGATTTCAATTTATCAGTGTAATTATTATCTATTTTCAACAGGTACACAATTTCGAAAAAGGAGAATTTTTCATCTCAGGCGGCGTAGGGAAATTGACCCATAATATCTGGAGAAATTGAACCCCCGCAGACCGAATCCCTCTAAATCCTCTAACCTATATAGCTCATTAAGCTCCTTCGGAAATTCACCATCTGCTTCCCGCTCCAAAGCCTCTGCGACAGCCGGTACGGCATCTGCAGACAGCCTGCTGAGATACCGCCAATCCACATTTCCATGAATATGCTGTTCGTTCAGATTATAGGAAGCGATCATATAATCCGGTCTGGCATATGCCAATCCAAGATACAGGATTGTTACCACCACCATACAATACTTAAATAAAGGAAACTTCCGATAGAAGATAAAGAATATGATCCCGCTCATCATCAGGAAGATCAGTCCCAATCCCCAGAATACCAGCACCCGTAAGTATGACAGATCATATGTCTCCACATACATATACATCCTTAACGCGCTGGAAGCAATCATAATATAAGTACATCCGCTGATCAGCGCCAGCATCCCCTTTAATACCCTGCTTTCCCGAAATTTATACAGGCAGAACAGCACCAACGTCATGTTGATAATGCATACCAGAAGCAGCTGGAAAAATCCCTGCCTTGCGTATTCCGCATAGGTAGTTCCCTTCGGAAGCGAAAGCCTGCCCATAAAGAGATACAATATCTGGATCATGGAAAAGATCAGATACACCACACCAAGCATGGCATTGACCGTAATGGCGACTACCGGCTCCCCGGTCTGCCGCTTCCCGGAAGAAATACTGACCGATTTACTGCCCAGCTTAACCAGCAGTCCATAAGACAGCAGATAGACCGCTGCCGTCATAAAAAAGATACCGATCACATCTCCGATCCCATCCAGCCTCTCAAATACATCCAACAGATTAAATATCCGGCCAAACAGGTTTCCAAACACCGAATCCGCACTGGCAAGCAGCAGCATAACAATCATCAAAAGCGGAAGTCCGGTCAGAATGCCCAGAAATACATATTTCCATACAGGATTCTTCTTTTTCTCCTCCTTTTTCTGGCTCTTCCAAATCCCCCTATCTTCAAAAGGGCGCCCAATATGCCCTAATGCCCCAAATGCCGCCTGTCCGATCGCGCTCAGATATTCCGGCAGCCCCCATTCCTTATCCTCATAAAAAAGATGCAGCAAACCGCTGAGAAGCAGCAGAAAAATACCTGAATAATCACAGAAAATAAGAAATCCGTCATCCGTCAGGCATAGATTAATCCCCAAAAGCACGATGCTTCCCGCATAAAAGATACATTCCTTCCCCATCCTGATCTCCAGCTTCCTAAGACACAGGAAGAAATAACATAACGTCCCTATAACAAACAAAGGCGCAGTGATCCCGGAAGGATTTTTATACAGGCAGAAAGTATAAAATATGGCATAAATAATGCCGGATAATCCAAAAAATGGGTAATCATCCCTGATCTTCTGTGAAAGCGGCGGAAGAGGCGTCCGATACAACGTGCTCATCTGCAAAACCTTGTCATAATCTTCCTGATCCGCCCCATTTTGCTTTAACTCATCCAATTTATTAAAAACCTGATCCATATCCATGTTCTGTTACCGTCCTTTCTATATTCATTGCGCATCCGCTGTTTTTGCCGCATCCAGTGTTTCTTCTATGGCGGCAGTCTCCTTTTCATCCGTACCTTCCGGGTCCTGTATATATTCCAAAATATCCCCCGGCTGGCAGCCAAGAACCTTACAGATTTCATTTAAGGTCGAAAAACGGACTGCCTTTGCCTTATTATTCTTTAGTATAGAAAGATTAGCCGGAGTAAGGTCAACCTTCCCCGCCAGTTCTACCAAACCAATCTTTCTTTTTGCCATTACAACATCCAGATTAATCACAATTGCCATTATGCACCCCGTCCCTTTCACTGAATCCTTTTCTATGGATCTTATATTACTTATGTAAATCATTTTCCATTAGATTTCATATTATGTTAACTATTTCTTCTTGAAAATCAGAAAACAACTCTGTCTTTGTTAAAAATTAAAACAATCTCTTTTCCTAAATACCAGAAATAATCCCTAAAAGCCATTCCAAATTATTAAATCTTAATTTTATTTATTTGTTATTCATTGTATATTTTGCATTTTATTCATCTTAAAATACTATTTTTACAGAGTTATTCTCTCAGATTTTATGAATTATAATTTTTAAAAATCCGTGCCGCTCAAACCTCTAAAAATT
>JAIDPF010000062.1:0-7884 GCA_029062895.1 Lachnospiraceae bacterium
GGAGTGAACCAAATCTTGGGCCAAACCGAATGGATACAGCTTATCATCATTATCTTTCTGTTATTTCTGTCCGGCTTTTTTTCTTCAGCAGAAACCGCATTCTCCACAGTCAATCAGATCCGGCTGCAGAATCTCGCTGACGAAGGCAATAAAAAAGCCGCGCTGGTATTAAAGATTCTGTCTACATACAGCAAGATGCTCAGCACGATCCTGATTGGTAATAACATCGTCAATATCGCTTCCTCCTCTATTGTTACAATCTTTGCCACAAAAGTTTTCGGCAGCTGGGCGATTGGTATCGCCACGGGCACTTTGACTATATTTGTTCTTTTATTTGGCGAAATCATCCCAAAAACATGGGCAAAACTGAATAATGAAAAGCTTACCCTTGCCTATGCGCCTGTCATACACAGTCTATGCGTACTATTAACGCCGGTCATTTTTGTGATCGATAAGCTATCCAATGCTATCCTCCGCATCCTCGGCATTGATCCGAACCGGAAGGTCATCAGCATTACCGAAAGCGAACTACTCTCCTATGTTGACGTGAGCCACGAGGAGGGTGTCATTGAATCCGAAGAAAAAGAAATGATCTATAATTTATTTGACTTTTCGGATTCTGTAGCAAAGGACATCATGATTCCAAGGATTGATATAGTAGAGATCGACATCCATGCTTCTTATGAAGAACTTCTGGATGCCTTCCGAAAGAGTATGTATACAAGAATTCCTGTCTATGAAAATACTCCGGATCAAATTATCGGTGTCGTCAATATTAAGGATCTGATCCTCATCGACGACATGGATAAATTTAAGATCCGAAAAGTCATACGTGACGTATATTATACGTATGAATACAAGAAAATACCTGACCTGCTGAATGAGATGCGCGAAAAGACTGCCGGAATCTCCATTGTGCTCAATGAATATGGCGCGGCAGAAGGCATGATCACTATGGAAGATCTTCTGGAAGAAATCGTTGGTGAGATCCGTGATGAATATGATGAAGATGAAAAAGAACTCCTGCAGTGTGTCGGAGATCATGAATATCTGATCGAAGGCAGTATGAAGCTTGACGATATCAATAATCAACTTCAGACCGAGTTAAACAGCGATGACTATGACTCCATCGGCGGCATCGTCATAGAACATCTGGATGACCGTCTTCCCACTGTCGGCGAAGAAGTCCTCCTGCAAGACGGTACAAGGCTGCGCGTCGAACACTTTGAAAATAACCGTATCCAATCCGTAAGGATGTTCCTTCCTAAACTGAATGAGGATGCTGAAACAGAAAATGACAACAAGAATGATAAAGATGCTTAAATTCCAAGTCCTTTTTTGATCTTATTTTTTACTCTCTGCAGGGCATTATCCGTAGATTTTTCATCCCTGCCGAGGATCTTCGCAATCTCGATATAATTCAGTCCCACCATGCAGAGATCACAAACCTGCCGTTCCAGCGGACTCAACTCCTCATTAATAAGTTTTTCGATCCGTTCCACATTTTCTCTGGATATCATACGTTCTTCCGGATTTTTTTCCAGCGGAGCTTCCAATGCATTGATTAGCTGCATCTCCTCCCCCGCCCCATCATCCACCTGTGCCGAAGCATAGAGTGAAATATAATGATTCAGTGGAAAATGTTTTTTCCGGTCGGCCGCCTGAATCGCAGTATACATCTGCCTGGAAATGCAGATGTCCGCAAAGGTAAAAAAGCTGGCATCCCGTCCTGCGTCATAATCCCTGACAGCTTTAAACAGCCCGATCATCCCTTCCTGAATAATATCTTCATTGTCCCCACCCAGAATATACATCCGCTGCGCTTTCTTCCGAACAAGAGCCTTATACTTTTCTATGATATATTCCATGATCTCCGCTTCACCGTCCCTGATTCGGGTGATCAGTTCTTCATCTGTCTGGTTTTCATAGATTCTGATATCCCTCATGCCAACATACCACTCCCTATATCACAGCCTGCTATAATTCAATCTATCTACTCCATTCTCTGCCTTACGATCTCATACGCAAGCACACCTGCCGCTACAGATACATTTAGGGAATCGATCTTTCCCTTCATGGGAATTGCAGCACGGAAATCACATTTTTCCTTTACTAGACGACTGACGCCCTCTCCTTCACTGCCGATCACCAAACCGATCGCCCCCTTTAGGTCCAGTCGGTACATGATTTCTCCATCCATATCCGCGCAGACAAACCACATCCCTCTCTTTTTTAACTGCTCAATGGTAGTTGAAAGATTTGTCACCTTTGCTACTTTTATATAATTCAGCGCCCCCGCCGATGTCCTTGCCACCGTTGCAGTCAATCCCACCGCACGGTTCTTCGGTATAATGACGCCATGTGCGCCTGCCTGATGAGCCGTCCTGATGATGGCGCCCAGATTGTGGGGATCCTCTATCCCATCCAACAGCAAAAGAAAGGGTGGTTCTCCCCTGTCATCCGCCTCTTTTAAAAGGTCATCCACCTCTGCATAATCATAAGCCGCCGCATATGCGATCACGCCCTGATGTTTTCCTGTCTGGGACATCTGGTCAAGGCGTTCCTTCGGGACGAACTTGATCAGGGAATCATGCTTTTTCGCTTCCCGTTTGATCGTCATCACCGGTCCATCCTGACAACCATCCAAAATAAATATCTTATCAATGGTTTTTCCGGAACGATATGCCTCTATAACAGCATTTCTTCCCTCGATCATCATCTCTGTATATCCCATTTCATCTACGCCTTCCTATCTGCTTTTCTCTTCCTTATAAAGGAAATGTCATCTATTTAGCATGGTTCTATTCTTCTACCTGCCCATCGTCTTCCATATCCGGCCGCGTCCCCCACAGGTCGGTACGCTCCCATCCCAGCTTGATCAGTTCCAGTACCCGTTCCATATCTTTCTTCAGATAAAGATAACCGATAACTGCCTCCATTCCGGTAGCCTTCCGGTAATCTCCCAGACTTGCATTCTTCGGAACCGTATGGGATTTTGCGTTTCTGCCCCTGCGGTATACATCCTTTTCTTCCTCTGTCAGATCCTCCAAAACCGCCAGAATCAGATCAGCCTGCGTCTTAGCTTTGACATACTCAGTTGCCTTTTTATGCAGTTTTCTCACCGGGCAATTGCTCTGCTCTACCAGAATCGTACGGACGATAAGTTCATAAACACAATCTCCCACGTAAGCGAGCACTAAAGGGGAGTAGGAATTCAGTTCCTGCTCCCCCAGTTGAAACTTCTCTTTCATCTGCTGTAATAAATTTTCTTCCGGCATCTTTCATCTCCACACGCTCTATACTATTTCACGCCTGAACTTTATTTTTAAGCTTTATGCCACTTCACTCCTTCTCTGGTATCTTCCAGAACGATGCCTTTCTCCAACAGCTCCGCCCTGATTGCATCCGCCTTCGCAAAGTCTTTTTCTTTCTTGGCAGCCTTACGCTCTTCTATCTTCGCAAGCACATAGCTTTCCAATTCCGCATCCACCGCATTTCCTTCCTGCAGCTTCTTTGCGGCAGTTAACAGATCTAATGACAACACCCTGTCAAAATCTTCTGCCAGCAGCCGTTTTGTATAATCGGAAATATCCGACTTTAACATATCATACACAACCGTCAGCGCCATGGAGGTATTCAGGTCATCGGACAAAGCGTCCTTGAATTTTTCCCGGAACTTCTGATATGCTTCCTCATCCTTTTCCCCATCCTCCGACAGTTCCGCAATCCTCTTCACCAGCTTCGTATAAGCTGCAGTGATATTGTCCAATACCTCATAGGAAAACTCCAGCGGCTTCCGATAATGCGATTGAAGGCAGAACATCCTGTAAGCAAGCGGCAGATATCCTTTTTCCTCCAGCAGGGAAACCGTCAAAAATTCCCCCTTGGACTTGCTCATCTTTCCATCCTTATCGATCAGATGGTGTACATGGAACCAGTAGTTACACCACTTATGTCCCAGATATGATTCACTCTGCGCTACCTCATTGGTATGATGCGGAAAGATATTGTCTACGCCACCGCAGTGAATATCCATATATTCGCCCAGATGCTTCATGCTGATGCAGGAACATTCAATATGCCATCCCGGATAGCCATAGCCCCAAGGACTTTCCCACTTCAATTCCTGATCATCAAATTTGGACTTTGTAAACCACAGTACAAAATCGCTCTTGTTTCTTTTATTGGTATCCTCCTGCACGTCGTCACGCACGCCTACCATCAACTCTTTTTCATTCTGATTGGAAAAAATATAATAATCCTTTAGCTTAGAAGTATCAAAATAAACATTATCTCCCGCAATATATGCATAATCCTTTTCCAGAAGGACCGTGATCATATGGATAAACTCGTCGATACAATTAGTCGCCGGTTCTACCACATCCGGCGTCTTTATATTTAATTTTGCGCAGTCATCAAAAAAAGCATCGGTATAAAATTTCGCAATCTCCATGACCGTCTTTTTCTCACGCTTTGCGCCCTTTAACATCTTATCCTCTCCGGTATCCGCATCCGAAGAAAGATGCCCTACATCCGTGATATTCATAACTCGCTTTACATCATATCCGGCGTAACGCAGCGCCTTTTCCAGAATATCCTCCATAATATAGCTTCTCAGATTGCCGATATGCGCAAAATGATAGACAGTAGGACCGCAGGTATACATTGCAACCTTCCCTTCCACATTGGGCACAAACTCTTCCACCTGTCTGGTTAATGTATTATAAATCTTCATTGATCCTTATTCCTTTCCAAGATATATCCTGCATATTCCGCTTATATTTTCGGGCATCCATCGCACCCTGCACAGCCGCGGGGCGCATCGTTATCTTCCGCATCACAGACAATGCGCTGCGTATATATCTCTCTCGGAGTATTTAACATGCAGACCGCCTGCGCTGAGATTCCCTCCTTCTGACCGGTAAATCCCAATCCCTCTTCTGTCGTAGCTTTTACATTGATCTGGGAAATATCGATTTGCAGAACATCTGCAATATTAGCGCGCATCTGATCTATATAAGGACGCATCTTCGGTGCCTGCGCAATAATCGTTGCGTCAATATTCTCGATCATAAAGCAGTGTTCTTCCAACAACTTTCCTACGTCTGTTAAAAGCTTCAGACTGGAGACTCCCCGATACCTTTCATCCGTATCCGGAAAATGCAGTCCGATATCACCTAACGCCGCCGCGCCGAGAAGCGCATCCATAATTGCATGGAGAAGCACATCCGCATCCGAATGACCGAGCAACCCCTCCTCATAGGGAATCTTCACGCCGCCTAAGATCAGGTCCCTATCTTTTACCAATCTGTGGACATCATATCCCATTCCGATACGCATAATAATCCTCATGCCTTTCCATAACCTACAAATTCTTGACAACGAAAAGCGTAAGCTTTTTGTTGCGTCAAGGTTCTTTCCTGTCAACTCAACAGCAGGATACTACTGTGATTGCTGCAATACCTCACCCAGTTCCATCGCCGCCTGCAGCGCAGCCCTCAGATAATCCTCGATTTCCTGAATAGAACTGGTCTGCCTCTCTGCCAGGCCGTTGGCATCCGTGATTGAAGTCGTAATCTCATTCAGATCCGCAAAGATCGACTGTAACGCCGTATTGATCTCCACTGCGGAAGTACCGCTGGCAGTCGCCATCTCGCCCATCTCCTTGGCTACTACGGTAAATCCTCTGCCGGCCTCTCCACTTCTGGCTGCCTCGATGGAAGCATTCAACGCTAATATCTTCGACTTAGAAGCATTGGCCTTGATTTTGGATACCACAGTAGAGGTATTCTCTACGCCCTGACTAATGCTTCCTGTTTTCTCCTGCATGCTCTGCAGCTTATCAAACAGATTCTCAAAATGAATCGTCATCATATCTATTGCATTATTGATCTGATCAATGGCATCCATAAAAATCTCTGCCTTTTCCATCGCAAGATCATTGTCATGCTTTACATAGGTTGTCACGATACAGCCGACCACCATGCCGTCATCTTCCACCGGAACATAAGTCATCTCATACTTCTTTCCGGTTTCATCAATTCCATCATCGCACGCAGTATCCCCTGTACCAAATACCTTCTCCAGCATTTCCGTTTCAACCGTCGCGCTTTCTCCCACCCTGTGTTTTGGCTCAATACCGAACGCATCGCAAAAAACCAATGTATGCCTCTCATCAAACAACTCCAGAAGCGTAGCCTGCCGCCTTATCATATTGCGCATTTTTTGTAATACTTCCACTGTCTGTTCTAACTTTTTCTGCATAAACTTACTGTTCCTTTCTTCCATACTAGCGTTTTCTATCATTGCAGCCACTGTATGTCGATCACTGCTTCAGACTCTTGATTGTCCAAAATGCCTTCCGCCGGTATAACACTCTACATGGAAAAGTCTCTGATATTACAAGGTTTCCTCCATATCACAGTTTATCATATTATAACATTAATATATTTTATTGTTAAGCAAAATATAGTATTTGTCCCCTTTGCAGTCACAAACTCCTTGTATGACGGTCACCATGAAGTATCCTTCCAGTATTCGTCTGATGAAGCTCCACGATTTTCCCATGACGGTTATAATAAGTCAGCAAAGTAGAATTGCGCGCCGGCTGAATGGTATGATTTTCTGTCAGAATATCCACGACGCCTTTTGTATCATGTCGCGCAATCAACTCTTTGATCAACGCATCCTTGTCTATCTGCTCACCTTCCCCGGTAGATGCCGCAGCCACAGCGCTTGTCACCGGTTCTGTCCCAACACTGTCTCCAGCCTGAACCTTTATGCGTTCTTCTTTTTGTGTCTGTTCTGCTTTTCCTTCGTCTCCATACCAGATGAAATTAAAAATCCCGACAAAAAAATTTTTTACTCCGTTCAGTATACCCCGAAACAGATCTTCCCCCGCCTGTCCCTCCACTTTGGAAGTATCTTTCATGGCGGGCGGGGCATCATTGACCGAAAGCGCTTTCGCAGTGGCAGATTTTACATCTGCCGCTTTTTTACGGTTCTCCTCTGCTTCTTGTACTTTCTTTTCGTTCTCTTGATCATCCTGTTCCTTACGATCCCAGACGACCCCCTTTTCATCATATTGCAGCAAAAACGGAGGCGCATCCATGTTTGTTTTAGATGGTCTTACGGAATGATTCCTATAGGAATTGATATTGTTGTTATTTACGCCATTAATCATGGGTAGCCTCCATACATTAAAGCCAACGCGATAAAATCAGTATAACAAATTTTCAGCCGATATGCAATGTAAACAGATCGTGCAGGGCTTTCTCTACTTCCGAATAAAGTAAAAAGGGAATCATCATTACCATGATCTTCCCTTTTCTTAATATTCTCCGATAATACTTATTTATCTGTTACTGCGTACGGGGTCCCAATAGGGGATTGCCGGCAAGTAATGGATTTGCCGCGCCAGGCCCTGTTGCGGGCTGCTGCGACATTCCATAGCTCGGTTGAAAACTCTGCTGCTGCGGCGCTCCGTAACTCGGTTGAAAACTCTGCTGCTGCGGCGCTCCGTAACTCGGTTGAAAACTCTGCTGCTGCGGCGCTCCCAATAGCGGATTAGCTGCGTATACAGCCGCATTCTGCTGGGGAGCATTACTAAATTGATTAGAAGGCGCTCCCAATAATGGATTGGGCGCATATGTCGGAGCATCAGGCTGCGAACTCCCCATACTGCCGTTCAATGACGGTGATTCAAATATTGACGCTGCTTCTGGCTGTACCGCTGGCTGATTCAATGACGGCGATTCAAATATCGGCGCTGCTGCCGGCTGTACCGGCGGCTGATTCAATGACGGTGATTCAAACATCGGCGCTGCTGCCGGCTGTACCGGCGGCTGATTCAATGACGGTGATTCAAACATCGGCTCTGCCGCT
>JAIDPF010000062.1:7984-11122 GCA_029062895.1 Lachnospiraceae bacterium
GGCTGTACCATCGGCTGATTCAACGACGGTGATTCAAACATCGGCTCTGCCGCTGGCTGTACCATCGGCTGATTCAACGACGGTGATTCAAACATCGGCTCTGCCGCTGGCTGTACCATCGGCTGATTCAATGACGGTGATTCAAACATTGGCTCTTCACTCGGCATAACTGCAGGCGTCACTGTCGGCTGATTCAACGACGGTGAATCAAAGACTGGCTGCTCTGCGGCTTCTTGTCGAGACAGGAAATCCAACTTAGGGACATTCATCGCCGCAACCGGTTTTGCATTATATACTGAATTCAACCCGATGGAACCAAACGCATTGCTCTTGCCGTTCTTTTTTTCATCTTTATGCATCTGCTTTACATATTTTTTAATATTATATTTGCAACCCGGACATGTTTTCGCAGTATCATCAACGATCCTCTTGCAACCCGGACATTCCAACATCGCCATTACTGTAACCTCCATCTTCCCATAACAATCTTCAGGCTATCATCACCAGACTTTTACGGAAAAGTTTTTTTGATTGTTGCAACGATCTTGTCATATTCCTCTGTGACAGCCGGCATCATGGCTGCCCCCTCCTCAAATTTTTCAGACCGGAAACATTCTACCTGATCACGGATCGCATGAAATAATCCCTGCAGCGCAAGATTACCGCATACTCCTTTTAATGTATGAGACGCCGTAAATGCTTTATTGCAATCCTTCTCTGCAACGGCTGTCGCCAGTTCCTGATAATTAGGATCTGCCAAAAATTTTTTCAGAAACTTTTCATACATAGCTTCATTATGTAAAAACCGCTCCATAGCGCCTTCTAAATCCACCCCTGCGTTAAGCAGCTCCTGTTTTGCTTCGTCTGTCATAATTCCTTCCTTTCTGAAATCGGTTTAATCACAGCATATATCATGGTTCATCCCTTATGGCTGTCTGCGAATCCCTCGATCCTTGTCCTTGCATATTCCATACATTTTAATAGCTTTGGTGCAAAATTACCACACTTGCCATCCATGATCATATGATAGGCTGTATCCTTATCAAGTGCTTTTTTATAAACACGCTCCGAAACCAGAGCGTCATAAACATCCACCACGGAAACCAGCTGTGCGGATAATGGGATATCATCCCCTTTCAATCCCTCCGGATAACCCTTGCCATCGTACCGTTCATGATGATAAAGACAGATATCATAGGAGGCCTGCAGTTGCTCATTGTCCTGCACCATATCCAGAAGTTTTAATATCTTACATCCCTTCGTCGTATGGCTCTTCATGATCTCAAATTCTTCACTGGACAGCTTACCGGGTTTTAAAAGGATCCCATCCGGTATGGCAATCTTGCCGATATCGTGAAGCGCAGATGCCCGAACGATAACATTGATCTTTTCCTGTGTCAGACCGGAGTCCGGAAACAGTTCCATATATGCTTCCGCCATGATCCGCGTCAGCCCCTTCACCCTTTTGACATGCTCGCCGGATTCCAGATCCCGGAACTCAACGATATTGCTGACCACATCGATCAGCTTCTCATTAAAAAGTTCCATCTTCCGTTCCTGTTCATGGAGTTTCGCCCTCTGACTCTCAACCTTATGCGCCAGCGCGTCCGCGCTGCGGTATGTTTCCACCAGATTATTGATCCGCTGGATGACCGTCTGCGTCACAAACGGCTTGGATATCACTGCGCTTGCTCCCATGGAATAGCAGGAAAATTCCGTCTGTTCATCATTTTGCGACGTGATCATAACCACCGGTATATGTTCCAGAACCTTTCTGGAATTTAAGATCTGCAGCACCTGATATCCGTTCATCACCGGCATCAAAAGATCCAGAAGGATGACCGCAATGTCATTCATATGTACGCCAAGCTCCATGATCGCTTCCCGACCATTCGATGCCTGTATAATATCATAATCCTTTTTAAATATCTCTGTCAGCAGTTCACGACTTCCCTCATCGTCATCAACAATCAGCATGTATCTTCTCATCAGGTTACTCTCCTGTCAGTTATGTATATCAATACTAACCTTCATGCAGCAGCTCTGCTGCGACTTAATATAGAAATGAAAAATGCCGCTTTTATGTTGCCAAAATAAATACCGCACTTTAGCGTTCATTTTCGTCTGCAAATATTATATCATAAATTTAGAGAAAGAAAATAGTAAAGTATCATAAATATTTTTTTGCTTTTTGCGCATACTTCCCGAAAAAAAGTATCTGTAGTTGAATAATCTGGATTTTTGTTATAATATTGTTGCAGATTTACTTTAAATCAGGCTCTGTATAACTTCAATTATCAATTAAGGAGACCATATAAATGAAGAAAGTATGGATAGTTGTTTCATGTCTTGTTTCATGTGTTGTGATTACATATATAGCAATAAGAATCGCTGCACCATTTTTTAATGATAATGTGGCGAAGAAAACAGCAGGCGAACTTGTAGATCTGCCGCTCCCATATAACACGGAATTTATTGAGTCTATATATGAAGCAGGGAAAATCGTCGGAAACGGTAACGGAATGCAATATTTTGGAGCTATCCTCATTAAAAGCGAACTTTCTTTAGACGAATTAAAAGAATATTATGGGGCATTCACGGAACATGAATGGGAATGTGTGGTTGAAAACCAGGAAACTACAAATGTAGAGTTCTTCAACGGACATACAAATGTGACATTTAAAACAGATATAGAAGGAGATGATTATTATATTGTTTATTCATGGGGAAGCAATGACACCATTTTTCATGAATTTGATCTCAGGGGACATTAAAAAAGTCCAGATTTCCTGATTTAACAAGGAATTCTGGACTTTTTCAGTGATTTTAGACTTTTAATTTCAGGAATCATATTACAACCTCCAGCACTTATAAAGGTGGCAATTTCCTTAGATTTTGGCTGTCCCACATTTCGAGCAATTCTTTCATATTGATAACTATATTATATGCAATATTCCAGATTTTTCAAGCCGTATCAAAAAGCTGATTACCTTTTAAATAACTCAAAAACAGAAAGCCCAGAACACCTTATTTTTCAAGGTTTCCAGGCTTCTCTTGAGTAGCGAGAGGGGGATTTGAACCCTCGACACCACGGGTATGAACCGTGTGCTCTAGCCAACTGAGCTATCTCGCCATATA
>JAIDPF010000063.1 GCA_029062895.1 Lachnospiraceae bacterium
TATTAATATTGAGAATGGCGAAGCATATATTATCGGTATGAATGTCAGCCCCTATGAAAAGGGCAATATATTTAATCGGGATCCGCTTCGTGTGCGGAAGCTTCTGCTTCATAAGCAGGAGATCGCCAAACTTGCCGGCGGCAGCAAGGAAGCGGGACATACGATCGTTCCGCTGCAGGTCTATTTCAAGAATGGCAGGGCGAAAGTAGAGGTGGCTCTTGTGAAAGGAAAGAAGCTTTACGACAAGCGTGAAGCCATTGCCAAACGAGATCAGAGGCGTGAAGTGGAGCGGGAGTTTAAGGTAAAGAACCTGTAGCATTATTTTCTGGTTGATGGATCGGGACGGATGTGCTATTCTTAATTTGTAATATCCAAACAGAGTTATGTAATTGTGTAAGAACTACAGGAAAGGAGGAAATCAGAAAAGGGAAATTCAGTTATGTATATGTAATCAACTATGGGCTTGAAAGGTTTCGACGGGGTGTCTTAAGTTGAAGAAGCTATCCGCAGGTGATGCGTCAAATCACAAATTAAAAATAAACGCTGAAGACAATTTAGCATACGCTGCCTAAGGGCAGCTGTCCTCCCTAATGCACCTACACATTAGGAACAGGGCATCGGACTTGTAGGAAACGTGCATGCTAAGCTTTGCGCATGTAGCAGATCCATGAAGCTACTAAAACCGTAACGGTGTCTATGACGGGACGGCAGAGGGAATGTTAATCCACAGACTATGATAGTAGAAGAGCGATGGCGGATATTTCGGACGCGGGTTCAAATCCCGCCAGGTCCACTTACTGCAAAAGGAAGCGCAAGATGCGTTGATCAAAGTCAACGGCTTCTTCATATGCAGCATGACCAAGGTCGTTATAAATGAAACATTCACTATTTTTAATTCTATCTGCCAATTCTAACGATGCGGTTTTTCCAACGATTTTGTCACATGCTCCGCCTATGATTAAGGTAGGGCACAAGATCTTATCCAACTCTAAATAGGCATTGTGGTGAAGACAGGAATCTGCCTGAATAAGAAAGCGCTTAAAATCTTTTGGCTTTCCTATGTGTTCCAAAAGCGGAATAAGATATTTGTATCTTTTTAAGTATTTTTCCGAATAGGATTTTTCTGCCGTATCCACCATCAGAGACTTGTAGTCTCCATGCTCAGCCATAGAGATCCAATTACTTACGCTTTCTTGTATGACTTCGTTTTGTTTGGCAAGCGTAACGGCCAATACCAGTTTTTTGACCAGTTCGGGGTGATCAATGGCAAGATACTGGGCGATCATTCCACCTTGGGATACCCCCAGGACATTTGCGTTGGCAATACCAAGATGTTTCATTGCTTTTGCCTGATCCGCAGCCATATCCCGCGTAGTGTAACTTTCCGGAAACTCATTTTTCCGGCTGAAAACATATACAGTATAATCCCTTGCATATGCTTTGTAAGTCATAGAAAGAGGTAAGGCCATGCCTTTTACCGTTGTTAACCCGTCTCCCAATCCGGGAAGCATGATCAGGACGTTATCGCCTTTGCCGAAAGAAACATAGTTCATATCTGTGCCGTCAACTTGGACGTTCCCATTTTTTGCATGAAAAAGCATGATGATCTCCCGTTTATTTTAATAGACCGTTTTTAAGGACTTCCATATGTGTCAAAAGACTTTTTACATAATCATTTTTGATGCGTTCAAGGTCATGTTGTTCTAGGTTAGTTCCCCTGATAAAATCTTCATTAAATCCTTTCAAAAACCATTTGAGTATGTCAATCGTCATTTCCCTTTCCCAGCGGAAATGATCTGTATTGATATCTTCCAAAAGCCGGTAATAGATATCCTGCTCTTGGTTCGCGTATCGTGCCGTAACTTTTGGATATATTTCCGCATCATTTTGGGAAAATGCCATCATGATCAATCTATATTTTTCAGGATTATGAAGATACCAGAAAAATTCTGCCGTGGAATAATCAATGACTCTTTGGAACAGTTCTTGTGAAAAGTTGGTTGCCGCTTTATCAAGATCTTCAGTTAACTCCGCTGTGACAGCGTCAAGGATAAAGAAGAAAAAATCTTCTTTATTAGCAAAATACTTGAACAAACTCCCTTTACTGATCCCGGCATTTTGGACAATTCTGTTAGTGGAGCTATTGGAAAATCCATATGTTGCAAATTCGGATATTCCGACGTCTATGATCTTCCTTTGTTTATCTGTTTCCAATTCAAAAAATAGTTTTGCGGGCATCGTTCCTCCCTGCTGTTGACCATCTGGTCATCAGTGTGATAAAAATTCAGTGACCATCTGGTCACTGAAAATATCATACATCACAATATTGCGATCGTCAATATTTATTTGAAATGTTAAATAGGGACAGATGAAATGTCTTATTGCTTTTTGTCTGCAATTTTTATAAAATAAAAAAAATACTTGCTGGGGGGATAAGACATTGAAGCGTAGTCCAAGAGAAAAATTTCAATATAAAATAGATAATATTATGTCAAAGGGAACGGTCTCTCTGGTCAAGATTCTGTTCTGGCTGACGCTGCTGGTGGCAGTAGTGGTTGGCGCTCTGGTTACCATATTCGGCACAGAGACCGGTATTGGGCATCAGACGTGGAACGCCATCATGCACGCACTGGATCCGGGAGTGCTTTCCGGTGCCCCGGAAGACAGCAGCATTGCCTATCTGATCGGTATGTCGGTACTTACCCTGTATGGCGTGCTGGTGATGAGTATTTTGATCGGTATTATTTCCGCCGGTATAGAGGAAAAACTAAATCAGCTGAGAAAAGGATTTTCCAAGATCATAGAGGAAAACCATGTGGTCATACTCGGATTTAATGATAATATTTACACGCTGTTATCAGAGTTGATCGAAGCAAACAGCAACCATAAGGATGGCTGTATTGTAGTCGTGGGAACGGAAGAAAAAGAGGATATGGAAAAAATGATCCATGATAAGTTTCCTGATACGAGGACAACGAGGATCATCTGCCGAAGCGGTTCCTTGAGCGATCAGCATCTGTATGAGCAGTGTTCCATGGAAACCAGCAAGTGTGTTATCATCAATGAATATGATGATGCTTCTGTTATTAAGATCATCCTGTCTGCCAACAGTTATATGAAGAACCATGAGCTTCTTCATGAGGAACTTTATATGGTTGCCGTGATTCATGATGAGGAGAATGTCGATGCTGCCATGATCGCGGGAGAAGGCAGGGCGGAGATCATATACGCAAGCAGGGCGATCTCCAGAATTATTGCGCATTCCTGCCGCTGTGCCGGTATCTATCAGGTATTAGTGGAGCTGTTCGATTATGACGGAGATGAACTTTATTACGAGAGCGTGCCGGAGCTGGCAGGCTGTACCTTTGGAGAAAGTCTTAACAGATTTTCTAAAGAGATTGTATTTGGTATCTGGCATGATAATAAATCTTACTTGAATCCGCCGATGGATATGGTGATTGAAAAGGAGGACAAGCTGATTCTTTTGGAAGAAGACGACGGTGCTTTTCGGGTAAATGAGCCCGCAGAGCTGGTGAAGAAAGAACAGATCGTTGAACACGATACAAAGATGAAGCGGGAGCAGGAGAAGATCCTGATGCTTGGTATCAATGAAAAGATGGAGGGGATTCTGGAGGAGTATGATAAATTTGTAAAAAAAGGCTCCGAGATCATTATCGTTTGTATCGAAGAACTTCCATTTGCACTGGATCAATTTGAAAACTTACAGATCACACATATTCGGGAAAAAGAGACGAACCGGAAAGTATTGGAGCAGGTTGTCACAGATAACATTAAGAAGATTCTGATTTTAAATGATGATACGGAGAATGCGGAGAAGTCGGATGCAGATACGTTACTGCAGCTGATCTTCCTGAAGGATATTGCCATCAAGAAGAATCTTGATTTTTCCATTACAAGCGAGTTGATGAAGAGTGGGAACCAGCGGTTGGCTTCCCAGATCAGAGAAGAGGATTTTATCATCGGCAGCAACATTATCAATCTGATCATGACGCAGGTAAGCGAGAACAGAGAACTGGCGAACGTCTTTGCGGAACTGTTGCAGGAAGAGGGCTCTGAGATCTACTTCAGACCTGCGGGAGATTATGTAAAAATGGGAGAACCGGTAAACTTCTACACCGTATCAGCAAGCGCTGCGCTTAAGAGTGAAGTTGCAGTCGGATATCGTAAGGAGAACGGCCATGGGTTTGATGTGATCACAAATCCCAAAAAAGAAGAGGAAGTGGTCTATGCTGCAGGTGATTATATCATCGTGCTGGCGGAAGACTGAGCCGGGTGAACTGTGAATCAGGGATATAACATAGAAAAACGACTTCTAAAAGGTGCCATAAACTCCTTAGAAGCCGTTTTTTGATTACTGACTGTGTTTTCATCTATTTTTAGGTAATATAATCAGCGTCCCATTAACTTTGATTTTGCGCAGCAACAAGATGATCAGCGCCATAGATTTCCCGAAGCTTCGGTTTCTCGATCTTGCCCGTAGGATTTCTGGGAACATCGGCAAAGATAATCTTACGGGGACGTTTATAACGAGGAAGCTTCGTGCAGAATTCCTGAATCTCTTCTTCTGTAGAAGTCATTCCTTCTTTGATTTCTATAATGGCTGCCGTAATTTCGCCAAGACGCTTATCCGGAAGACCGATGACGGCCACATCTTTGACCTTGTCGTTGGTGCGGAGGAAATCTTCGATTTGTACCGGATAGATATTCTCACCGCCGGAAATAACCACGTCTTTTTTTCTGTCAACCAGAAAGATAAAACCGTCCTCATCTTCCATCGCCATATCGCCGGTATAAAGCCAGCCGTCTTTTAAAGTTTCAGCGGTAGCTTCGGGATCATTGTAGTAACAGGTCATGACACCCGGTCCTTTCAGAAGAAGCTCACCGACATCTCCCTTTTTCACAGGGCTTCCGTCGGGATTGGCGATCATTACTTCCCAGCCGTAACCGGCTTTTCCGATGGCGCCGACTTTATGGATATTCTCTACGCCAAGGTGAACCGCGCCCGGTCCGATGGATTCGGAGAGACCGTAATTGGTATCATACTGATGATCCGGAAATATTTCTTTCCATCGTTTGATCAGGCTGGGAGGAACCGGCTGCGCGCCGATGTGCATCAGTCTCCATTGGGAAAGTTCCAGTCTGTCGATATTGATTTCGCCGCGGTCGATGGCGTCTAAGATATCCTGCGCCCAAGGGACAAGCAGCCAGACGATGGAGCAACGTTCCTGCGATACGGCGTTTAAGATGATATCAGGTTTCGTTCCTTTTAAAAGGACGGATTTGGCACCTACAAGGAAGCTGCCAAACCAATGCATCTTTGCACCGGTATGGTATAGCGGCGGAATACATAAAAAGATATCATCCTTTGTCTGTCCGTGATGGTTTTGCTCTACCTTGCAGGAATGCATCAGACTCAAATGTTTATGTAGGATTGCTTTTGGAAAACCTGTTGTGCCGGAAGAAAAGTAAATTGCGGCATCGTCGTCATCTGTCAGCTTGATATTCGGTGAAACACTGGAGCAGTTTGCCGTTAATGCCGTATAGTCTTCCGCAAAGGTAGGACAGTTGTCGCCTACATAGAACAGCAGACGGTTTTTGCTGATACGTTCGGCGATCTCTTCTACTCGTCCGATAAATTCCGGACCAAATACAAGGATGTCCGACTCGGAGAGATTCAGGCAATATTCGATTTCGTCAGATGCATATCGGAAATTTAACGGTACGGCAAGCGCGCCGGTTTTTAAGATGCCAAAATAGATTGGCAGCCATTCCAGACAGTTCATTAGAAGAATGGCAACCTTATCGCCTTTCTTGATCCCTCGGTCTAAAAGCATGTTGGCGAACCGGTTCGCCTTTTCATTAAACACATTCCATGTGATCTCACGGCGGTAGTGGGTCGTGGGATTGGGCTCGATCAGTTCATATTCTTTCCATGTGACGCGCCGTGTCTCTTTGATTTCAGGATTGATCTCAACCAAGGCGATGTCGGAACCGTATTTTCTGCAGTTTTCTTCCAAAATTTCCGTAATTGGCATAGCTTTTTCTCCATTTCTTTTCTATAATGTAGATTTCTTTTTCTGCATTATCAATCTGTTTTGCTGCTTTAATGTGTTAAAGCATTATATCTATTATGACATCTTTCCGATGAAATGTAAAGTATGGCGGCTCGCCGGGAGATAAAATATTTATTTTCGTTGCAGCCTCCAATTATTAAAAAATTATAAAAAAATAAATGAAATATTTCTGTAATATTTCAAACATATAGTGGGAAATAAAATAATAAACACATGATATAGATTTTACAAGGAAAATAGAGAGATTAAACGGAAAAAACAGACTAAAATTAGTAGTTGACGAATTAAAAAATTGTGTTATAATTACTGCATCGACACAAAATTGTAACAATTTCGTAACAAATGTAGCCGATCTGAGAATGTGGAAATGAACAGATTAGATTGATTTGGCAAAAGAAGGATAGATTTCCATATAAGCACTGCGAAGAAAAAAGAGGGACAAGGATGAAGAAGAGAGACTGGCCTGAAGAAATGGACTGGATCAGAAAACAGGATCAAATGTTGTATAAGTTGATCAATATATTGTCCGTGGCGGCAATGTTGCTCCTTGTTTGCGTTGTTGTGCACAGGGCGACTGTTTATGGAGCTGAATCTGCTATGGCTGCGGGAATGGCACAGATGTCGGAAGATTTCCCGATGGAGGTGATACGCCTGACAGTGTTCGATGATCAGATGGCTGAGGCAGTTGCGTCTGCTCAGGATGCGTTGCTGCAGGCATCATTAGAACCGGGTGTAGCAGTTCTTGATGTGTTTGGTCAGAATGAGCAGCAGTCTGAGATGGAAGAAAATGAATGTGACGATTCGGTCATTGCGCAGACAGACTATGATCAGTATGTTAATGAAGATGGGAATATGGAAAATGAAGATGGGAATATGGAAAACGGGATCGTCGGTAGGATTTATGACGGAACCCCAGTAGAAATTTGGGACGCTGTTGAAGTGGCAGTAGAATGTACTGCGTATTATGATGTGGCAAAGGATGACAGGCAGAATGAGCGTGGACAGCCGGGTATATTAACTGATCTGGAGCCGCCGGATATGGCATGTACTTCTAATGGAGAGTTTAGAAAGTCCATGGCTAATTATGCTATGCGCTCCAATTGCATAAGGGCGTTATCATAGAAAACGCGTAGTATGGCAGCATTATTAAATTTAGAAATGTGATTTTTTGAAAGGACGCTACAATAGCGCCCTTTTTTATTGTAAGAAAAATAGTTGATATGAATTGTGCTATTATGATATAATGCACATTACAAATCTTTAAATAAGATATTGTTTTGTATGTCGCAGGCGGTAAAGGAGTTAGATTGAAAAATCTTCGATTTTTCATAAACGAATTTATTCGTTTTGCAATTATTGCGCCTACAGCATAGCACTAAAGTGCATTAAAGTTTGCAGGTTACGGAAAGGCATGGCTATTAGTTTGAGAAAGGATGATCTACGATGGATGAAAATCAGGTGAATCAGATGGAAATGGGAATGGACTCTCAGACGACATTTGGCATGAGCGTTAATGGCGCTTTGGAGACGCCGCCTAAGAAGAAAAAAACAGGGTTTGTGATAGCGGGTATTATTTTTGGGCTTCTTTTGCTGCTTGGGGCGGGCGCGTTTGGAATGTTGAAGTACAGGGAACAACAGGATATGGATGCCAGCGAGGAAATGATTGCCGCTTTTATGAAAGCGTATGGGCGACTGCATCTTGAAGACGCTTATGAAATGTTCCATCCGGATGTCAGGGACGGCGTGATCGATGAGCAGTTGGATGAATATATGATGTCTGGTCTGACTGGTTTGGAACGGTATCTTGATCTGTATTTTGGCGACATGGAACTGACGTATGAGATCAATAACTCCAAAAGACTTTCAGAAGAGGAATTGGAAGACCTTCTTTCGGAAATAGACGATTCCTACGACGCTGATCTGGATATTGCTAAGGTATATGCTTATCAGGTGACAGAGGTTTATTCCGGAGACAATGGAACGCTTAAAGTGCGTGATAATTATTTTGTGGGAAAAGATGAGGATGACTGGTATATTATTGCGGTCACAACGGATAAAATCATAAAGAATGACGTTTCTTTCTCGATTACGGATTACTTAACAACGGAATTGATTGATGAATTTATGGTCTTATATAGTGAAGCGATCGACGAATGTGACAGTGAGAAGATGGAAGATGCATATGGTCTTATGCATCCGGAAATAAGGGATGTATTTTTAGAGCAGTGGGTGCTCCAAAATGGTTTGGGAGATATGGGAGATTTTGTAGAGCAGAGAAATTCCCTTTATGGAGGTTTTTCATCGGAATATGAAATTATGGAGATAACTTATCTGAAAGGAAGAGAGTGGAACTCTATTCTCCGTCAAGTAGAAGATTATTTTGGTACAAAGTTTGATTTTGGCATGCGTGGCGTATGGCAATTTGATCTGAAAGAGACTTTTTCGGGAAGCAATGGAACCGTAGTTATGGTGGAAAACTATTTTCTGGGAGAAGAAGATGGTAAGTGGTACATTATTGATATCAATTCGGAAGAGGTTATTAGCGATACCTTATATGTACAGCCAGTGTATACGGGGGATGAGGGATATGCTTCCGTTGAAGAAGCGATAGAACATTATATGTATGCATATGAAGATTTTGATGTAGAGGAAGCTTTTATGGCTTTTCATCCCGTAATCAGGGAGTATGCATTGGCAAAAGCTTGTTACAACGATGGTGTGGACGATGCGGAAGAATACAATGAGATGATAAATTCCCTTTTTGGAGGTAGTTTAACGGTTACTTATACGATTACTGCAAAGGAGGCACTTTCTGAAAGTGAACTGGAAGCCTTTTCGTATCTCCTCTGGGGTAGCGAGGTGCCGCCCGCGAATATTTCGGATGCTTGCCTGTGTCTGCTGGAGGAGCATTACGAAGGAGGCGGTGCTACGCTCGACACAGAAGAACTGATCATGGCGGGGAAAGATGGTGGTCAGTGGTTCCTTTATAACTCGACAATCATTCCGGAAGACTTTGATATAGACGCATTTGATTTTTAAACATAGGAAAGATTTCGGGTATCATGCATAGGAACGGATACTATATGCGGCGGACTACTCCGCCGTATAATCTTTTATCATCTTTATTTATGAAAATAAATATGCTATGCTGTACTTAATATAAAGATGGGGGATGATCGGATGGATCAGAAAAAAACAGAAAAAGTGATTTTTATGATATGCGGCGTGCTGGGTGTAGTTTTTCTTGCGGTCTTTGGAGTATTTTTGATACGCATGGGCAAAAGCTCAGAGCGGTCGACGGAGATGGCAGAACAGGTAGAGGAGCCTTCCGTGACGGAGGGAGGAGAAATGTCGGCTTCCGCCGGAAGCGCGGCGCAGGAAATCATCCTGCAGAATGGAAACGGAGAGAATGGACAGGATGCCGGGGTTGCGGATCTGACAGAGAGCGGGTCTGATGTATCCGCTTCCGAAGGAGCTCCGGTGGTATTTACCAGTAATGCTTCCCAGTCAACGGAGGGTGACTGGCTTTTTGTAGAGGGCAACCGGATCGTCGATGCCAGCGGTAAACCGGTCTGGCTGACCGGTATCAACTGGTTTGGCTATAATACGGGTACGAATTGTTTTGACGGACTCTGGACCTGTGATCTTAACAGCTCTATCAAGGCGATTGCCGATCACGGATTTAATATTTTAAGGATTCCTATTTCTACCCAGTTATTATTGCAGTGGAAGAATGGGGAGTATCCTACGGCAAATTTTAATCAGGCGACTAATGATTATCTGGTGGGCATGAACTCTTTGGAGATATTTGATTATGTTCTGGATCTGTGCGAACAGAACGGTATCAAGGTGCTGCTGGATACCCACTGCGCCATGACCAATGCGTCGGGTCATACGGTCAATCTATGGGTAGACGGCGAGATCGACGAAGCGGATTTTATTGAAGCATGGGTATGGGTGGCGGATCGTTATAAGAATAATGATACGATCATTGCGTTTGATCTGAAGAATGAGCCGCACGGTAAGCCGTATGAACAAAATAAGGCGATCTGGAATGATTCGACAGATCCGAATAATTGGAAATATGTTGCGGAAAAGACGGCGGCACAGATCCTTGCGGTCAATCCGAATGTATTGATCTTAATAGAAGGACTGGAGATATATCCGGTGGATATTACGTCCAATGGCGATTATCATTCCACGGATGAGGATGATTATTATTTTAACTGGTGGGGAGGCAATCTGCGTGGTGTAAGGGATTATCCGGTGGATCTGGGAGAGTTTAATAATAAACTGGTCTATTCTCCACATGATTACGGACCTACGGTCTATCAGCAGCCTTGGTTTTATGATGGATATGATTATGATTCTCTGTTGGAGGACTGCTGGCGCGATAACTGGTTCTATATCTATGAGGATGGCACGGCACCTCTCCTGCTCGGAGAGTGGGGCGGTTTTATGCGTGAACCGAATCTGACATGGATGACACATCTGCGGACTCTGATCGGGAAGTATCATCTGCATTATACCTTCTGGTGTTTTAACGCCAATTCCGGTGATACCGGCGGATTGGTGCTGGATGATTTTACGACATGGGATGAGGAAAAATATGCTTTTGTCAAGGAAGTATTGTGGCAGCAGGATGGAATGTTTGTCGGACTGGATCATGAGATCCCGCTGGGGGCAAATGGGATTACCTTAACGGAAGCGGAATATGAGAACTGGTAGAGCAATTATTTGAATATGTGCTTATTTGCAAAAAAAGTTGCATTTTTGTAGATTTCATAATACAATATGGGCGACAACTAAATATTCTCAAAGGAGGAACAAGCATGAAAGCAGGAAAGAGACTGTTTGGTCTGTTTTTGGCAGGTGTGCTTATGACGACGACTATTACACTGGGTGGATGCTCAGGCGATAAGGCGGAAGGCGCTTCTTTGGATTCGATTACCATTGGTATTCCACAGGACTTGGAAGACGGTCTTGACCCGCACATTGTGAACGCGGCAGGAACAGATGAGATCCTGTTCAATATCTATGAGGGACTTGTGAAATACGATTCCGAGGGTAATCTGAATGATGCCTTAGCCGAAGACCATGTCATAAGCGAAGACGGAAAGGTTTATACCTTTACATTGAGGGATGGGGTAACCTTCCATGATGGAAGTGCGGTGACGGCAGAGGATGTTATTTATTCCATTGAACGCTGTGCCGACACTTCAGCAGGGGACCCGCTGGTGGCGGCATTTTCTAATATTGCCGGTATTGAGAAAACGGATGAGAGGACGGTTGTCATCACATTAAAGGAACCGGATACAGAGTTTCTGGCGTCCATGACTACGGCGATTATGCCGGCGTCCAATACGGATCCGAACAATGTGGTGATCGGAACCGGTCCGTATCGTTTTATCAGCAGGACGCCGCAGGAATCCATTATACTGGAGGCCTATGATGGCTATTGGGGTGAACCGGCGCATATCCGTAATGTCACCCTGAAGATCTGTGCCAATCCGGATGCGATCACGATGGAACTGTTGGGCGGTTCTATTGATATGTACTGCCGCATTACAGATGCTCAGGTGAAGGAGCTGGAAGGAAGCCAGTATGAGATTCTGGAGGGTACCATGAATCTGGTGCAGGCGATGTATCTGAACAATGCTGTGGAGCCATTTGACGACGTCAGGGTACGTCAGGCGCTTTGCTATGCCATCAATCCGCAGGAGATCATGGATTATGTATCCGACGGTAAGGGGACGGAGCTTGGAAGCAGTGTATTTCCGGCATTTGGTAAATATTATGAGGAAAGCTTAAATCACACTTATGATCAGGATCTGGAAATGGCAAGAACGCTTTTAGCTGACGCAGGATATCCCAACGGATTTTCCTTTTCTATTACGGTGCCTTCCAATTACGCGCCCCATGTTTCCACGGCGCAGGTGCTGGTGGAACAGCTCAAGGAGATCGGAGTGGATGCTAAGATCAATCTGGTTGAGTGGGATACATGGTTATCAGATGTTTATGTGGGACGTAATTTCGAGGCAACCGTTGTGGGCGTGGATGCGAGCGAACTGACGGCAAGAGCCTTGCTGCAGCGTTTTGTATCGGACAATGGTAAAAACTTTATCAACTTTAATTCCGCTGACTATGATGCCGCATTTGCCAATGCGATTGCCACGGTGGATGATGCGAGTCAGACAGAATATTATAAAGAATGTCTGAGCATTTTGTCTACGGAAGCGGCTAATGTATATATTCAGGATCTGCCGTCATTTGTGGCGATCAATGAAAATATCGGAGGATACGAATTTTATCCGATTTATGTGCAGGATTTTGCAAAGTTGTATTATAAATAATATGTTTAGCGGCAAATAAATTGCGCCGGAGACAAAGGATACCATCAGAAGAGAAAGGGGCATAAGAACATGGTTATGTATTATATAAAAAAGTTCTTATCAATGTGCGCCACGCTTCTGGTGGTATCATTTTTTGTATTTGCTGCATTTGCCATTATCCCCGGAGACCCGGCGACTTCGCTGCTGGGGACAAATGCAACGCAGGAGAGTGTGGCGCAGCTTCGGGAACAGATGGGGTTGAACCGTCCGTTTTTAGTACGATATGGCGAGTGGGTAGGGAGTTTTCTCCGCGGTGATCTCGGAGAATCTTACAGCTATCATATTCCGGTATCGTCCATGATCGTGGAAAAGCTGCCGATCACGATGACGATGTCGGTGATTGCGCTGCTGCTTACAATTGTCTGCTCGGTGCCGATTGGTGTTCTGCTGGCGAAATATACCGGCAGCAGGTTAGATAAAGTTGGTTATGCAGTCAATCAGGTGATGATGTCGATTCCGGCATTTTTTCTGGGAATCATATTTACCTATGTGTTCGGACTGGTGCTGAAATGGTTCCGCCCGGGCGGTTATGTTTCCTATACCAAGGATTTTTGGGGATTTTTGAAATATCTGATCATGCCGTCCATTGCCATCGCGATACCCAAATGCGCCATGGCGGTGAAATTGATCAGGAGTTCGATCCTGACGGAAGCGAAGAAAGATTATGTCAGAACAGCATACAGCAGGGGAAACAGCACGACGGAAGTGCTTTACCGCCATGTACTAAGAAATGCGATGCTTCCTGTCGTAACTTTTTGGGGGATGGCTTTTACGGATATGATCGCAGGGAGTATTGTGGTTGAGCAGGTATTTAACATTCCGGGACTGGGGCGGATCTTGTTAACTTCCATATCGAATCGTGATTTTCCGGTGGTGGAAGCCATCATCATACTGATCGCGGTATTGGTATTGGTGACTAATTTTCTGGTGGATATCTTATATCGCGTATTAGATGCAAGAATTGCCGAATCATAATAGCGGCATTTTCATTCAAACCTGAGTTGCGGCATAGCTGCTACATATGTTGGCGGAAGGGAGGAAGCGCATGAAAAGTAAATATCATAACGCGTATTTTATGATTGGCGCAGGTATTACCGCAGTTCTGGCGCTTCTGGCATTGATCGGGTGTTTCTATACGCCGTATGATCCGGACGCTATGAATCTGGCGGCAAAAAATACCGGTATTTCCTGGCAGCACTGGATGGGGTGTGATAATTTTGGAAGAGATATCTTCAGTCGCGTAATGGAGGGGATCAGAAATACCTTTTTTATTTCTGTTGTAACAGTCGCCATCGGCACTTTCTTTGGCTTGCTTGTGGGCGCGCTGACGGGATATTTTGGTGGACTTCTGGACGAAGTGCTGATGCGGGTGAACGACGCGTTATTTTCATTTCCCAGCATCCTTTTGGCACTTGTTATGGTAAGCCTTCTGGGGATGGGAACGGTCAATGTTACATTGGCGCTGGGGATCGCGTTTATCCCAAGCTTTGCAAGGATCGTCAGATCAGAATATATGAAGCAGAAAAGTCTGGATTATGTGACCAGCGCAAGACTGATGGGGGCGTCTCATTTCAGGATTATTTTTGTACATATTCTGCCCAATATTTTACCGATTCTGATATCGTCGATCATCATCGGATTCAATAACGCGGTTTTGGCGGAGGCTGGTCTGAGTTATCTTGGTATCGGGATCCAGCCGCCTGACGCGTCGCTTGGCAGGATGCTTTCCGAGGCGCAGTCATTTTTATTTACGATTCCATGGTATGCGGTATTTCCGGGACTGATGATTGTATTGATGGTGCTGGGATTTTCCATGATGTCAGAGGGGCTGAATACTTGAAGCCAGAAATGGAGAACGATAGAATGCTTTTGACCATAGAGCAGCTCACAATTGAATTTTATGATCATTTGCTTCCGGAGCGTGTGGTGGAGGACGTTTCTTTTTCGTTGGAGGAAGGGGAGATCCTTGGTATCGTGGGCGAGTCCGGTTCCGGAAAATCCATGACGGCGCTGGCGGTCGCAGGACTGCTGTCCCGAAAGGATATGAAAAAAACGGGCAGGATTTTGTTCGATGGGGAGGACCTTCTTTCCATGCGGCGTTCTGATCTAAGAAAGCTCCAGGGCAATGAGATCAGCATGATCTTTCAGGAACCGATGACGGCGTTAAATCCGACGATGAGGATTGGAAAGCAGGTGGAAGAGGCGCTCCGCATTCATTTTAATATGACGAAGGAAGAACAGAAGCGGGCGACTCTGGAGTGGCTGGACAAGGTGGAACTGGAGGATGTGGAACGGGTATATGACAGTTATCCGCATGAACTTTCCGGTGGGATGCGCCAGCGCGTGATGATTGCGGCGGCGATGGTGTCGGGACCCAGACTTTTGATCGCGGATGAGCCGACGACGGCCTTAGACGTAACTGTACAGGCGCAGATTATACAACTGTTAAAGAAGATTAACCAAAAGGACCATACGGCGATTATGTTCATTTCCCATGATCTTAGTCTGGTGCGGCAGCTCTGTCATCGTGTGATTGTGATGAAAGACGGGCGTATTGTGGAGGAAGGTGAATGTGATGCCATATTTGAAACGCCGCAGGAAGATTATACAAAACGTCTGATTGCCGCGATCCCCAGAATACCGGTAAGTTAAATAATGGATCCGAAAAACAGACGCAGCGTGGTATATGATGGAGAGTATTGTTATGTCGCAGGAGAATGTATTAAATGAATATATTTTATCGGTTCGAGATCTTGTAGTGTCCTATCCGGCAAAGAGATTGTCCTTTGGCAGGAAACAGGAAAAGAAGGTTTTGGACGGTGTGACCTTTCAGATGAAGGAAGGGGAGATCTTGGGACTTGCTGGAGAGAGCGGCTGTGGGAAGACCACTATTGCAAGGACACTTTTGCATATAGTGAACCCCCAAAGCGGGTCAATTGACTGTAAGGTGGATAAAGTACAGATGGTGTTTCAGGACCCGTACAGCTCCCTAAATCCTGCAAAGACGATTTCGTGGATATTACAGGAACCGCTGAAACTAAATACGAAGGATGATGCAGAAACAAGGCTGAAAAAAGTAAAAGACATGGTAGAGCAGGTGGGGTTGGATCCATCGGTGTTAGATAAAAAGCCTTCTGAATTGTCCGGTGGGATGCGCCAGAGGGTATGTATTGGTCTTGCTCTGATGCAGAACCCCAAACTTTTGATTGCGGATGAACCGGTATCTGCGCTGGATGTGACGATACAGGCTCAGATCCTTGAACTTCTAAGAGATATTCAGAAAAAAAATAACATTTCTATTCTATTTATTTCCCATGATTTGCGGACAATGTATCATTTTTGTGATAGAATCTTAATTATGCGGGAAGGGAAGATCATAGAACAGGGAGTACCTGAAGTGATGTACCGGGAGCCGAAAGAGGATTATACAAAACTTCTGTTGGCCAGCGCTGACTTGGGAAATCTTTCCGGCGGTTCCGGCTGAAGAATTTTATGGAAGGAAAATGGGCGCATGCTGGAAAAACTTTATCCGGGAGAATATCTGGATTCCACCTATCAGATTGATTTTAGAAAGCTTTATTCAGAGGGTTATCGTGGCGTGATCTTTGATATTGACAATACGCTGGTGCCGCATGGCGCTCCTTCGGATGAAAGAAGCAATGCTTTATTTCAGGAACTGCATAAGGCGGGATGGAAGACGATGGTGCTTTCCAATAATAAAGAACCAAGAGTGAAACTGTTTGCAGACAAGGTGGGAACGGATTATATTTATGATGCGGGAAAGCCCGGAAGAAAAGGGTATTTGGATGCAATGGAGCATATGGGAACAGACATGTCGAATACACTTTTTGTGGGAGATCAGATATTCACAGACATCTGGGGCGCCAACCGGACTGGAATCAGGACGATCATGGTGAAGCCGATCCATCCCAAAGAGGAGATACAGATTGTTTTAAAGCGATATCTGGAGAAAGTTGTGCTTTATTTTTATCAACAAAAGCAGAAAGTAAAAAATAAATAATATGGTGGAAGAAAAATTATGAGTGGAATTGTAGTAAATGGAAAAACAGGATTACTCGGTTTATTGGGTAATCCGGTGGAACATTCTGTTTCCCCCATACTGCATGCTGCGCTTGCGGCGAAGCATAATGATAATTATGCGTATCTGGCTTTTCGAGTGGAAGAGGAACAACTGAGGGCAGCGGTAGAAGGCGCATATGCGCTTGGCGCAAAAGGACTGAATGTAACTGTCCCCTATAAAAAAGATGTTATGCAGTATCTTTGCGAAATAGATGAAAAAGCGGAGATTCTTGGAGCAGTCAATACCCTGGTACGCACGGAACATGGCTACAAGGGATATAATACGGATATGCCGGGATTATACAGAGCCATGTGTTATGACGGAGTGTCTTTGGAGGGGAAAAATGTTGTCGTCATCGGTGCGGGCGGCGTTGCCAATGCTGTGATCGGGATGCTCTTTGAAGCGAAAGTTAAGAAGATCCTGATATTAAACCGTACAAAGGAAAGGGCGGAGCAGCTGGCGGAACGGTTTCTGAAGGCATATGTCGGCAGGGGAACCACAGTAAAGACTGCCTCTTACGAAGAAGACTATCTGGCAATTATGGATGAGATGGAACAGGATACCGTTGGGACAGATCATGTGGTGCAATCGGAAACTTCTGGGAATTGGCTTGCCATTCAGGCAACAAGCCTTGGTATGAGCCCGAAGACGGATGTGGCGGCGATTGAGGAAGCTTCGTTTTATGACAGGATTGCGTGCGGCTACGATCTTATTTTCAATCCTTATGAAACAAAATTTATGAAACTGGTGAAGGAACACGGGGGAGAAAGCTATAATGGGCTTAGGATGCTTTTGTTTCAGGGAATTTACGCCTATGAGCTTTGGAATGATATTTCTATTCCGGATGAATGGGCGGCGGATGTATTGCAGCAAATGAAGGAAGCGATGGGAATCTATGAATCATAATATCATTTTGATTGGCTATATGGGCAGTGGAAAATCTACGGTTGCGAAAGAACTGTACGCAAAAACAGGTATGGAGGTCATTGATACGGATGCTTTGATCGTAAAGGAGCAGGGAAGAAGCATCAATGAGATCTTCCAGACGGAGGGAGAGGAGTCGTTTCGCAGACTGGAGACGGAACTTTTAAGACGATTATCAGAAAGTGTATCCTCTTATATTCTTTCTACCGGCGGCGGTATGCCGGTACGAGAAGAAAACCGGGCGATCTTAAAAAGCCTTGGAACCGTTTTTTTCCTGAAGGCGGACACTGAAACGATTTTAAAACGTGTAAAGGGGGATACGCAGCGCCCACTTCTGCAGGGGACGGATCAACGGGCAAGGATCGCTGGAATGTTGAAAGCACGTACCCCGATGTATGAATTAACAGCGCATCATAGGATTGAAACCGATGGTAAGACGATCGAAGAGGTTGTCAATGAAATATTATGCCTTGCGCGCAAGTGAAAAACAGGGTACATTTCATTCAAAAATTATGCTATACTGAAAAAGGAAAGTTTATTTTTATGTAAAAATCTGCAGAATGGAGCACATCTATGAAATTATTGATCATCAACGGTCCCAATCTGAATTTTCTGGGGATCAGGGAAAAAGAAATCTATGGTCAGCAAAATTATGATTATTTGTTACAGATCATAGAGGAAAAAGCGAAAGAACTACAGTGTCAGGTTGAAGTATTTCAGTCTAATCATGAGGGAGCGTTGATAGACAGGATACAGGACGCGTATTCAGATGGCACGGAGGGAATCATCATTAATCCCGGAGCTTATACGCATTATAGTTACGCTATTCATGACGCGTTGGCCAGTGTGATGATGCCGAAAGTGGAGATCCATATTTCCGATATCAATGCAAGGGAGGAGTTCCGCAAAGTTTCGGTTACCGCACCTGCCTGTGATCATCAGATCGTAGGAAAGGGACTGCCGGGATATCTTCTGGCGATGGAATGGATGATGGATCATAAAGGTGACAAAAAAGCGTAAAATATTAAACAGCATTGCATAAAAGCGGTGCGGAAATGAGGTGGACCATGTTAGAATTTAAATATGATACGCAGCTATTGATCGAAGGTAAGGATCTTGACGAGGATGAGATCAATGACTATATTACGGAACACTTCAAGGGAGATTGTCTGCTGGCGGTCGGAGATGAAGAACTGATCAAAATTCATTTTCATACGAATGAACCGTGGCAGGTCCTGGAGTATTGTGCCTCTCTTGGGGAAATTTATGATATTGTCATCGAGGATATGGACAGACAGTCAAGAGGACTTCATGGGTAGGTAAAAAGAAAAACCAATTTTTGATTGAGGGTTTTGATATTACTTATTATGCTAAGATAAAGAGAGGTAAATACTGTGACTATGGATATGAACGATTTGAAACTTACAGTAATTATTCCCTGCTATAATGAAAAAGATACGTTGGAAAAATGTCTGGATGCCGTGAGAGACTGCGGGGTGGAGAACCTTGAGATCATTGTAATTGATGATTGCTCAACGGATGGGACAAGGGAATTAATCAAGGAAAAGTTGATGTCCAAAATTGATAAAGTGTTTTTCCATAAGAGAAACTGTGGGAAAGGAAGAGCACTCCGATCAGGATTTCGGGCGGCCACAGGAGATTTGGTTATTGTGCAGGATGCTGATCTGGAATATGATCCGAAGGACTATCAGAGATTAATAATGCCCTTTGTAACGGGGAGAATGGATGCGGATGTCGTGTACGGTTCCAGATATATGAGGGGCGGATATTATATGATCAAGCACTTCTGGCATAGTCTGGGAAATAAAATGCTGACGATTATGTCTAATATTTTTTCCGATCTGGCGCTGACGGATATGGAAACCTGCTATAAAATGTTTAAGAGGGAGATTATCCAGAATATAAAGCTGGAGGAAGAAAGATTTGGATTTGAACCGGAGATTACAGCAAAGCTTGCCAAACTGCATTGTAAAATTTATGAAGTTCCCATATCCTATTATCCCAGAGATTACAGTATGGGGAAGAAGATTGGCTTAAAGGATGCGTTTCGGGCGTTTTACTGTATCATAAAGTATAATTTATTTTAAATGTTATAAATATGCATGATTCGATTCACCGGATAGTTGAAAAAATTGAAGAAATAGAGTATAATAAAAAACAGATATTGACAAAATCTTTGAATAGGAGGAGGAATGTGGTAAATGGCTTTTTTTGACAAGGTAGGGGCTACGATATCTAATTTCGGTAATGATGTTTCTAATAAGACAAAATCTATGATGGAAGTAAGCAATTTGAATTCCCAGCTCAAAAGCTGCGAGGAGTCTTTAAGAGCATACTATCGGGAGGTTGGTAAGGCATTTTACGAGCAGAATAAAGATCATCCCTCGCCGGAATTTACAGAGCAATTTGCTCATATTAAGGAAGCAGAAGAGGCAATTGACCACTTGGAGGCTGCTATCCGCCGTGCTAAGGGAACAAAGATGTGTCAGCATTGTGGCGCAGAGGTTGCTGCGGATACGAAGTTCTGTCCGACCTGTGGCAAAGAGGTAGATGATAATGCAGCCTGCAATGTACAGGCAGAGGTAGTGACGGGAGCAAAATGTCCTAAATGCGGTGCCGCGATAAAGGTAGGCGCGTCATTCTGTAGTAGCTGCGGTAATAAGATGGGATAAGGAGCATACATATCAATTATGAAAAAACAGACAATCAGTGCGTTGTTGACAGCTTTGATGATCTGTCTGACCATCGCGATTGTGGTTGTGATTGTTCGAATACAGATGAGAGGATCGAGGATAGACGAACCTGTAGATTCTGATAGCTATACGATACAGGAAATATCAGGATCGCAAAACGCAGCGCCGGATAATCAGGAGGAAGAAGAGCCATCTGCTGCAGTTACTGTATTGGTGGCTGTTCCTAATGCAAACTCAAGCGTGAATGTAAGAAGCGGACCGGGTACAGAGTATAATCGTCTGGGATCGGCATATTCCAATAATGAATATGAGGTCTTGGAGATTCTGCCCAACGGTTGGACGAAGCTCTTATATTCGGATCAGGAAGCGTATATCAATAGTGATTATGTGGATTATAAGTTGCGCACAACAGATCAAGGGAGCGTTTCATATAATACTCCAAGCGAAGCTGAGCTTGCAGAGTATATGACCGGTGGCTCGACTCCTGCTGGGGACGGTTCTCCGGAAGATGATGATACGGTAGAATAATTGCAAGATATAGCTGGTGAAAAAGATAAAAAACGACGGTAGATAACCGCCGTTTTTTATTGTGTCAAATTATGATATGTCTGTTATTGTACACCATCCAGAGTGAAGTCATTGTATCCCAAGGACTGTAGTTCCAGAAGCTGCTGTTGAAGCACTGCCATATGATCCGGTGATGCAAAGAACGCGTCATTATGCGGACACATGTTGTTGGTTCGCATGGAAGTGATGGGATTGCCATTAGCATCTACCCCGGAGGATGGATAACCGGATTGAACCGCGCTGCTTTCGATCGGCATCAGTTCCAAAGCGCCGGGTACTTTAAATGGGCAGTTTGTGCAGGCGCACATGCCGCTCTGCAGACATACCATGCCAGAGTAATGGACATCACAGGTCTCCGAAGGTACGGTTCCTTCGGCAAAGTATTCCGTCCTTAAATGATTGTCGCATAGTCCCGCAATAGGCAGTTTTCCGGAGCGGCTGCATATGGTGGCGGTTACGATGCCTCCCGGCATGTCAAAGGACTCATACGGAAGATCCTCATGGATACGGCTCATGACAGCCCGCCACATAGTTTTGGACAGGTTTCTTTCGGCACCGGTGAGGACTACATTATTATCGTATCCAGTCCAAGTTGTAGCGGTATAATAAGGAGTAAATCCCGCAAACCATACGTCGACATAGGAGGAGGTGGTACCTGTCTTGCCGGCGATTGCCATATTGCCAAAGTTGACAGATCCGCCGGTACCTTTGGTGACAACATCTACCATGGCGCTGGTCAAAAGAAAGGCGGTGGTTTCTTTGATTACACGGTGCTGATCTTGATTGACGGTATTATCAATCAGAACATTTCCATCGTGATCCACGATCTTGGTATAGAGGATCGGTTCCATATATAGACCACCGTTGGCGATCGTAGCATAAGCACCATTTAATTCCATATTGGTAACACCGTCCGTAATACCGCCTAGAGCAAGCGGTTGTCTGATATCGGTCAAAACCTGCCCGTCTGATGTGACACGTCTGTCAACCAGAGTTGAAAATCCAAAATTCAAAAGGTAATCATAGCCAAGCTGCGGCGTGATCTGCGTTAAAACTTTAACGGTGACGATATTCATCGACTGCTCAATACCATATCGGGTAGAGCAGATGCCGCGGTATTTAAAATCATAATTGTTCAGAGGAGTGCCATTATCATAATTATAAGGCGCGTCAATATATACGCTGGCAAGCGTGATGCCGGCGCTGTCAAATGCCGGCGCATAAGCGGCCACGATCTTAAAGGTAGATCCGGGCTGACGGACCGTATTGGATGCTCTGTTCAGGGAGCGGCTGGTCTCCTTGAGACCTCTTCCGCCGATCATTGCAACAACATGTCCGGTGGATTGATCTTCTACAGTCAGGGATACCTGTGGCTGTGGCGTCAATGTGATAGATTCGGCAATGATCTCATCGCCGGGTTCCATGACTGCTTCCGTATAGGCCTTGATCGCTTCATAAGCTTCATCCTGAGAGGAATAAAGCAGATTAAACTTGGGATCGATCTCTTTATAATAGGCAGCGTACATTTCCCTGCTGTGATTTTCCACGTCTCCATTCGGCTTCTGGATGGAAAGACGGTAATCCAGATACCATTTGGTGCCTTCGGGATAATTAGATTCGTCCATATAGACTTCATCACAGATTGCCTGAATCTGAGGGTCCTGTGTCGTATAAATACTAAGACCGCCGCTGAAAAGCAGATTATATGCCATCGTGGAAGCCTGAGATTCCGTATATCCGTTATTAATAAATAACTTCGTCAGATCCTCGTTTGTGGTTTCAATGACTTCATCCACAAAGTAGGAATAAACAGAAGAAGCAGCCACGTTTTGATTGGTCACCTGAATCCGTTCATAAACATCGTCTGCCAGAGCTTCGTTGTATTCATCCAGCGTGATATAGCCCTGTTCTTTCATATATTCAAGTACAATCGCTCGTTTTTCCTCATTGTTGTCCGGATGTATGATTGGATCATAGAGGGAAGGATTCTGCGTAATGCCGGCAATGACTGCGCATTCTGAAAGGGTCAGTTCATATACAGGTTTATTGAAGTACCGCAGGGAAGCAGCCTGAACGCCCAGTGTGCCGTGACCGAGGTTGATGGAATTCATATAAAGTTCCAGAATTTCCTCTTTACTCATCACCTTTTCCAATTCAAGAGCCAGATACTGCTCCTGAATCTTACGGCGGACACTTTCCATCGGTGTCTCATTAACGAAGTCTTCAAATACATTGTTTTTGATCAACTGCTGTGTAATGGTACTGCCACCCTGAGAAAGCTTACGGGTACGTACTACGGAGGCGGCAGCTCTCAGGATTGCTTGGATGTCAATGCCGTTGTGGGTATAAAAACGCGCATCCTCGATAGCGACAAAAGCATTAGCCAGATCTTCAGGAATCATATCCATAGTCACGTAAGTACGGTTAGAGTCCTCAGCGATCAGCTTGGTCATTTCGTGCCCTTCACAGTCATAAAGGATCGTGGCAAAACCGGAGGGAGTAACATCGATGGTTGAGATATCCGGCGCCGTCGCAATGATGCCGTTAAAGATGCCGATACCCATGCACAGTATGACTACACAAAATGAGATCAGTGCGATTAACAAGGCTTTCACTAGAGTGATCCCCAGCATTTTCTTGATCTTTGTTCCTTTGGAGTTGAGGGCTCGCTGTTTCTCGCGGATGCCTTTTTTACTATAATTCATAGGCCTTCTTTTTGTTTCCTTCCCTAATTCGTCATTTAAAAATAAAAATATATAATATATTATACTAGATTTCAGAAACAAAATAAATAGCTTTCTTTTAGAATATGGACATGATATGATTAATTTATGCAGACATATAAGATATTATTAAAGGGCGGACAGGGTGAGATCGTTGAAAAAAAGTCGCGTTTTATCGCCTCCTTGCAGCCGGTATCATCGGAAGAGGAAGCTGCCGCCATTATTGAAGCGACAAAAAAGAAATATTGGGATGCAAAGCACAACTGCACGGCGATGGTGATCGGCAGGCATGCTGAGATTACGAGATGCAGCGATGACGGGGAACCGTCGGGAACGGCAGGAAGACCGATGCTGGAGGTACTGACGGGAGAGGGACTCCGGGATGTTGTTGTCGTCGTGACGCGGTATTTTGGCGGGACGCTGCTCGGTACCGGGGGACTGGTGAGAGCATATTCGCAGGCGGTCAAAGAAGGTTTAAAAAACTGTGAGATTGGTATGCTTCGGGAGGGCAGGAAGGTGAAGCTGACCATGTCCTATAACGACTATGGAAAGGTGGAGCATCTTTGCAGGACGGAAGGCCAGGAGATGGAGAACGTGATCTATCAGGAAAATGTGACCGTGGTGTTAACGATACCAGAACAATATTATGAGGGCAGGATCAGAAAGTTACAGGATGCCGTAGCCGGCAGGTTGGCAATAGAGGATCTCGGCCCATGTACTTTTCTTGACAAGGGTGGTTATGATACCTTATAATGGACGTAATGGTCAAAGGATCAGGATTCTTAAATAATTCACAAAGAAAGCGGGGTGGTTTTATGATTCATAGTAATGATGATGTTCCTTATCATGAACGGAAAATAAAACGCCTGGCTTTGGAGTGGACGGATCGGCGCGCTTGTATGGATGGGAATAACATGCATTTATTTTAGCCGAAAATTGCCGCATTATGCTTGAAAGCCGGGAGAAAGGCAGGGGTATAATGATGGAAGAAGAATTAAAAGAATTGATTGAAACGAAGCAATATACCCGTCTTCGCCAGGAACTGGCGGAAATGAATGACGCGGATATTGCTTCTTTTATGGAAAGCCTTGAGGAGGAGCAGCTGTTAAAAATATTTAGGATACTGCCCAAATCAATGGCTGCGGACGTATTTTCTTATCTGGAGATTGAGAATCAGCAGTCGATCATTACGAGATTGTCCGATAAGGAAGCGGCCAATATCATTGATAATCTGATGTCGGATGATGCTGCGGATCTGTTGGAGGAAATGCCGGCCAATATTGTTAAAAAACTGCTCGCAAACGCCAGCCCGGAGACAAGAAGGGATATCAATCATCTGCTTCGATATCCTGAGGATTCCGCAGGAAGCGTCATGACGGTGGAGTATGTTGATCTGAAGGAAAATATCACAGTTCAGCAGGCGATCGAGCGTATCAAAAAGATCGGCATTGATTCCGAGACGATCAATATCTGTTATGTGTTGGATAATCAACGGACGCTGAAAGGAACTGTGGCATTGCGCTATCTGCTTCTTAGTGAACCGGATGAGATCATCGGGGATATCATGCATGAAAACGTGGTATCCATCCATACCCTGATGGATCAGGAGGAAGTTGCGCACCAGTTCCAGAAATATGACTTTACTTCTATGCCTGTTGTGGATAATGAAGACCGTCTGGTAGGTATCATTACCGTCGATGACGTTGTGGATATCATGCAGGAAGAGGCGACGGAGGATATTGAAAAGATGGCGGCTATCGTGCCGTCAGATAAGGCATATATGAAAACTGGCGTTTTTGAGATCTGGAAGAAAAGGATGCCGTGGCTGCTGCTTCTTATGATCTCTGCGACCTTTACGGGAAGCATTATTGCCGGCTTTGAAGATGCGCTGAGCAGCTGCGCGATACTGGTGGCATATATTCCGATGCTGATGGATACCGGCGGCAATGCGGGCGGACAGTCAAGCGTTACGATTATCCGTGGATTATCTTTAAATGAGATCGTGTTCAGAGATATGTTCCGCGTGCTTTGGAAGGAAATGCGGGTGGCATTTTTGTGTGGAATATCGCTGGCGGCGGCAAACTTACTAAAGCTTCTGTTTTTTGACAAGGTGACGATGGCAGTGGCGCTGACGGTATGCATGACGCTGTTTCTTGCAGTGCTGATCGCTAAACTGGTGGGCTGTAGTCTTCCGATGCTTGCGAAGAAGATCGGTTTTGACCCCGCGGTTATGGCAAGCCCGTTTATTACAACGATTGTAGATGCACTGTCACTTATGATCTATTTTCAGATCGCAACGAGGGTATTGGGGATCGGATAAGGCTTACCGTTGTTCCGGATAACCAGATCGTGAGAAGGAGAGTAGATTGAAAAATCAAAGAGTTTTTCAAAAACGAATAAATTCGTTTTGCGAATATTGTGCCTGCGGCCCAAAATTCGCAGGTTAAGGAAAGGTATGGTTATTAATAGAAATGAGTTTGGCAGATCAGATATTTATTGATATGTGTAAGGATATTTTAGAAAACGGTACCAGTACGGAAGGGGAAAAGGTGCGTCCGCATTGGGAGGACGGGACATTAGCCTATACGATCAAGCGTTTCGGGATCGTAAACCGGTATGATCTGAGAAAAGAATTTCCACTGATCACGCTCCGTAAGACTGCCTTGAAAAGCGCTACGGATGAGATGCTTTGGATCTGGCAGAGGAAATCCAATAATATCCATGACCTGCATAGTCATATCTGGGATGAATGGGCGGATGAGAACGGTTCCATCGGCAAGGCCTACGGATATCAACTTGGGGTAAAGCATCAGTATAAAGAAGGGATGATGGATCAAGTAGATCGTGTGATCTATGACCTGAAGAACAATCCCTTCAGCCGCAGAATTATCACCAATATCTATGTGCATCAGGATCTCCATGAGATGGCGCTTTATCCGTGCGCTTACAGTATGACCTTCAATGTGACACAGCAGAAGGGGGAAGAGAAGCTGACGCTCAATGCGGTGTTGAATCAGCGCTCTCAAGATGTGCTGGCAGCCAATAATTGGAATGTTGCGCAGTATGCCGTACTTCTCCATATGCTGGCGCAGGTATGCGGTATGCAGGCGGGGGAGTTGGTGCATGTAATTGCGGATGCGCATATTTATGACCGCCATGTGGAAATCGTTAAGGAGCTGATTACGCGGCCCACCTATGACGCGCCAAAATTCTGGCTGAATCCGGAAATTAAGGATTTTTATCAGTTTACCAGAGATGATGTAAAAGTGGAAAATTATGTGACCGGACCCCAGGTGGAAAATATTCCGATTGCGATATAAAGGAGAAGAAAGATGAATTTGATCGTTGCAGTAGATGAAAATTGGGCAATTGGGAATAAGAATAAACTGCTTGTCAGTATTCCGAAGGATCATAAGATGTTTCGTGAGGAAACCACGGGTAAGGTAGTTGTGCTTGGAAGAAAAACGCTGGAAACGTTTCCGCAGGGACAACCCCTAAAGAACCGTACCAATATTATATTGTCAAAGGATCCGAACTATCAGGTGAAGGGAGCGGTTGTGCTGCATTCTACAGAAGAGCTGCTTCAGCATTTAGAAACTTATGACTCTAAAGATGTATATATTATTGGAGGAGAGAGTATATACCGTCAGATGCTGCCGTACTGTGATACGGCGCATGTAACGAAAATTGCCCATGCCTATGAAGCGGATACATTTTTCCCCAATCTGGATGAGTCTCCCGAATGGAGGGTGACATCCAGCAGTGAGGAAGAAACCTATTTTGATCTGGAATATCAGTTTGTAAAATATGAGAGAAACCAGGTGAAATAAATGCGTTTTTCCATTATAAATAAGCCTGAAATCTAATTCGCAACCTGTAGCTTACATTTAGAACTTCTATGATGGTGGTCATTTGGGGAGATAGAAGATACCATGATCATGAATGGATTGTTCAGAATGGAGGATACGTTATGACATTAGGCGATAAAATTTCAAAATTACGGAAAGAAAGTAATTATACACAAGAGCAGCTTGCGAACCTTCTTGGCGTCTCCCGGCAGGCAGTCAGTAAGTGGGAAAGTAATATTACTTTTCCTGAAACTGATAAACTGATACGGATGAGTGAATTGTTTGACTGTTCCTTAGATTATCTGTTAAAGGATGCGGTTGAAACAGATGATAATGCGGTAAGAAAGGAAGTGGAGAATTCTTCAAAAAAGCCTTTCCGTGAAAGAAAAAGCGCAAAGACAGTCTGGGGAATGCCATTATGGCATATTGCGGTGAATGCAAGGGGATTTGTTGCGTTGGGACTGAACGCCAGAGGCGTTATTGCGATCGGACTAAAGGCGAAAGGAATCGTATCGCTTGGGCTGTTGAGTTTAGGGCTGATCTCTTATGGAATGCTGTCTCTTGGATTAATTTCTATAGGGATCATTTCTATGGGAATTTTATCGGCAGGCAGTTTTTCCGTGGGTATATTTTCTATGGGAGCAATCAGTCTGGGAATCCTTTCCTTTGGAGCAATCGCAATCGGTGACTTTACTGCCGGAGCATTGTGTATCGGCAAATATTTTGCGCTTGGAGACCATGCGCGGGCAATGATCGCCATAGGAGGCACAAAAGCGACAGGAAGCGTATTTAGTAAAATCGGTGAACTTACCGTGCAGGATATTGAATCGATAAAAGAGTTGTTAGACACAACGGTTCCAGTTTATTTAAACTGGGCAAAGGAAATCATTAAAAAATTGGTTGATCTATATATAATATAACATATCACATAACGAATGTTATGTGTTATAACCGCGTATTATACGCGGTTATATAACGACCTGATTCCTACCACCGGTTTTTCCTTTATAAAGCTTTTCATCCGCACGGTTGATGGTTGCTTCTACACCAAGCCGGTCGTTGAATTCTTCCATACCGTACGTCATGGTGACATGAAAATCATATTCTTTGAATTTCATTGGCTTCGCTTCAATGATTCTGCGGAGTTCATCCATATTATTAAACGCTTTTTCAATATTCATATTCTCAAATACAAAGAGAAACTCTTCGCCGCCCCAGCGGGCTACCAGACCTTTGCCGCGCATAAACATGATAAACTGATTGGCAAGAGTGGAAAGTACATAGTCGCCGGTATCGTGTCCGTAAGTGTCATTGACTTTTTTAAAGAAATCCACATCGCCGATGGCGATCGTAAAGACTTTACCGGTGCGGTTAAATTCATGAACAAGCCCTTTCATCTGCTCATTCATATGACGGCGGTTGGATAATCCGGTCAGAGTGTCGAGATTGGCCATGCGTTCCAGATTATCATTGATCCTTCTAAGCTTTTCTTCCGCTTCGTTGAATTTATTACAAAAACAGTAAGCAACCGTTCCGATGCAGGCGGAGAATACCAGCATATTTAATGACTGGATAAAGATGCGGAAGAATCCGTCCGGTACGCGAGCGTGATTCCATGCTTCGCAGAACTGTGTGATGCACATCATATAGGCACAGATAAAAAATACATAGATACGCTTTAAAATCATCAGATCAGATTTATTAAAATATACCAGCAGGATATTAAGGAAAATTGGAATATGATAATCCATATCAAAACCTACATATAAAGCAAGTATCGTGGAAAATACCAGTAGGACGCCATTTAAGATGACGAGTCCCATAAAGGTATGATTCTCATAGGTGCAGATGAACGCGCCTACTAAGATTCCGATGGCGAAAATCAGAAAAAGACTGAGATAATAATGCTGCAAAAAAGCTATGGTAATGCCGGTGATCAGATAATATACAGCAAAGATACAGCAAGTAATACGGATCAGGACGGCCAGTTCCTTGGTTTCATTCTTGTCTTTTACATCAGTTTTCAGAAAATTAATAAATGATTCTATGTAATCTTTGATCATGACAAACCTTTCTGCTTCTATGACGCACAGGATAATTCCGAAAAACATTTGGTTTTGTGCTGTTTCTTGTAATCCCGTATATTATAGCATACTATTAAAAAAAATGCTATAGATTCTTGACAGGCGTAAATATGGGATGTAAGATAAAAAACGAAATCGGACGACAAAATCGAGAAAGTGGAACCGAAGGGAGAGATCATAATGGAAAAGAAAAATATTGACTGGGAGAATCTGGGATTTGGCTATGTGCAGGCGGATCAGAGATATGTTTCTAATTATAAGAACGGAGCATGGGATGACGGATGTCTGACCCAAAACGCGGAGATTACCATGAATGAATGTGCCGGCGTGTTGCAGTATGCACAGACCTGTTTTGAAGGTCTGAAAGCATATACGACGGAAGATGGCAGGACAGTGACCTTCCGCCCCGATTTAAATGCGCAGAGGATGCATGATACTGCGGAACGTCTGGAAATGCCGCCATTTCCGGTGGAGAGATTCTTAGATGCGGTAAAAAAGGTTGTAAAGGCAAATGAAGCCTATGTACCGCCTTACGGATCGGGCGCTTCTTTATATATCAGACCGTATATGTTCGGCAGCAATCCTGTCATCGGCGTAAAACCGGCGGATGAATATCAGTTTAGAATCTTTGTTACTCCCGTGGGACCTTATTTTAAGGGCGGCGCAAAGCCTCTTACTTTATGTGTCAGTGATTTTGACCGTGCGGCGCCTCATGGAACGGGACATATCAAGGCCGGACTTAATTATGCCATGAGCCTTCATGCGATTGTAACGGCACATAAGAACGGGTTTGATGAAAATATGTATCTGGATGCTGCAACACGTACCAAAGTTGAGGAAACGGGCGGAGCTAATTTCCTGTTCGTGACCAAAGACAATAAGGTCGTGACTCCGAAATCATCGAGTATTCTGCCATCTATTACAAGGCGGTCTCTGATGATTGTAGCTAAGGAATATCTTGGACTGGAAGCGGAAGAGAGAGAGGTTGCTTTTGAAGAAGTAAAAGACTTTGCAGAGTGCGGTTTGTGTGGAACGGCTGCGGTGATCTCACCGGTCGGAAAGATCGTCGATCATGGTAACGAGATCTGTTTCCCTAGTGGCATGACCCAGATGGGACCGGTGATCAAAAAACTTTATGATACTTTGACCGGTATTCAGATGGGCAGAATTAAAGCACCGGAAGGATGGATCTACGAGATCTGATGAATGACAATACTTGGCTGCCGCCTTACAAGATTTCATTCGGCGGCAGTCATCAGATTTCATAGCTTATTGTTTTTTTGCAGCTGCGCTGATTGCCGCGCGCTTGCGTAGTGTAGGATCTAAAATTTTCTTGCGTATGCGCAGATGCTTTGGTGTCACTTCCAAAAGTTCATCTGTTCCGATAAATTCCAGACACTGTTCCAGACTCATGATCTTAGGCGGTGTCAGCTTTAAGGCATCATCGGAACCGGAGGCGCGGGTATTCGTCAACTGCTTTTTCTTGCAGACATTCAATTCGATATCTTCTTGTTTGGGATTTTCTCCGATTACCATCCCTGCATAGACACGTTCACCGGGACCAATGAAAAGGGTGCCCCGCTCCTGTGCGTTAAATAAACCGTAAGTAACGGATTCTCCGGATTCAAAGGCGATCAGGGACCCCTGTTTACGATAGCTGATCTCACCCTTGAATGGAGCATATCCGTTAAATACCGTATTTAAAATGCCGTTTCCTTTTGTGTCAGTCATAAACTCCCCGCGGTAGCCGATCAGTCCTCTGGAGGGAATGATAAATTCCAGACGGGTATATCCGCCATTGGCGGTACCCATATTTTGCAGCTCACCTTTACGCTGGCTCAGTTTATCGATCACGCTGCCGGAAAATTCTTCGGGTACATCCACGTATGCAAGTTCCATCGGTTCCAGTTTATGACCTCCCTCATCATAATGGTATAGCACCTCTGCTTTGCTGACGGCAAATTCATACCCCTCGCGGCGCATATTTTCAATTAAAACAGAAAGGTGGAGCTCGCCGCGGCCGGATACCTTGAAGGCTTCCGTCGTATCAGTTTCTTCCACGCGGAGGCTGACGTCGGTGTTTAGCTCACGGAATAACCGGTCGCGCAGATGGCGGCTGGTAACATATTTCCCTTCCTGTCCTGCAAATGGAGAATCATTGACGATAAAGTTCATCGCAATGGTGGGCTCGGAGATCTTCTGGAAAGGAATCGGCACTGGATGATCCGGAGCGCAGAGCGTATCTCCGATATGGATGTCCGCAATGCCTGAGATGGCAACGATGGAGCCAATCTCTGATTTTTCCACAGCGATTTTTTCCAGACCGTCAAACTCATAGAGTCGGCTGACCTTTACTTTTTTTAACTTTTCGGGATCATGGGCATTGACAATAACGACTTCCTGATTGACGCAGACGCTTCCGTTATCAACCTTGCCAATGCCAATCCGTCCTACATATTCGTTATAATCAATGGTGCTGATCAAAATCTGTGTGCCTGCTTCAGGATCTCCTGTCGGAGCAGGGATATAGTCAAGAATTGTTTCAAATAAAGGTACCATATCCTTGCCGGGGGTTTTCAGATCGAGGGAAGCGGTTCCCTCCCTTGCGGAAGCAAAGATGAAAGGGCAGTCAAGCTGTTCGTCGCTTGCATCCAGCTCGATAAATAATTCCAATACTTCATCAATGACTTCTTCAGGACGTGCTTCCGGACGGTCGATCTTATTGATGCAGACAATGACAGGCAGCTTCAATTCCAGAGCCTTGCGCAATACAAATTTGGTCTGTGGCATGGATCCCTCAAAGGCATCTACCACAAGGATGACACCATTCACCATTTTCAGCACGCGTTCAACTTCACCGCCGAAATCAGCATGTCCCGGGGTGTCGATAATATTGATTTTTGTATTTTTATAAGTAACAGCTGTATTTTTAGAAAGAATCGTAATGCCGCGTTCCCGCTCAATATCGTTGGAATCCATGACACGCTCTGCGACCTCCTGATTCTCTCTGAATACACCGCTTTGCTTAAGCAGCTCGTCCACCAAAGTTGTCTTACCGTGATCTACATGGGCGATGATGGCAATGTTACGGATATCTTCTCTTTTTTTCAGCATGGCTGGTACCGAACCTTTCTATAATAAAATGATGCATTATGATAACGCTGACCAAACTCATATAGTATAGCACTTGAAAAGATTGGTTGCAAGTATTGCATTTTTTTGGATTTTTCGACAGAATAAGATAAAGATATTTGTCGTGAAATGTCCGGAATGACAGGAAAAGAGGAGGAAATCAGGAACTCTGCGGAGGATGATACTTTAAATCGCGGTAATTTTTGTTATATCATGTATTTAACAACGAATATACATGGAAGGACAGGAGAAGAACCTATTGAACTCGGACTATCCATAAGAAGAAGGGAGAAGATTTTATGACAGAAAAAGTAATTGAGAACAATCAGGTAACCCTGATGGGGGAGATCGTAAGTGATTTTGCTTACAGCCATGAGATTTACGGAGAAGGATTCTATATGGTAGATATTCAGGTCTATCGTTTAAGCGACTCCGTGGATATTATACCGCTGATGATATCGGAGCGTCTTTTAGATACGACGCAGAATTATGTCGGCAGTAAGGTGGCGGTATTTGGACAGTTTCGATCCTATAACCGTCATGAGGAAAGAAAGAATAAATTGGTATTGTCTGTATTTGTAAGGGAGATCGAGTTTATTGATGAACTTGAGGAGGGCGGCAGAACCAACCAGATTTTTTTGGATGGATACATCTGTAAGGAGCCGGTATATCGAAAGACTCCGCTGGGAAGGGAGATCGCGGATCTTCTGCTGGCAGTGAACCGTCCTTATGGCAAGTCTGATTATATCCCCTGTATCTGCTGGGGCAGGAACGCAAGGTATGCTTCTTCATTTGAAGTAGGCAGCAGATGCGCCGTCTGGGGAAGGATCCAGAGTAGGGAGTATATGAAAAAGATCACGGAGGAGGAATCTGAGCGGAGAGTGGCATATGAGGTATCTGTCAGTAAACTCGAATTGGTGTGAAATATATATATTTGTGATATATGACATGCGATATGAGACGCATATTTGACGCGGCTCAAAACAAGAGAACATCTCACGCAGACGGGGCAATATTCCGTTGCCCCCCTTTATTGTCTGCGTGAGATGTTCTTTGTTTTGAACCGCTGATGAAAGTGTTTCCAATACTGGATTTGCGTTGCGAAGCAGAAATATATGAGGGGTTATAAAAGGTTCTAAATAAAAACTAAATTTTCTATAAGAGAGTGACAAGCTATGGAAATTCAAGTACAATTATAAGGGAAAATTTTGCTTGCTTTTAGTGCGTTTTCAAAGAAGAGATATTTTATATTATATTATGGATGAAATAGGAAAGAGACGCAGGATGAAAAAGAGTAACGTTATAACATTGATAACAATCATAGCGGTGATCGCCATAGCGGGAGTTTTCTTTGGCGTGAATTATCTGTTGGATGCCTATGCAAAATATCAGAGGGCGACGCAGTCAGGCAATCCGGCTGCAGCCGGACAGCAGGCGGTCAGTCCGGCATATGGATTGATTATGTTGACAATGGATTCACCGGAAGAAAGCGGCGTATGCGGTGAAGATCTGGAATGGTATTATAAAGATGAAGTCCTTGTCATCACAGGTACGGGAGAAATGAATGAATACATATATTCCGCGGGCAGCGCGCCATGGAATAGTCTGCGGAATCTGATAGGATTGGTTATCCTTGATGAAGGCGTAAGCAGTATTGGCGGCGCAGCATTTAAGGGGTGTGTAAATATGACAGAGATCGTCTTGCCGTCTTCCCTGACATATATTGACGATAGCGCGTTTTCCGGTTGCGGCAGTCTGACGCAGATCGAACTGCCGGATGGAGTGTCCGGCATTGGTAAGAGTGCATTTGAGGGGTGCAGCGGATTGAGAACGATCACGCTGTCGGATGGATTAACGAGCGTCGGCGAGAGCGCGTTTTATGGCTGCAGTGGATTGAGAGAGATTGAACTGCCGGACGGCGTAACAAACATCGGCGAGAGCGCGTTTAGGGATTGCAGCGGCTTGACAGAGATCACGCTGTCGGATTCCCTGACCAGAATTGAGAAGTGGGCATTTTATGGCTGTAGCGGCATAACAGAGATCAGGCTGCCGGATGGCATTACCAGAATTGACGAGAGGACATTTTCCGACTGCGGAGGCCTACAGGAGATTACGATACCGGATAGCGTAACAAGCATCGGCGAGAGTGCATTTAAGGGATGCGGCAGTTTGACAGAACTCACAATACCGGATAGTGTTACGAGGATCGACAGTTGGGCATTTAGTGACTGCATCGGATTAACGGAGGTCATGCTTCCGGATTCCATCACCAGAATTGACAAGCGGGTATTTAGCGGCTGTACCGAATTAATTAAGATCACGCTTCCGGATTCTATAATTAGTATAGGGGAATCCGCGTTTGGCGAATGTATCAATCTGACGGAGATCATGATACCTGATTCTGTGACCATGATTGACAATTTTGCATTTGAGAATTGTGGCGGCATAACAGAGATCACATTGCCGGCTTCTTTGACAAATATTGGAAAGGGCGCGTTTTACGGTTGCAGCGGTTTGACGGAAATCACGATACCGGATGGTATAACGAACATTGATGATGAGACATTTAGGAACTGTGGCGGTTTAACAAAGATCACGCTGCCGGACGGCATAACGGGTATTGGTGATGATGCATTCAGATTCTGCGGCGGTTTGACGGAGATCACGCTGCCGGACGGTATAACGAGCATTGGTGATGGGACGTTCGGGAGCTGCGGCGGTTTAACGGAGATCACGCTGCCGGACAGCGTAACGAGTATTGGCAATAAAGCATTTGCGTATTGCTATAGTTTAACGAAAATCACGATACCTGATAATGTAATGAGCATTGGTGATAGCGCATTTTCAGGTTGCAGCGGTCTGACGGAAATCACGATACCGGACAGCGTAACGAGTATTGGGTTTTATACATTTGGCTACTGTGATGCTCTGATGGAACTCGAGCTGCCAGAGGGTATAACAAGTATCGATGATGATGCATTTTATAGTTGCAGCAGTTTGAAAGAAATCAATATACCTGATAGCGTAACGCGCATTGGTGATGAGGCATTTAGGGGTTGTAGCAGTCTGACGGAGCTTACGATACCGGATGGGGTCACGCATATTGGTCATCACGCATTCGAAGGTTGCAGCAGTCTAACGGAACTTACGATACCGGACAGCGCTATAGCAAGTATTGGTACCGGCGCGCTTGCGGGTTGTAGCTGGCTGACGGAGATCACGATTCCAGACAGCATAACGCAGGTTGGAAGGCGGGCATTTCAAAACTGCCATCATTTAACGAACATTTCACTGCCGGATACCATTATCAACATTGATGATTATGCATTTTCCGGCTGCTGGGATTTGACGGAAATCACGATCCCGGATAGTGTAACGGACATCGGCATTGCTGCGTTTCAGGATTGCAGAAATTTAACGGAACTAACGATTCCGGATAGTGTAATAAGCATCGGCTTTGACGCATTTTCCGGTTGCAGCGATATGACAATTTATTATAGCGGCAATGCACTTGATTCTTATATTGACTGGAATAGCAGTGAGTGGAGCAGAAAAAATATCGTCTGGGTCAGGAAGTAATTTGTTTTGCCAATGGAAATCAAGGATGGAGATTTTTGCGGAAACGCAGGCGGTTTTTTAATTGACAGAAATGGAATAGAGTGTTATATTGAATAAAGTAACAGATAGAGGTTGCGTTTTTCAAGAGTACTGCATAGGATGTTACAGGGGCAGTTGAGGATGCAGGAAAGGGGAAGACGCCGAAGGAGACATGACCTGTTGCGTGCCTTCCTGGGGATACAGTGAATAACTGTATAACTGTCATCTTATAAAGATGGGGCGCTATCGGATATGTGCGAATTAACGCCGGCATCTTGTTTGTCGGCGTATTTTTATGTACCCGTCTGATGAAAAGAGAGGAGAAGTGTTATGGCAATTTTTAAAGGAGCAGGAGTAGCTATTGTCACACCGTTTCACGAAGATGGTTCGGTTAATTATGAGCAGTTTGGTAAAAATATAGAATATCAGATTGCAAATGGAACGGATGCCATCATCGTATGCGGAACGACAGGAGAGGCATCTACGCTTACGCATGAGGAACATCTGGAGGTGATCCGCTATTGTAATGAGAAAGTCGCTAAGCGGATTCCGGTGATCGCGGGTACCGGTTCCAATTGTACGGAGACGGCGATCTATCTTTCTCAGGAGGCGGAGAAGATCGGCGTGGATGGAATTTTGGTGGTAACGCCATATTATAATAAGGCGACGCAGAAGGGTTTGAAGGAACATTTTACGATGATTGCCAATGCGGTATCGATTCCGATGATTCTTTACAATATTCCGGGCAGAACCGGCGGTGTGAATATTCTTCCGGAGACCATCGTAGCGTTGTGTCGTGAGGTAAAAAATATTGTCGGTGTAAAGGATGCCACCGGAAATATTTCTCAGGTAGCGAAGCTGATGGCATTGGCAGGAGAAGATGTCGATCTTTATTCCGGTAATGATGATCAGATCGTCCCGCTGCTTTCTCTGGGAGGAAAGGGAGTGATCTCTGTATTGTCCAATGTTGCGCCAAAGCAGACCCATGACATGTGTCAGAAGTTCTTTGACGGGGACGTGGAGGGCAGCAGAAAACTTCAGTTAGAGGCGATCGACCTGATTGCGGCGCTGTTTTGTGAAGTCAATCCGATCCCTGTGAAAAAGGCGATGAACCTTCAGGGACAGGAGGCAGGCGTATTGAGAAGACCGTTGACAGAGATGGAGCCGGAGAATACGGCAAGGCTGGAAAAAGCCATGAAGGAGTATGGGATCCTTTAAGTGATCAGATTCCGCAAAGCGGAATCATGGAAATGATAAGATGGGACGGGGGTATCCCTGTCCCTTTTACAAACGAATTTATTTGTTTTGCGAATATTGTGCCTACGGCATAAAGTGCATTAAAATTCGCAGATTGTTAGAAAGGTAAGGATATTAAAATGACAAAAGTAATCATGCATGGATGTAATGGAAAAATGGGACAGGTTATCACAAATCTGGCAGCACAGGACGAGGAAATAGAAATTGTAGCAGGGATCGATGTGTCGCAGCATATCAGTAACAGCTATCCGGTATTTTCATCTTTAAAAGAGTGCAGCGTGGAGGCGGATGTAATCATCGATTTTGCGTCAGCCAAGGCAATTGATGCGCTGCTTGACTATTGTGAGGAAAAGCGGATGCCGGTGGTGTTATGTACGACAGGGCTTTCTGAGGAGCAGTTAAAGAGAGTAAAAGAAGTATCCGCAAAAACGGCGGTATTAAAATCAGCCAATATGTCTTTGGGAATCAATATGCTGTTAAAACTTTTAAAAGAGGCGGCAGCAATCCTTGCACCGGCAGGATTCGATATTGAGATTGTGGAAAAACATCATAATCAGAAAGTGGATGCGCCTTCCGGTACGGCGCTGGCACTGGCAGATTCCATTAATGATGAATTGAGCAATGAATATGAATATATCTTCGACAGAAGCCAGACAAGACAGAAGAGGGGCAGTAAAGAGATAGGAATATCGGCAGTGCGCGGCGGGACCATCGTAGGGGATCATGACGTGATTTTTGCCGGTACGGATGAAGTGATTACCTTTTCCCATACGGCATACTCTAAATCCATCTTTGCAAAGGGAGCTATTCAGGCGGCGAAGTTTTTGGCAGGAAGGTCTGCGGGGATGTACGACATGAAAGATGTGATTGATTTTGCAAACAAGTAAAAATAAATTATTCAAAAATAAATGGAAAGGCATGGTTATTATATGGATGAAATGAAATTAAAGATTTTGAGGCAGTTGGCAAAGCAATATCCGAATATTGCGGAGGCCTCTACAGAGATCATTAATCTGCAGTCCATTTTAAATCTTCCCCATGGAACGGAGCATTTTCTGACGGACATCCACGGAGAATATGAACAGTTTAACCATGTACTTAAAAATGGTTCCGGAACTATTAAACGTAAGATCGATGAGGAGTTTGGCAATACGCTGCGGGAGAGTGATAAGAAATCTCTGGCGACGCTGATTTATTATCCGGAGGAGAAGTTGGCGCTGATCACGAAGGAAGAAGAAAATATCAATGATTGGTATAAGATCACGCTGCACCGGCTGGTACAGATCACGAAGCGTACCGCTTCCAAATATACGAGATCCAAAGTAAGAAAAGCGTTGCCAAAGGACTTTGCTTATATCATTGAGGAACTGATTACAGAGAAAGCGGAAGTTCAGGATAAAGAAGGCTATTATAATGAGATTATCCATACGATCATTCGGATCGGGCGGGCACAGGAGTTTATTATTGCGCTTTGCAATCTGATCCAGCGGATGGTTGTGGATCACCTTCATATTGTAGGTGATATTTTTGACCGTGGTCCGGGACCGCATATCATTATGGATACTTTGATGAAATACCATTCCGTCGATGTCCAGTGGGGCAATCACGATATCTCATGGATGGGAGCGGCGAGTGGCAGCACAGCGTGTATCGCCACGGTGATCCGGATCTCGGCAAGATACGGCAATCTGGATACGCTGGAGGACGGATACGGCATCAATCTGATCCCTCTTGCCACATTTGCGATGGAAACTTATAAACATACGGACTGCAGCGCATTTGCCATCCGCTATAATACGGATTACAATACCAAGGATCTCAGCCTGGATATGAAGATGCATAAGGCGATCACTATTATCCAGCTGAAACTGGAAGGGCAGCTGATCATGCGTCATCCGGAGTTTGGGATGGAGGACCGGCTGCTATTGGATAAGATTGATTATGATAAAAAGACGGTCATGGTGGATGGTGTGGAATATGACATCAAGGATGTGGATTTCCCCACCGTGGATCCGCGGCATCCTTACGAACTGACACCGGAGGAGGCACTGGTGGTGGAACGTCTTCAACAGGCATTTCTTCATAGCGAGAAGCTGCAGAGGCATGTCAGATTCCTGTATTCCAAGGGAAGCCTGTACAAGGTTCATAATTCCAATCTTCTCTATCATGGCTGTATTCCCATGGAAGAGGACGGAACCTTCAGTGAGGTCAATATTTACGGGAAGAAGTATCGTGGACGGGAGCTTTATGATGTGTTGGAAGCATATGCAAGAAAAGGATATTATTCCGTGCATGATATTTCAGAGAAGCGTAAGGGAGAGGATATTCTGTGGTATATCTGGGCTGGACCCGGCTCGCCGGTATTCGGTAAAGATAAAATGGCGACATTTGAAGCCTATTTTATTGAAGATCCGGCGGCCAGCAGGGAAAAGAAGAACAGTTATTATGCATTGATAGAAAATGAGGATGTGATCAACAGTATTCTCCGGGAATTTGATCTGGATGAGGAACATTCCCATATCATCAACGGGCATGTCCCGGTAGAACTGAAAAAAGGAGACAGTCCGATCAAATGTGGTGGTAAGCTGCTGGTCATTGACGGAGGATTTTCCAAGGCGTATCAGGGTAAGACGGGGATAGCAGGATATACGCTGATTGCCAATTCCCACGGTATGTGGCTGGTTGCGCACGAACCGTTTGAAAGCAAAGACGCGGCAGTAAAGAAAGAGTCGGATATCGTATCAGATTCTATTCTGGTAGAAGGCTATCCTATGCGACATTATGTTGCGGATACTGATATCGGTAGACAGTTGAAGGAGAGTATCCACGATCTGGAGGATTTATTAGAGGCATTCCGCTGCGGTGTGATTACGGAGAAGGCGTAAAATATGTAAGTAGGCGCACCCTGCGGGAGCGCCTGGTCAGAGGGCGTTCTAACGTCTTCTGCTTCCGGAGTTATTGTTATTGTCTTTGTTGGAATCGTTTCCGGTAACTGCGTCGGTTGCGTCATCGACCCCATTGGCTACACCATTTGTGACATCATTGACAGCGTTGGCTGCTCCGTTTACCACATCGTCGACTGCGTTGCCTGCATTGTTAGCGATATTACTGCCGGTGTTTTCCGGTTTTGTCGTACTGCTGTTGTTGGCTGTGTTATTGCCATTGCTGGAATTTTGGTCATTGCCTGCGGTTTGGGATCCGCTGTTAGTGGTATTGCCGTTGGCGGTATCCTTATTAGTATTCTTTCCACATGCGGTAATGGCAAAGCACATTGCGACAATCAGGATCGGTAAAAAATATTTTCTTTGCTTTCTCATGATTAATTGCTTGCTCCTTTCCAAGGTCTGCTTAAAGTCAGAATTTCTAGATCATGTTAAAGATTCGACCTTGTGGTTAGTATGTGCGTTTTCATACGAAATATGTGTTTTTAAAATCAATAAAATTGGAAGTTTCCAAAATCTGTTTATTGTAAAAAAATTTAATATTGTATAGAAAAAGGAGTATTTGAAAATGCAATTCAGACCGTGTATAGATATCCATGACGGAAGAGTAAAACAGATCGTCGGCGGCAGTCTGGGACATGAGGATCGTGCGAAGGAAAATTTTATTTCTGAGCAGGATGCTGCGTTTTTTGCGGATCTTTACCGGGAGAAGCATTTAAAGGGCGGTCATGTGATCCTGTTAAATGGCAGGGAACATCCGCTTTACGAAAAAACAAAAGAGCAGGCGCTGAAGGCGCTTCGGGCATATCCCATGGGACTGCAGGCAGGCGGCGGCATCACGGACCAGAATGCGGAAGAGTTTATGGAGGCGGGCGCTTCTCATGTGATCGTGACTTCTTTTGTATTTCGGGATGGAAAGATCGATTATGATCGGTTGGAACGTCTGGTAAAGATGGTCGGCAGGGAACACGTTGTTTTGGATCTCAGTTGCAGAAAAAGGGACGGAAAATATTATATTGTAACAGACCGGTGGCAGAAATATACAGATACCGTACTTGATCTGGAACTTCTAAAAAAGCTGGAAGGAAGCTGTGATGAGTATCTGATCCATGCGGTAGATGTGGAGGGAAAAGCATCCGGAATAGAAGAGGAGGTTGTAAAACTGCTTGGATCGTATGAAAACAGACCGGTGACTTACGCGGGAGGAGTACATAACTATCAGGATCTGGAGGATTTGAAAAGAATCGGGAATGAACATGTCAATGTAACAATTGGAAGTGCGCTCGATTTGTTTGGCGGTTCCATGAGTCTGGATAAGGTGATGGAGATATGCGCCTATGAAAGAGCCTGAAAAGAGGTTTCGTTTTAGGAACTGATAAAACAAAAAAGGAATCGCGAACGATTCCTTTTTGTGTTAAGTGTTTTTAATCCGTTAAAACAATATTGCTTATTCTAAAACAAAGTCAGTTAAATACTTACTAAGTTTATTATTTAGGAAAAGGCACATCGAAAACTGATTAAAACCTTGGTTTCAAAACAATCATGGAAATGATTATTTCTTGATAACGTTGCTAGCCTGCGGTCCTTTTGCGCCTTCTACAACATCAAACTCTACAGCCTGACCTTCGGTTAATGTTTTATAACCTTCTTCATTCTGAATTGCAGAGAAATGTACAAACACATCCTTGCCGTCAGCTGTTGAAAGGAAACCATAACCTTTCTGTGCGTTAAACCACTTAACTGTACCTTCCATTACTAAGTACCTCCCAAAATTAAATTATCTTGCAAATAAATGTTTGCATCATGAATACTATAACATATGAA
>JAIDPF010000064.1 GCA_029062895.1 Lachnospiraceae bacterium
GATTAAAATATACCATATTCAGGAAAATAAGTAAATACCTAAATTGCTTGAGCTTCCGCAGTTTTATCCACAATAACTGAATTTCAAGCGGTTTAGTTATAAAACTTTCATCAACTGCTAAAAAATAAGGAAACTCATTCCTTTTTGATGTAAAATTAATTCACCACAAATAATCCTATTAAGCAAAAAAGAAAGGATTCCTTATGGTTAATTTTACATCATCTACTTATCAAATGAAAAGAGAAATTTTATCTTTTTCCAATAAAATTTCTTTTAAACTGTCTAAGCCAGAAAGAAAATTCTGCCCTCTTTGTAAAAACCACTTTCGTTATGAACAGGGGCTATGATGACAACAAGATGTTTCTAAAACTCGATGAACTGAAACAGAATTATGTCATCCGCCTTACTGCCAGCTCTGCCTCAAGCTGGCCGTCTGATGCTTTCAAAAATCGGCAGATTTGTACTTTGGACAGCTATACCTACTTTCTGGTTACAATTTGCGGAAACTCAAGGTTAAACAGGATTTTCGGTCTGTTTTCATTTTTTCAACTGCATTCCAGACTTTTTGTCTGTTCCTTCAGCCACGCCCTCTCATCCTCTGACAGATGCGGAGACAGCCGATCATAGACCATCCGATGATAGCGGTTCAATGCTTCGATGTCGCTTCGCTCCATATAGACCGGATCAATCCCCTCCGAATCCAGCGGCACCAGCGTCAATGGTTTAAATCCCATAAACTGACCGTCCTCATTAGATTCCCGCTTTTCACAAAGCAGGATATTTTCGATCCGGATGCCATGGCTTCCCGCAATATAAACCCCCGGTTCATCAGATACCAACATGCCTTCCTCCAGGACCGCTTCCTTCGCATTACCAGATCTCCAGCTGATATTCTGAGGGCCTTCATGTACGCTTAGCATATAGCCGACGCCATGGCCTGTACCACATTTATAATCCATCCTCTGCTGCCACAGGGGACCTCTTGCAAGGATATCCAGATTACGTCCCGTACAGCCGTATAAAAACACTGCATTCTGCAGTCTCAGCATCCCCACGGCTGCTAGCGTGTAATGTTTTTTCATCTCCTGTGTGATACTTCCCATAATGATGCTTCTTGTCACATCCGTAGTGCCGCCCTCGTACTGTCCGCCGGAATCTACCAGGTAGATTCCCTCCGGTCTTAACACCGCATCCCTTCCGGGCACTGCCTCATAATGCATCATTGCCGCGTTCGCTCCATAAGCGCTGATAGTCGGGAAAGACAGATCCATAAACCCTTTTATCTTCCGGCGGTATTCCTCCAATATCTTTGCCGCCCCGCTTTCCGTCAGCCCATCCGCCCGATGTTCCTTAATATACCGGATATATCTTGTGAGCGCAACACTGTCCAAAAGATAAACTTGCTCTATATGTCCGATCTCAACCGGATTCTTGACCGCTTTCATGAGTTCCGTCGGATTCTTTGTTTCCACCGTCTCCGCATACTCCTCAACAATCCTGCAAACCGTATAATTGACCACCCCGGGATCAAGCATCACCCTTGCTTTTCTTCCAAACGTCTTCTCCGCCTGTTTCAGACGCTCCGGAAGTTCCCTGATAAAATCCTGATACGGATGCCATTCAATACCGTTCGCCTCTGCAAAACGGACATTCTCTTCCTTCTCACGCAGGGCGGCTATGGATTTCTCCTTCAGATAGACGAGCACCTTTTCTTTTGAGATCAGGGTAAATGCATATGCCACCGGATTGCATGCAATATCGCCTCCCCTGATATTAAACAGCCACATCTGGTCTTCTAATCCGGAAAGCAGCAGATGATCCGCTTTCCGCTCCTCCATCTTCTCCCTGACGCGCAGTAGTTTTTCGCTACAGCTTTCCCCAGTCAACCTTTTCTCTAAAATGCGTATGGGAGCTCCACTGTCAGCCGGTCTGTCCTCAAAGACGGATTCTGCCAGATCGTTCTGATGGACGATTTCGCCCTGCTTTTCTTTCATGAGTTTCTCCAGTCTTTTTCCAAGAGAGGCATTCACACAAAATCCATACAATCCCAGTTTCATGCCTTCCTTTAGATGAGACTTTAAATATTCCTCCAACTCCGGAACACCCTGCTGCCGGCTTCTCATCAAAAGGATGCCTGTACCTTCCAGTTCCTGTTCCGCCTGCACAAAATATCTTCCGTCCGTCCAGAGCAGACATTCCTCCTCCCCGACCAGAAGATCTCCGTTAGACCCGGTAAATCCCGACAAAAATTCCCGTTCCTTATAATGATCATTAATGTATTCCGACCCGTGAGGATCTGCCGTCACTACCAAATAATAATGCACCCCGGCAGCCTTCATATTCTGCCTGAGTGCATGGACACGTTCCCTAATGACCTTATTTTCCATACTGCCCTTAATCCTTCCTCGCATTTTAAAACGCCTATAAAACCCTTATTTTATAAAGTCAGTCGTCGCTGATGCCCCGATCCGGTCACAGCCAAGCTCCGCATATGTCATCAATGCTTCTTTCGTGCGGATTCCACCGGCCGCCTTAATCTTTACATCCTTACCTATGTTCTCTTTAAACAGTATAATATCCTCTTCCCTTGCTCCTGCCGTGCCAAAGCCGGTGGAAGTTTTGATATAGTCCGCTCCCGCCTTTGTTACGATCCGGCATAAACGGATCTTTTCTTCCTCTGTCAGATAGCAGGTCTCAATAATGACTTTTAAGATCTTCCCCTGACATGCCGCGCGTACAGCTCTGATCTCCTGTTCCACAAAATCATAACTGTCATTTTTCACATCCCCGATATTAATCACCATATCGATTTCATCCGCGCCATTTTTCACAGCATCCTCTGTTTCAAATACTTTCACCGCAGTAGTCGCATATCCCAGCGGAAAGCCGATTACCGTACAGATCTTCAATCTGTCGCCGTATGTTTCCCTGATCCTTGCGATATAAGATGGCGGCACACAGACGCTTGCTGTCCGATATTCTATTGCTTCCTCACACAGCTTTCTGATATCTTCCCATGCCGCATACGCTTTTAACATCGTATGATCGATCTTATGAACCGCCTCCCATACTTCTACATCCGTATAGTCCCGTTTTACCTCCGCCTCACCTAAATGAAGTCCCGAAAGCACTTCCTCTCCGGTTTCCCCAAGAAGATTTTTACGCATATCCTCCATCTGCAAAACCTTTTCGATCCTGCCTAACATGGCCTCCGCCTTAAAGGGCTTCGTAATAAAATCCATCGCGCCCATTTGCAGTCCTTTGCGTTCACTTGCCTGCTCGACATCCGCCGTCAAAAAGATGATGGGGATCCCGGCCGTCAATGGGTTCAATTTGATCTGCTCCATGACAGAATAACCATCCATTTCCGGCATCATCAGATCCAGAAGAATCAGATCCGGTATATTCTTTTTTAAGAACTGCAGCGCCTGTTTACCTGATTTCGCCATCGACAGTTGATAATAAGGATGCAGGACTTCCGCCGCGCTCTTTAAATTTGTCGTGCTGTCGTCTACCATCAAAATGTGTTTCATATCCCCAGAAATCCTCTTACCATCATCTGCATCTCATCTTTTTCACATACGGTATCATGGAGCACCGGAGCCTGTCTGATCTCCTCAACCGCTTTTGGCACCTCCACCTTAGAAATCTTACATAATTCATCTATCAGTGTAAAATCATCCAGATCCTGATAGGAAGAATCGATTGAAGTCATAACGCTTCTTGCAAATTTATAAGGACTTGCCGTAGACGCGATGACGCTGACACGCTCATCCTCCGAATCCGCCTTATATGTTTCATAGACCGCAGATGCAACCGCCGTATGCGTATCGATTACATATCCTGTTTTTCCATACAGATCCCGGATTTTCTTTGCCGTCATTTCTTCTGAAGCATATCCGCCGTAAAAATCAGCAAGTTTTTCTTTCATGCCAGAAGTAATTTCATACACACCGGTTTCTGTAAGCTTTGACATCAGCTCCCTATTCTTTTCCGAATCACATTCCGAGATTATATAAATCAGACGCTCCAGATTACTGGAGATCAGGATATCCATCGACGGGGAACTGGTCAATACAAATTCCCTGTTCCTGTCGTAAATGCCGCTTTGAAAGAAATCATATAATACCTTGTTTTCATTTGACGCACAGATCAGCTTATGTATAGGAAGTCCCAAATTTTTCGCGTAATATGCCGCCAGAATATTTCCAAAGTTACCAGTCGGAACGACAACATTAATTTCATCGCCCTCCTGTATCTTTCCGTTTTTCAACAGATTCACATAGGCATAAACATAGTAAACGATCTGTGGAACAAGACGCCCGATATTGATGGAATTGGCAGAGGAAAATACAAAACCATGTTCCTTCAGTTCCTTTTTCAATTCCTGATCGGAAAACATCTTCTTTACACCGGTCTGGGCATCATCAAAATTGCCTCGGATACCGATGACTTTGACATTCTTCCCTTTCTGCGTCACCATCTGTTTTTCCTGTACAGCGCTGACACCGTTCTTCGGATAAAATACAACGATCCTTGTTCCTTCCACATCCGCAAAGCCTGCCATTGCAGCCTTTCCGGTATCCCCGCTGGTCGCCGTCAGAATAACGATCTCTTCTTTTAACTGATTCTTCTTTGCTGCCGTCGTCATCAGATAAGGAAGAATGGACAACGCCATATCCTTAAACGCGATCGTCGCCCCATGAAAGAGTTCCAGATAATAAGCGCCATCCGCATATGAAAGCGGCGCAATCTCTTCTGTATCAAACTTGCTGTCATATGCACTATTAATACAATGCATCAGCTCATCCTTTGTATAATCGGTCAGGAATAATTTCATCACTTCATAAGCAATCTGCCTGTAATCCATAGAAACCATATCCCTAAATCCAAGATCTAATTCCGGCAGACGGTCCGGAACATATAATCCGCCGTCATCCGCCAGTCCCTGTAATACCGCCTTTGATGCGGTAACCTTTTCACCCGCATTTCTTGTGCTGCTGTACATGATATCCATCATTTATGTCCTTGCCTTTCTCAATAATCCAAAGACAAGTATAGCATAAAGGTTGTTTTCATGCAATCTATCTGAAAAATTCATGGCCGCCGTGCTGCGTAACACTAGTAAGATTGTTTTCAAACCATGCAAGTCCGTCTGAGTCCGCATATTTTCTTGAAATAAAATACAAAGCCCCGTCTGAGATATCTTCCCCTAACAATGCGGCATAAACCGCTTCCCTCGTTTCTTCTGTCACAACAACGTCATTAATCCTTCCATTTCCCACAGGCGAAAACTGATAGACTCCATCGACGTGCTGAAATACCACACTCTCCACATCATCCGGAAATCTTGGGTTTTCCACACGATTTATGATCACATCCGCAACCAACATTTTGCCCATGACATCCTCTCCGCCGGCTTCCGCCTGAACAATACGACAAAGAATCTCTATCTCCTGTTCATCAAGATCGAGCCGGTAATTCCGATGGATACTTAAACACTCTACTGTTCTTTCATTGCCATAGATCTGTTCCATAGTCTTTTCATATACTTTGTTAATCCTTCGCTCATTTATCCTTTCAATCACTGATTCCTTTTGTACTCTATATGAATATTCTCTCATGTCCGTCAGCAGTTTTGCATTAATGAATACAATTGCCAACATTACATACAATACTACAAAGTAACAGGAATAACGTTTATACAAAATATCATGTCCTCCAAAAATACTTTCCTAATATTTTATTCAGACATGTCCCAAAATATACCAGTCCAGTTCACCACAAATACCGACATAAGAAACCTGTTTTTTGCAAATATTTGCAACAACTATTATATTCTGCTATAATCCACATAGCAAATCCGGGATATCAAAAGACATCAACCTTCCGGTCGTATGATGAACATCTTACGACCATGCATTAAGAAAAGGACTGATATTAAGAATCAATATGAACGCGAAAAAAGAAGGAAAACATCTTGCCGGTGTCACGCCAGCCATAAAAAAGGATCATACTGTTTATTACCGTGCTTCCATAACATACCGTGGAAAGCATATCAGCCTTGGCAGCTTTTCAACAGCACAGCAGGCGCATATGGCTTACAGAGAAGCATCTTCCATTCTATCTGATCCAAATACTGTGCTGGAAAAATATTCTTCCACTTCCACGCTCACGTTTGAGAAGCAGGTATGCCTTATTAATTACCGTGATAATGGCATCTATATCGTGCACCCCATCTACATCCGCCCTAAGATGTTTTATTACTATTTGTCACCGGACGAAATTTTAAAATTTGATGTGGATGATCTTTTTTACTATTCTTCTCATAAGATCATGAAGCGGGGCGGTCATCTTTTTGTCGCCGATTACGGCGCCCAAATCAGCGTGGCAGGCAGATACGGCATCAAGCGTTATGCTGTAGAAGGACGCGACTACCGCTTTAAAAACGGAGATTCTCTGGATTTCCGCTATTCCAATATTGAGATCCTCAACTCCTATCATGGTGTCAGACGACATGAGAAAAATAATAACGTATCTTTCCGGGCTTTGATCCATATCAAAGGCAATTATGTGATCGGCACATATCCAACTGAGATCGAAGCGGCGGTCGCCTATAATAAAGCAGTGGATCTTCTTCATCAGAAAGGTGTGCAAAAAAACTACGCCATCAATTTTGTTGACGGCGTAAGTCCTTCCGAATATGCAAAAATTTATAAACAGGTCAAAATCTCCAAGCGCATCATGGATTATATTCCATAATAATCCTCCTGTCAGAGCCTCAAATTGCTGATTGAAAAATAAGCTATCGAGCTTATTTTTCAATCTAATTCCTGATTCCAACCTCCATATCAGTACAGATCACTGCGATCACTGCAGGTTTTATTTCACTGAATAATCAATAAAGCAAATATTCAGATTGGCATCTCCTGCAATTCCTGGAATGGAACCATGCGTCGTATACTGCCACATGACAAACTGATATGGATAATCCGGAATATCCATCTCCTGAGACAGCCATACATCATACCCGATCATGGAGCCTAAACTCAGCTTCTGAATCAGCCATTCCTTATCCCCATAGACCATCGGAAAATATCCGTTCTCACGAATCTTATCCATAAACGCAAGCGCAATATTGGTGCGCTCCATCTTATCCAGAGAATCAATCCTTGAAACCTCATTTGGTATCGTATCCATGGCAAAAACCACCGGATACTGTATCTTATTTTCAGAAAGCGTGTCAATAACAAACTGTGCTTCCTCCTCCGCTTCCTCCACAGTGACCGCCTGTGAGAAAAAATAAACTCCGACGTCCAGTCCGGCTTCCGAGGCACGTTTCAAGTTATCCATAAAATATTCATCCATTGTGATTTCTCCGGAACTATATCCCCTTTGTCCAAGCCTCAGCATCACAAATTCGATCCCTGCGCGTTTCAATTCCAAAAAATCTACATAATCCTGAGTTTTGGAAATATCCACGCCCACATAGGAGACTCTTGTATTGTTCTCATAATATTTCATCAGCGGTCTCTGATACACCAGTCCCGAATAATCATAATCATTTCTCGCAAGATACTGATTGATGCTTACCCACTCTTCCGTGCCGTTATCATGTATAATCAGCGTATGCAGTCCATCCGTAGACGGATCGTCCTTTATCACAACCGAAGAAGGCTCCTCCGGTTCATTTTCCACTGCCGTATCACCCGGACGTTCCTCCCAGATATCCAGATCATCTGCCGTCAGCGTACTGCCGCTCAGCAGTTCTTCCACGCTGTTCTCCAGCTGGAGATTCTGAGCATGCTCCTGCTCTGCCGCCGACACGCCGGAATATTGGGAAGACCCCTGCGCGCCGCTTCTCTGTCCATTTCCGCTATTGAGCAGTAATACAATAAGCAATATCCCCAAAACAGAAACACTGCCGATGATCACCGCATAACGAAACGTAGCAGTGCTGCTACGGTGCGTCATCTCATGATCGTAATAATCATCATAATCATATTCATCTTCAAAATCATCATCTAATCTCATTGCTATGTTGTCCCTTTTTTAGTATAAGTGTTATTCAATAAGGATTGCGAAAATCCTTCGACGGAATTTCGATACAGTCAACTGTCTGCAACAAATATTGGTCTGGGAAATATGGAATGTTTCAATCCAAGTCAAGCCAGAACGCTGGCACATAACATTCTTTATATTGAGGACAATTCGGATAATCCTCCAGCAAATATTGTTTCAACTTATCATTACTTTCAAAATAAGTAATTTCATTTGCAGGGATTTCACTGAACCAGCCATCGCTATATTGGCTTTGAGGACCTCCAAGTCCACAAGCCGGATGACTGTCATGTACATGACACCACCAAGTAAATCCTTTGATCTTGATACCCAATTGTTCCATACAATCTATAAATTCACCGATATTTTCAACAGGACAAATCAAATCTATGTAACCATTTCCAACAGGCTGGATATGGAGCTTTTTCATAATATTATCAAGATTATTTTTCAATTCAAAATCCATAGCAATCACGCTCTTTATATCGAAATGTATCGTTTTGAATTTTATCATAGGTATCTACGCGATTCAATATCCTTTCGTGAAATCGCCGAAGTTTGCCGGAGCAACATCAATCATAAACAGAAGCACTATGTTACTCCATTATTCAAAACTATAAATTTATGATATAATAAACGCAGTAAAAATTATATGACATATCATCACCGGACACGCTTTCATTACGTGTTCTCCATGTGATATGTCTATATTACACAACTAATTATAAAAAATCAATCATTTCGCATTTGCCTAAAAATTACACAATCAGAAAGGAAACTGCATCATGCCCGAATCCACTCCCTGCATATCCCATAAACTTCCAATCATAATCTCTTTGATATGCCTGTCCTTTTTGATATCCTCCTGCACCCCTGCTGCAGAAGTCACCACTGTCGAAGGATTTTTCTTCGATACCTTTGTCAACATCGTAATCTATGATCCCTGCAACAGCGACATAACCGACGGATGCATCGAACTTTGCAGCTATTATGACAATCTGTTTTCCAAATCCATCCCGGAAAGCGATATCTATCGGATCAACCATTCCGGCGGCATTCCGGTCACTGTATCTGAGGATACTGTTTTCCTTTTATCAGAAGCTATCCGATATGCCGAACTAACTGGCGGAAAGATCGATCCCACAATCGAAACAGTGGGTTTCCTCTGGGACTTTCACCCCTCCGATACGCCGGAACTTCCCAATGAAGCAGAGATTGCAAGCGCTCTGACACACGTTGACTATCGCAACATTGTGATCACCGACTCTACAGTCACTTTGACCGATCCCGAAAGTTCCCTTGACCTTGCTTTTCTTGCCAAAGGCTATATTGCCGACAGGATCAAAGAATATCTTCTAGCAAATGGCATCCAAAATGCCATCATCAACCTTGGTGGTAACACAGTGGTGCTTGGCTCCAAACCTGACAATGAACCTTTTACGGTAGGTGTAGAAAAACCCTTCGGGGACGGCGTTCCCATAGCCAGCTTTGCCCTGACTGACTCTACACTCGTAACTTCCGGCGTCTATCACCGCTATTTTTATGATGGAGAAACCCTGTATCACCATATTTTAGACACTGCCACCGGCTATCCCGTGGAAAATCATCTTTACAGCGTCAGTATTCTGGGGGAAAGCTCCCTTACCTGTGATGCTTTAAGCACGACATGTTTTGTCTTGGGTCCGGAAGATGGTATGAAACTCATTGAAACTTTAGACGGCATCGAAGCCATGTTTATCATGGACGATGACAGCATACGGTATTCCAGCGGATTTCCGGAACCCCTCTCCGAATATTAAATTGAAAGTTGTATTAGAAAACACTGACTAATATAATCGCAATAATTATAAAAATAATATTAAATACCCATGTCCACTTATTTCCCAAATTCATGGTGTAACCAAACCCACTTTGCGGTCTCTTAATAATTATTCTTTTATCTTCTCTGTTGAAATATATTCTTCCAGTTATCCATCCATCATCCCTATCGCTTGATTTCATAAAGCTCTCCTTTACAACTTCCAGTTTAGCAATATGCAAAAACCGGAATTTACTGAATTGTTTGCAAAAAGTCTTCAACCTCTTTATTAAATGCAACGTATCTCTTATTGGCGATAAAGTGATTGCCTTTCATAATCGATAATTTTGCATTGGGTATATTTTCCGCAATCTCTTTTGTATGGGATTCCTTAATCATATCATTTCTTCCGCAGATTACGAGGGTAGGAGCTGTTATTTTTGATAGTTCGTTTCGTTCAATATTCGGCTCATTAACCATTAACCCAAGCATTTCAGCATTCTTCTTTGCATCAGACGATTTGAAAGCAAATCGGCTTGCTATTTTGTATCCTATTTCGATTGGAATTTGTGTCGCTCTTTTTACTCCTTTTGGATTCAGATTGCCACCGTTTAAGATCAATGCCCTTACCTTGTTTGGATATTTCATTGCAAACTTCATTGCTATATTTGCTCCATCCGAAAATCCTAAAATAACTGCATTTGAAATACCAAGACCTGCCATAAAATCGTATAGGTCACAGGAAAACTGCTCAATAGTAAAAGGTTTTGTACCTCTTGGCGATTTCCCGTGACCTCGTGTATCTAAAGCAATCACTCTGTATCTGTCGCTAAAATAATCTATTTGATGCTCAAAATATGAGCCATCCTCTCCGTTTCCGTGCAAAAGGATAAACGGCTCTTTATTTCCCTTTTCTTGATAAAATAAATCTATATCCATTGATGCTTCCACGCAACTTTAAATTTTTAAGTTTCTATATTAATGTGTATGGATTGTTTTTTTCGGACATTTTTCCTTACATGTTCCGCAAGCAGTACATTTCTCCGGATCGATCTTTGCCAGAAAATCCGTCACATCGATTGCATCGCTTGGACAATTCTTCCTACAGATCCCACAGCCAATACATCCCACCTGACATTCCTTCATTACAACAGGCCCTTTTTCATTAGAAGAACACGCCACAACATACTCCGCATCGTATGGGATCATCTCAATGATATGCTTCGGGCATACGGTAACGCATTTACCGCAGGCCTTACATTTATCCTTATCTACGACTGCTATCCCATTTTCCAGATGGATGGCGTCAAAGGGACATTCCTTTACGCAGGAGCCATATCCAAGACAACCGTAATTGCAAGCCTTGGGACCGCCGTTCGGCACAAACTGCAGCATCCTGCAGTCCTGTACACCGCTGTATTCATAGTCTGTCGCCGCTTTATCACAGTCTCCGGCACATTTGACGTATGCTGTCATACGTATACTTTCCCCAGCTTCCACCCCCATGATCTTTGCAATCTCTTTGGCGACCTTGTCACCGCCTACCGGGCAGGCATTAACAGCCGCTTCCCCTTTCACGATGGCAGCCGCAAGCGCAGAACAGCCTGCATAACCGCACCCTCCACAGTTGTTGCCGGGAAGCGTGTTTACCACCTGTTCTTCCTTTGGATCAACATCCACCTTTAATTTTAATCCCGCAATTCCCAGAAATAATCCGATGAAAATCCCCACCAGACTGATCACCAGAACAGCTGTTATAATCGCTCCAAAATCCATATCGATAACCATACCTTTCTCTTAACCTGCACATCTAATCTATTGATACCGTCACACAGATCATATCGGCCTCTTTATAGCAGTCCGGAAAATCCGCAAAACGCAATCGCCATCAATCCTGCCGTAACAAGCACAATAGGCATTCCCTGAAATGGTTTCGGAATGTCATTATACTGCATCTTCTCCCGAATACCCGCAAGGATGCAGATAGCAATGGCAAATCCTCCGGCAGTTGCAAATCCGTTCACCACACCATACAAAATATTATATTCCTTCTGCACATTGGTCAGTGCCGTACCAAGCACCGCGCAGTTGGTGGTGATCAACGGCAGGAATACGCCGAGGGACTGATACAGCGCCGGAATCTTTTTCTTTAAGAACATCTCCACAAACTGCACCAGAGCTGCAATCACCAGAATAAATACGATCGTTCTTAAATATTCGATTTGAAACCTCTGCAGGATAAACTGATAGATCGCTCCGGAAACCAGCGACGCCAGTGTAATGACAAAGATTACCGCAATGCCCATACCGCTTGCCGTTTTAAGCTGTTTTGACACGCCCAGGAAGGGACAAAGTCCATAGAACTGACTTAAAACAACATTGCTGACCAGTGCGGAACCGATCGCTATGATCAATAATTCTCTCAATGTTTCTCCCATATCTTCCACCTCAATTTATTTTTTTACACTAATAACCATGCCTTTTCCATAGCCCGCGAACTTTGGGCCGCAGGCACAAATTCGCGATTGAAAAATCAAAGATTTTTCAATCTAATCATCCATGTCAGCGCAGCTTGCTGCGATGACATGCGATGAGAAATCCGCACAGGCGGTTTCTCATCTGCCTACTGCGCAATCCTTCCCGTCCGGATCATAAAAACGATGCTCACAGGAGGACTCTCCGCAATTCATACAATCATGACTGCACCCGCTCTGGATCTTTGTCTTCTCTCCCCGCTGTTCCTTTTTACTCCGCACTACATTCTGAATCGCCGTCAATGCCGCAAGCACGAAAAATGCTCCCGGTGCCATAACAAAGATGGCGATCGGGCTCTGACTCTGCAGCCATCCCGTCACACCTTCTCCCGCGCCGATCATCGCTGCCAGCTCCGCAAAGGAAATACCAAAAATCTTATGCGCGCCCAAAAGTTCCCTGACCAGACCGATACAGGTCAATGCCACAGTAAAACCAAGTCCCATGCCCAGTCCATCAAACATGGATAAGATAAAATTATTTTTAGAAGCAAATGCTTCCGCGCGTCCCAGAATAATACAGTTCACTACAATCAGAGGAATAAACATTCCCAAAGCATCATTTAAGGCAGGAATATAAGCCTCCAAAAACTGCCCAACGATCGTTACAAAGGATGCGATGATCACAATGAATGCCGGAATCCGCACCTTATCCGGAATGATATTTCGCAGCAGGGAAATGATGATATTACTCATCGTCAGTACAACCATCGTCGTCATCCCCATACCAAAACCGTTGATGGCAGAAGTCGTAACCGCCAAAGTAGGACACATGCCGAGCATCAGGACAAATGTAGGATTTTCTTTGATCAGTCCATTGAAAAATACTTTTCCGGCTGTCATTTCATTCTCCTTACTCATTGCTCATCCCTCCTTCCATCAGATATCTATGAAAATAATCAAGACCGGCATTGACGCCATTTACCACGGCATTGGTCGTGATTGTCGCCGAACTGATGGCATCCACTTCGCTCTCCGCCATCGCTCCGGTCTTCGTATATACAAAAGAAGTAACATTCTTACCGGCAAACTGCGGTGCCAATACAGTCTGTGCTTCCAGTCCAAGTCCGACTGTCTCGCTGGTTTCCAGAATGGAAATACCGTTTAACGTACCGTCCATCTTGATCCCCATGACAAACTGGATATTGCCACCATATCCTTCCTTGTTGGTCACCGTCAGGACATATCCGACCTTCTGCCCCGCCGTGTCATAGGCCATATTGATCTCATTAATCTCACTCAACGGGTGCGCTTCTCCAAAAGGTGCGTATTCCGGTGCCGTCATATCCGGCAGCGCCAACATTTCAAAGGTCGCCGCATCCGCGAACACCGCCTGAAATGCCTCCGTCTTTTTCTGCTGCTCCTGCGCTGCGATCGGCTCTTTTGTGATCTCATTGACCAACGCCAAAAGAATCCCCGCAACCGCTGTTATAGCAAATAATATCAATGCGTCTTTGATAATCTGTTTCATGTTAATCCTCCATGCCTTTCTATAGCCTGTGAATTCCCGCCAACGAAAAGCGTAAGCTTTTTGTTGTATGCTACCGCAGGCACAAATTTACAAAACGAATTTATTCGTTTTTGAAAAACTCTTCGATTTTTCAATTTACTTTTTTTGTATCCGCTTTCTTCTTACCAAAATAGGCAGGTACAGATATCTTCTCGATCAAGGGAACCAAAAGATTGCCGATGATGATCGCATAGGATACACCTTCCGCGGAGGGACCAAACAAACGGAAGATACCGGTCAGAACCCCCAACAGGATACCATAAATGATCTGTCCTTTTCTGGTAATGGGTCTGGTCACATAATCCGTCGCCATAAAGAATGCCCCCAGCATCAGTCCGCCACCGGAAATGTGTGCGGAAAGATAATACCAATCCAGTCCCCTTCCTGCAAAAAGCAGAACAAAAATTGCAAAGGATAATATATAAGTCCCCGTCACCACCATATCGATGATGCCTGCCATGATCAATATACATCCACCAAAAACAATCGCAAGCATAGAGGTCTCACCGATCGTCCCCTGAACCGTACCTAAAATCATGTCTCTCACAACTACCGGATCTCCATTTTTCAGACATGCCAACGGCGTTGCCCCACTGATCACATCTGCTCCGCCGGGAACAACGTAGGAAAAATCCGTCATAATCTTAGAAAAGGAAATCAGAAGAAAACATCTGGCGCCCAGCGCCGGATTCATAAAATTCTGCCCCAGACCGCCAAACAACATCTTCACAACAACAATCGCAAACACCCCGCCAATCACGCCGATCCACCAAGGCGCGCTGACCGGCAGATTCATAGCAAGCAGCATCCCTGTTACAACTGCGGAAAAATCACCGATGGTATTCTTCTTTTTGACAGCCAGACAAAACAGCCATTCCGAAAGCACACAAGTCGCCACGGTGATCAGAATCAGCAGGAGAGCCTTCCATCCAAAATGCCACACTCCAAATCCAGCCGCAGGAAGCAGCGCAATCGCCACTGTCAGCATAATACGCGCTGTAGAGTCTTTCGCCCTAACATGCGGAGTAGATGATACCTTCATCAATTCACTCATTTTCCAAACCTCACTATTTTTTATCCTTTTTCTTCATTAGCCTTTCTTCCGGTTCGCCAGTACAGTCTTGCGCATGGTTTTGATCGACTGTGCAAGCTGACGTTTCGCCGGGCAGATATAAGTACAGGAACCACATTCCACACATTCCATGCCATTCAGTTCCAAAAATCCTTCGGTATTAAAATGATCCGCATGTTCTGCCAATCGGGTAGGGATCAGCCTGGAGGGACATACCTCCACGCATCTGCCGCAATTGATACACGGACCGACTTCCCATCTGGACACCTCGTCCTTTGTCATACACAACAACGCAGAGGACGTCTTTGTCACGGGTACATCCGTATCAAAGATGGCAAACCCCATCATCGGACCGCCGGATATGATCTTCTCCGGTTGTTCCACAAATCCACCGGCCTCCTCGATCAACTCTGAATACAGCGTTCCTGTCTTCACACGGAAATTCTGCGGGGCCCTGACTGCATCCCCCGTCACCGTCACGATCCTATGCATCAAAGGTTGTCCTTCGTCTATGGCATTGCGTATGGCAATGACCGTATCCACATTATTCACCACACAGCCCTGATCGGCTGGAAGCATTTTGGAATTGATCGTTCTTCCCGTCACGGCATAGATCAGCTGCCGTTCCGACCCCTGCGGGTATTTTGTCATCAGGGCGCGCACAAAGATATGATCCAGGTTTTCCGTCTGTTTTCTAAGCTTCTCAATACAATCCGGTTTATTATCTTCCACCGCAAGGATGCCCTGCGCTCCCGGAAACAGACTTAACATAATCTGAAGTCCACGCACCAGCTTGTCCGGTTCCTCCAGCATCTTACGATAATCTGACGTCAGATAAGGCTCGCATTCCGCACAGTTGACAATCACATAATCAATCTTGTCCGGTTCTTTGGGCGAGAGTTTTACCTGTGTCGGAAAACCGGCGCCGCCCATGCCGACAATGCCCGCTTCGCCTATAATATGTATGATATCTTCCCGCTTCATATCCTTATAGTTCATGGTATGGATCGGCGGCGCAGCCTCGTACTGCATATCATTCTCAATTACGATACAGATGATGCTGTCCCCGGTCACGGTACGGCGGGGTTCGATACACTTCACCGTACCGGATACTGACGCATACACCGGCGAGGATACAAATCCTCCTGCCTCCGCAATCTTTTCACCTGCCAGCACTCTCTGACCTTTTTCCACAATTGGTTTTGCCGGTGCGCCAATATGCTGGGACAAAGGATATACCAGTTCTCCCTTCGGCAGAATATCCTTGATCGGTTTATCTTTGGAAAGCGCTTTCCCATCATAAGGATGTACGCCTCCCTGAAATGTCCGTTTTGCCATGAATCTGTCCCCACTCCCTTTATCACTCTCAGCTTATCGCAATGCTCTCTTCAAAGCAGTATAAGCCCCTGCCTATAATATACTCCTTTTTGGAAAAAAGTTCTACAACAATTTCATACTTACTGAATTTTAATCTATAACACCAATTTCATTGTTCTATAATAACGATATCCGCCAGTAATTTCAGGAAACCGGCATGATACCGGCAACAGAATCATACAAATATCTATATATTTCAAAAAAATGCTACATCTATTTCCATTCTTGTGTTATGATAGTAGCAAAACAATAAGCGATAAAACAGATATATCAGCAACTGACCAGAGACGCGGTCAGCAATAAAATAATATAAAGGCAGGATCACAATGAAAACAATCACTACAAACCTACGCCAACTTGCGCCGGACTACCCGATCGAACATTTATCTCAGGATAATGACGTCTCACCTTCCGACGTTCTTTTTCTGGATATTGAGACGACGGGACTGACTGCAAAGAATTCCAATCTGTTTCTGATCGGATGCGTATATTATGAAGACCGCGAATGGCGCGCCATTCAGTGGCTAGCGGAAAAATATGAAGAAGAGCTGCAGGTTCTGACTGCATTTTTTGATTTTTTAAAGAAGTACCGTTACTTAATTCATTACAATGGCAACCAGTTTGACATTCCATATCTGCTGCAGAAATGCCAACAGTTTTCTCTTGATTATAATTTTGACAACTGCGAAGGAATTGATATCTACCGAAGATCTATACCCTATCGCGATATTTTAGCGCTTCCTGACCTAAAGCAGAAAACAGTAGAGGATTTTCTGGGTCTTGTCAGGGAAGATACCTGTTCCGGACACGATATGATCAGCAAATATCATGATTACGTCTGCACTCAGGACGAAACCCTGTTAAATGAACTGTTACTACACAATGAAGATGATTTAAAAGGCATGTTAAAGGTCATCTCCATCCTCTCCTATTCTGATCTGTTTCACCTGCCGGTCCGCGTCATGAAAGCGCAGGCAAGCTACTATCATGACAGTAATAAAAAACGCTGTCAAGAGATTATCATGCGGCTCCGCTTCCAGTCTCCTGTCCCTGTACCCTTTTCTTTCAGGGCGTTGGGTTGCTATTTTAGTGCAGAGGGAATCGACGGCACCTTAAAAGTACCTATCTATGAAGAAGAGATGAAGTTTTTCTATTCTAATTATAAAGAGTATTATTATCTTCCTGCAGAAGATATGGCGATGCACAAGTCAGTGGCTTCCTTCGTTGACAAGTCTCACCGCGTACAAGCCACAGCTGCTAACTGTTATACCAGAAAGCATTCTATGTATCTGCCGGAATGGGATATCCTATTTACACCCTTCTTCAAACGGGAATACCGTTCCAAAGAATTTTTCTTTGAACTGACCGATGAATTCAAGAAAAGTCGTTCCGGCTTTTCCATGTATGCGGAACACGTATTGCTATCCATGTTTGAGCAGTGGAGACAATAACAGCCTTGCCTTTGTCACCGGAACCGGAATATTCCGTATCGAAAGGAGAACTGTTTGATTATGATTAATAGAAAGGAATATCTCATTTTATCATCGGTATCATTTTGCTTTTATTTTTTCGTATATGGGTCTTTGGGTGCATGCAATAGAGAATATCTGGAACTTCCATTTAACGGCTATGTAGCATTTTTGATATATGGCTTTGGGGGAGGTCTATTAATCGGCGGAATAATATCCGGTATGATACTTTTTGCCAACATTATAAAAAGGCAGAAACTGTTTATTAAGATATTGGCGTGTGTTTTATTTCCGATTACGCTGATGCTTATCTTTTCGGGAGGGATTTTTTCCTTTATTCCATATGGAATATATAACTTTATCGTTATGAACAGAAATCAACCACCGGAGGCAACATAAAGGATAATATGAAATATAATGAGCAGACCATGAACCAGATATTGAACGGAATGCTTTGGGCAGGGCAGGAAAGCCTCTGCCCCATTTACTGCGTGTTCAAGCTGACAAATTGGGGGTATTTGAGTGGTGATATGCTTATGGGGTACGCCACCTGCACAAGCGGCGGCTGGCTGCTGCTTGTGATGTATTCTTCTTTGCAGCAGTTCCTCAACAACCCAGCACCGACATATGCGACATATGAAATTGCGCTTGCGAAAAGCCTGAAAATCAGAAAAACAATTTTCGGACAGTATGTTATAAAAATAGTATTTCCCACCGAGAAAAGGGACATGAAGATCAGACTGCAAGCCACTCCCAAAGTACTCGGCTCAAACTTCCCGAATCAGAAAAAAAATCTTGAAAAGATGGTAGAAATACTCAACCATATCCACGAAAATAATTGAAAATTCCAGCAGAATAATTCTGCTGGAATTTTTTAACGCCACATAATCTGTTCGTATTTATGCAATCTTACTCTTTGCAAGCTCTGCCAGAGACGCAAATCCTTCTGCGTCATTCACTGCCATTTCAGCCAACATCTTACGATTGATGTCAACCTCAGCCAGCTTTAAGCCATACATAAACTTGCTGTAGGAAAGTCCGTTCATTCTTGCAGCTGCATTGATACGTGCAATCCAGAGCTGTCTGAACTGACGCTTTTTCTCTTTCCTGCCGGCATAAGAGGATGCAAGCGCTCTCATAACTGACTGCTTTGCCACACGATACTGCTTTGATCTAGCTCCTCTGTATCCCTTTGCAAGCTTTAACACTCTATTATGTTTCTTTTTAGCATTCATACCGCCTTTGATTCTTGCCATGTCTGTTCTCCTCCTTACCGCTTATACATATGGTAATATCTTCTTCATATTCTTAACATTCGTTGCGTCTACAACAACATCCTGTCTCAAAGCTCTCTTTCTCTTTGTAGATTTCTTGGTCAGGATATGTCTCTTATAAGCTTTATTTCTAACCAGCTTACCGGTTCCTGTCTTTTTAAAACGTTTTGCTGCCGATCTGTTTGTCTTCATTTTAGGCATAATCTTGTTCCTCCTAATTCTTAATCTTTCTATTTTAACTGATTACCCGCTTAATGTTTCTCAGCTAAAAACATAGTCATGCTCCTACCTTCTACTTTGGCAGGTTTTTCTACTACCGCTATGTCGGTCAAGCTTTCAGCAAAATCATCCAGAATATGCTTGCTGTTCGCCATATGCGCCATTTCACGTCCCCTAAAACGCAGCGTGATCTTTACCTTGTCACCCTTAGAAAGGAATTTTCTTGCAGCATTGATCTTCGTATTCAGATCATTGGTATCAATATTTGGAGACAATCTGATCTCCTTGATCTCTACCGTCTTCTGCTTTTTCTTGGCTTCTTTTTCTTTACGCATCATATCATAACGATATTTCCCGTAATCCACCACCCTGCATACAGGCGGCTTTGCTACCGGTGCAATCAAAACCAGATCTACCTCTGCCTGATCTGCCAGCGCCTGTGCCTCCTGAATAGACATCACGCCTAGCTGTTCACCGTTTTCGCCAATCACTCGTACTTCTTTCTCTCTGATTTGTCCATTGATAAGTAAATCGCTAATAATATCACACCCCGCTCACATAATAAAATAGTGGATAGCATAACTATCCACTCACATCTTTCCTAATCATCCCCTGCAGTCCAACTGATTTTTATCGACGGGAAGCTACTTAAGCCAAACATCTTCCGCCTTTGATATCAACCTGACAATACAGTATCTAATAGAAACTATTAACACCTGAAACACAATCGTCGCAGGGTGAGAGTGGATACTCTGCTTCAGCTACATTAGATTACCATACTACTCAATATAAGTCAAGGACTTTTTTAATTTTTTATATAAAAGCCTTAATTGCCGCCATGCTCGCGACGCCATCTTTCCTCATCTGACCGCATCAAAAATTCAAGACTTAGTCCGCTGGGATCCTCCGCTTCCACATTTCCATAAACCGGGTTCGCATTCTGCGTCGTACCCGCATTTCCATAGATCGGGTTCGCATTCTGCGTCGTACCCGCATTTCCATAGATCGGATTCGCATTCTGCGTCGTACCCGCATTTCCATAGATCGGGTTTGCATTCTGTGCTGCTCCTGCACCTCCATAGATTGGATTTGCATTCTGTGCCGTGCCCGCATTTCCATAAATCGGATTTGCATTCTGTGCTGCTCCTGCACCTCCATAGATTGGATTTGCATTCTGTGCTGCTCCCGTGTTTCCATAAGAAGAATATGTATTCTGCGTGCTTTCCGTACTGCCGTACATATTCTGTCCGTAAGTATTCGTTCCGTAGGTCGTACTACCATAAGCAACCGGCGCCGTCGTAACGTCATCCGGCTCATAATATGTTCCCTCCGGCTTTGCCATATCCCGCGGACGCTGGTACATCATGGCTGCATTCCTTTTCTCTCTGCTTTTGGTAATCACAAGGATCGATATCGGAATAACCAGAAGAACTAATCCAATCAAAGTCATAGGTAATGCTGCATTCAAGTTCTGTATCAGGATCACATAAGGCACCACATATTTTTCAGCTTCCGAACGATTACAATCCATAACATAAGTAATGTAATCAATCATATAGTCCTTTTCTTCCTCTGTCATCTTGCGAAGCCGTCCATCTACTTCCAGAGTCGTGTAGCCGTAATCCACCTTACCGGTCTCATCAGACCACCACTCATACGTTTCGTCCGATATTTTTTCCAAAGTACCACAAGCAGAATTGCCTGCAGATACCCTGATCGCAATCATTTTATCTATCATGATCCAATCGCCTTCCACTTTCAGATAAGGAAGCGCATAATATCTTGCCGACTCTTTTTCAGCAGATACCTGAATCCCATTAACGGTATCATAGGAAGTCTCCTCGATAAACTGATCCAAGACCAGATCTACCGTAGTATGTACATGCATCCCATTGGTCAGCGAGGCGGGATCCTCATTCAAAATATCTACCGGTTCTTTCCAGAGTACCAGCAAGTCTTTGATACCCATAAATGATAACGTTGCCCCTAAAATGATTGCCAAAAAAATAAGCCGTGATTTGAATGTCATAAATTTCTCCATTTCCCATATGCCAGTGTAAGTCTCTGGCTTGCACTGGCAGATCATTTTTAACAGGTACAGTATAACATATTTATCCCTGTTTGAATAGTTGCGATTCCAAAAAAGCATCGAATCCAAAAAGGACATCGCAGGAACAGCTGCAATGCCCACTTTTAGATAAATTAAATTTGTTTTATCGCTCGATAAATGTAGCACATTCCGTACCGTGTGAGTTCTTTGCGCCCAATCCGCTGATATCCACATGCTCGGCCGCGCATTTATAATTGGAATTATAAGCGCATTTTACCGCTTCGCAGTCAATGCTGATCGTTCTGCTGGGGTGATCCATGGAACTGGTATAAGCGCCCTCGCTCTGCTCCCTAAAGGAATCGCAACAGGTATCGCAGGAACAATCCGCATTGCATCCTCCCACCATGATATCCCCTTTGCAACAGCATTTATCACTGTTGTAAGCGCAATTCTCTACACCGCATTTTAATTCTGCCATATCCTACCTCCAAAATGTTCTTTTAAAGGTAGTATGGTCTTTTTGCCCGATTCTATGCATCAGGCAGCCAATTTATTCCTCAGCAGCCTCCTGCCGGATCTCCTTTGTGCGGATCTCCTCACAAATTGCATTGATAAAATCAGACAGTGCCTTTGCACCCTCATCCCCTAAAAATCTGCTGCGGACGGATACCGTCTTGTCTGCTTCTTCCTTCTCGCCGACGATCAGCATATAAGGCACCTTCTGAAGCCTTGTCTCACGGATCTTATAACCGATCTTCTCGGAACGCTGATCTACCGATGCAAGGATACCATGCTTTCTAAGCTCTTTATATACTTCCTCTGCATAATCGGAGTACTTCTCTGAGATGGGAAGCACGCGCACCTGTTCCGGACAGAGCCATGTCGGGAATTTGCCCATATATTTTTCCGTCAGCCACGCCAGAGTCCTCTCATAGCATCCCATACTTGTTCTGTGAATAATATAGGGTCTGATCTTATCGCCCTTCTCATCAATATAATACATGTCAAACTGCTCTGACAAAAGCGCATCCCACTGGATCGTGATCATGGTATCCTCTTTGCCATAGACATTCTTTGCATTAATGTCAACCTTCGGTCCGTAAAAAGCCGCTTCCCCGATATCCTCAGTAAACGGAATTTCAAGCTCCGTCAGGATCTTACGGATGCTTTCCTCCGTCTGATTCCATACTTCCGGCTCCCCGATATATTTTGCCGGATTCTCCGGATCCCATTTGGAAAGATGATAGGTGACATCTTCTTCCACGCCAAGGGTCTTTAAACAGTATTTTGCCAGCGCGATACAACCCTTAAATTCCTCCACCATCTGATCCGGTCTGACGATCAGATGACCTTCTGAAATCGTAAACTGCCGCACGCGGGTGAGTCCGTGCATCTCGCCGGAATCCTCATTTCTAAATAGTGTAGATGTCTCTCCATATCGCAGCGGCAGGTCGCGGTAGGATTTCTGGCTTGCCTTATAAACATAATACTGGAAAGGACAGGTCATGGGACGAAGTGCGAATACTTCCTTATCCTTCTCCTCATCCCCCATGACAAACATGCCTTCCTTATAATGATCCCAATGCCCTGAGATCTTATACAGATCGCTCTTAGCCATCAGCGGCGTCTTGGTGCGGACATAGCCCCACTCATTATCCTCTAGGTCTTCGATCCATCTCTGCAGCGTCTGGATGATCTTTGCACCCTTCGGCATCAGAAGCGGAAGTCCCTGCCCGATCACATCCACTGTGGTAAATAGTTCCATTTCGCGGCCGATCTTATTGTGGTCACGCAGCTTGATCTCTTCCAGATATTTCAGATAATCCTGCAGTTCATCCTTCTTCGCAAATGCCGTCGCATAGATCCTCTGAAGCACCGCCTTATTAGAATCGCCGCGCCAGTAAGCGCTGGAAGATGAGATCAGTTTAAATGCCTTGATATTTTTTGTACTCATCAGGTGCGGTCCCGCACACAGATCCACAAAATCTCCCTGCCGATAAAATGACAGTTCCGCGTCTTCTGGCAAATCCTCAATCAATTCCACCTTATAGGGTTCGTTGCGGTCCTGCATCAGCTTAACCGCTTCTTCCCGGCTTAAAACAAACCGTTCAATCTTTGCGCCCTCTTTAATCACCTTTTTCATCTCCGCCTCGATCTTATCCAGATCTTCCCTCGAAAATGCAGCATGATCAAAATCATAGTAAAATCCATTTTCGATCGCAGGTCCGATGGTCAGTTTTGCCTCCGGGAACAGCCGCTTCACCGCCTCCGCCATCACATGGGCCGCCGTGTGGCGATATACCTTTAAACCTTCTTTATCATTGGCTGTCAGAATATTTAAACTCACATCAGAATCAATGATCGCACGAAGATCGACCACCTTTCCGTCAACTTCTCCCGCACAGGCTGCCCGTGCCAGTCCCTCGCTGATATCCATTGCAATATCATAGACGCTCATTGCCTGAGCATATTCTTTGCTGCTTCCATCCTTTAACGTTATTTTCATCGTATTTCTCCTCTCCCATCTATCCTATCATCCGTAATACTGTCGTGCAGATTATATCATTTTCTCAACATTCTTATTTCTACAGCATTTTCCTTTTTTCTTTTTGTTTTTTTTCTGCTCATCGCAGGCAGTTGTGGTATTATTAGATCCGATCATAATATGTTTCTTAGGAGAAAAGAAAATCCCCAGAACCATTCCATAAAGAAATGCCACTGCCACCATCAGGCAGAATTCCTTCTTCGTAATCGATTTTTCTTCTCCCATTAATTCCTGCAATTCTTCCCATTTTTCTTTCATTTTCAAAACCTCCTTAAAAATAATTTTTCTACTCTCTTTTCATAATACATCTTTGTCTGCCTCAACAATTAGCACTGGATAGGGGAGAACTGTCCAGCCACCATCCGTTGTAACCAAAACCTTATAATGATCAGATTCAGGTTCTAATAGGATTTCATTGGATAATATCCCATCCATAGTTATTGCAAAAACAGACTTTACATTTTCATCCGTAATTTCAATTTTCAGCATCTCTCCATTTTTGATCGGCATTCCCCATTCCTGTGGATTAAAATCCATCCGTGGAATCGGATGTCCAAATTGGGTTATCTCACAGGAACGATCATCAGTAAGTTCATATTTTTTCATAAAATCTTCTTTTGAAATTGAAAAGACTATCCAATAAGGCATAAGCGCAGAAAAAAACTGTTTTTTGCGATAAATCGTTAATTTTTTCGTAGCCGTTTGAATCATCTCCTATTTTCGAAAAGGGAGTAATTTTTTACATTTCCCAAACATTTTACCCATATTGTATTTATATAATGCAGTATCGGTAATACTTTCCCTCATTGGACAAACGTTGTACCAAATAGTCCTTTACCTGCCTCAAAATATAAAATCCCTTACACCAGACTTCTCTGATGTAAGGGACGAAATACAATTCCGCGGTTCCACCCTGATTGCCTGCCTTAGCAGACCTCTTTCTTTGATGATAACGGCATCACCGGACTCCGATTAAGGATCGCTCAGGGGTGGTCTTCACAAAATATCTGCCGCCGCGCTTCCAGCCAATGGCACGGCTCTCTGTCAACAGTTTACTCTGTTACTCTTCCCATCAACGCTTTCTATCTTTCTTAATATAGTATCTCTTTTTTATTCTTTTGTAAACTGCTTTTCAAAAAAACTTTTAAAATAACTTTTAAAAATTTCTAAATGCTATTCCAGATTCTTCAGAATCTCTATCAGTTCCATATCCGATGCAGTCAGCTTCACATTGGTTTCCAGACGCTTCCCTTCCGGTGTCACAACAGCGATCTCTATAATCGACTCCTCTTTGATGCCGCTCTGCTGCACCGCCTTGATAAACAGCGGGAATTTGGGATGATTTGCCGAAAAGGTATCCCAAGCCCCTTTGATCTTAAACAATATTGCCGGATTTAACATCGTCAGCCTCCTTGCCACAACTGTTTTTTATGACCATTCCCAAAATACTTGTCCTGTCTGACCTGAACAAAAAAGGATTGGCAATTATCTGCTTTGATAAAATTAAAGTACTTTATAATCATATTATATTTTTAAGAAATTATCAAATATATTAATTTAAAACAACAATTTTCTCATATATCTACCAATATGATATCCGGTCCGATCTGTTTGATCTCCGCGTACTGGATCACGCAGCCAGCGTCACAACTGAAACAGCTCAAAAAATGAAATTTCCCCTGCACCGTAATGGAACAGATCTTCCCCGTACAATGGTCAAATTCCAGATCCGTAACATTTCCCAGTTTTTTACAGTTATTGATATTGATTACCTCTTTACAGCGAAGTTCCGAAAAAAGCATAATTTCACCTCCTGTAATACTATATGCGCAAAACTTCAAATCGTAAGTATAAAACATTTCATTTTCGCACAAGATAAATATGCAGCTGACAAACTTATAAAGGCAGGAACTCTGATGGCAGTTCAAAAAGTAGAAATCTGCGGTGTCAATACCGCCAAACTTCCATTACTCAAATCCCATGAAACGGAAGAATTATTTAAAAAGATCAAGCAAGGGGATATGGCTGCAAGAGAGCAATTTATCAAAGGTAATCTGCGCCTTGTCCTTAGTGTCATTAAACGTTTTTCTTCCACCAATGAAAATGTTGACGACCTGTTCCAGATCGGATGCATCGGTCTGATCAAAGCAATAGATAATTTTGATACCACTCTGAACGTGAAATTCTCCACGTATGCAGTTCCAATGATCATTGGAGAGATCCGTCGTTTTTTGCGCGACAACTCCTCCATCCGCGTCAGCCGTTCTTTAAAGGACACGGCATACAAGGCAATCTATGCCAGAGACTATCTGACCCGTAAAAATGCGTTGGAACCCACCATTGCGGAGATTGCTACGGAGATCGGCATGACCAAGGAAGATATCGTCTATGCTCTGGATGCGATCCAGAGTCCGCTTAGTCTATATGAACCGGTCTATACGGAAGGCGGAGATACGCTGTATGTCATGGATCAGATCTCGGACAAGAAAAATAAAGAAAGTCGCTGGGTAGAGCAGCTCTCACTGACAGAAGCCATGAAGCATCTGAATGAACGGGAACATGAAATCGTCACACTGCGCTTTTTTGAAGGCAAAACACAGATGGAAGTTGCCGATATGATCGGTATCTCTCAGGCGCAGGTGTCCCGTCTTGAGAAAAATGCCCTGCGTGTCATGAAGGACTATCTGATTTAAATAAAAAACCGGCACAACCTGTTAAGCGGATGTGCCGGATCTTTTCTTACTTTACCTTATACTCAGTTCTGTGCGCAATCCTTGATGGAAAAGCTCATTCTACCCATCTTATCCTTGCCAAGGCATACGACTCTGACCTCATCACCAAGATGCAGGACATCCTCCACCTTATTGATCCTTTCCTTCGCAATTCTGGAAATGTGTACCATTCCCTCCTTGCCCGGAGCGAACTCAATAAACGCACCAAACTCCTTGATGCTGACTACTTTGCCTTCAAATATCTGTCCTTCCGCGAAGTCAGTCACGATGGTCTGGATCATGTCTACCGCCTCATCCATCTTCTCCATATCCGTGCCGCATACACTAACAGCACCGTCATCCGTAATATCAATCTTTACGCCGGTACGAGCAATGATCTCATTGATTGTCTTACCGCGCTGTCCAACGACATCACCGATTTTCTCAGGATCAATTTTGATCTGAATGATCTTCGGTGCGTATTTTCCGACTTCCTCACGCGGCTCCGCAATTGCTTTGGACATACACGTCTCCATGATAAACATCCTTGCGTCGCGGCATCTTGCGATAGCACCCTCTACGATGGGTCTTGTCAGACCATGGATCTTGATGTCCATCTGGATCGCGGTAATACCATCCTTTGTGCCTGTAACCTTAAAGTCCATATCGCCGAAGAAATCTTCCAACCCCTGAATATCTGTCAATAATACAAAATCATCATCTGTTTCCCCTGTTACCAGACCACAGGAAATACCAGCCACCATTTTCTTAATGGGTACGCCGGCTGCCATAAGCGACATACAGGAAGCACAGGTAGATGCCATGGATGTGGAACCGTTGGACTCAAATGTCTCAGATACGGTTCTGATCGCATAGGGGAACTCCTCTTCCGAAGGAAGCACCGGCACCAGCGCACGCTCAGCCAGCGCACCATGACCGATCTCCCTACGTCCCGGTCCGCGGCTGACTTTGGTCTCACCTACAGAATAAGACGGGAAATTATAATGATGCATATATCTCTTTGCCTTATCATTCTCATCAAGTCCGTCGATTCTCTGTACCTCAGACAACGGAGCCAGCGTACATACATTACAGATCTGAGTCTGTCCACGGGTAAACATGGCGGAACCATGAACTCTGGGGATGATATCCACTTCTGCGGCAAGTTTTCTGATCTGTGTCAGCTCCCTGCCGTCCGGACGCTTGTGATCTTTGAGGATCATCTTTCTGACCGTCTTCTTCTGATACTGATAAAGCGCTTCCCCTAAGATGGCAAGCCACTCTTCATTTTCCGCAAAAGCTTCTTCCATCTTTGCCTTGATATCGCGGATATTTGCTTCCCTGATCTGCTTCTCATCCGTAAATACAGCTACTTCCATTTCCTCCGGTGTTACGATCTTCTTCATAGCGTCAAACATCTCTTCCGGAATCGCGCAGCTGGTATATTCATGCTTTTCTTTGCCGACTTCTGCCACAATATCGTTAATCCACTTGATCAGCGACTGGTTAATGTCATGCGCCTGATAGATTGCCTCAAGCATCTTCGCCTCCGGCACTTCATTGGCGCCGGCTTCGATCATGATCACTTTTTCCGCCGTAGACGCAACCGTCAGCTGCATATCTCCGGTTCTCCAGATCTCCTGACTCGGATTGATGATTAATTCTCCGTCAACAAGTCCCATCTGTGTCATCGCACAGGGACCGCAAAACGGAATATCGGAAATACATGTTGCAATAGCGGAACCGATCATAGCCACCAGTTCCGGGCGACACTCGGGATCCACGCTCATTACAAGGTTATTTAATGTCACATCATTACGATAATCCTTCGGGAACAACGGTCTCATCGGGCGGTCGATCACACGGCTTGTCAGGACTGCGTTCTCCGATGCCTTACCTTCACGCTTATTAAATCCACCCGGAATTTTTCCAACGGAATAAAGTTTCTCTTCATATTCAACGGAAAGCGGGAAAAAATCGATCCCATCCCTCGGCTTTTCCGACGCGGTTGCGGTAGATAATACGGTAGTCTCGCCATAATGCATAAATGCTGCGCCATTGGCCTGTGCGGATACTCGTCCAATATCAACGCTTAAAGTACGTCCGCCAATTTCAATACTAAATGTCTTGTACATTTGTTTTCTCTCCTTTACTCAACCATAAAAGCGGATAATGAGACTTTTGTCCCATATCCGCTTCTCTTCTCTAATTATTTTCTGATTCCGAGACGCTCGATTAGGGAACGGTATCTTTCGATATCCACTCTCTTAAGATAATCCAAAAGACCACGTCTCTTACCAATCATCTTGTACATACCACGTCTTGAATGATGATCCAAAGGATGCTCCTTCAAATGTGCCGTAAGTTCCTCAATCCTTGCTGTCAGTATGGCGATCTGTACCTCAGGTGATCCTGTATCGCCCTCTTTCGTTGCATACTTTGCAATCACTTCCTGTTTCTTTTCTGCTGAAATCATGATATATCCTCCTAATTGATATTCTGCCAGTCCGGGGTGACGGTCGGAGAAACCGGTCATCTCAGTCCTGGTTAACTGTGGTTCTGACCACACACTGATATATAATATCACAATACCTTCTTATTGTAAAGTATTATTTAATTGCAACAATTACAGCAAATTTTTGATAGGAGTAAACACACTTAACAACATTAAATTTACAATTTATTAACATATCTACTTCTTGTTCAACAGAACATTCTTTATCTAATTTTCTGCGTTCTCTCCATAACTCTATATCTTTATCCGTTAATCCACTGTGCTCTATCTGACTTTCCCAATAAGAATTAAACCAATGATTCATTTGCAACTGCTCTGCGCAAAATTGATCATAGTTTACAAACAGTCCGCCACTTGGCAAATGATCATATATTCTTGAAAATAATTTTATCTTATCGCTATTTTCCAAATGATGAATGGAAAGTGCTGAGATCACCATATCAAAAATAGTATTTGGCAATTTATGAATGTAATTCTCTATTTGATATGATATGCTTTCAATACCATCAAATCTTTTCCGGGCAACATTCAGCATTTCATCTGCAATATCGACAAGCACATATTTAGAATTCGGACATTGCCGATACCAAAAATAAGTTAATAACCCTGTTCCTGCTCCTAAATCAATAACTCGTTTTGGCTCATCTATGTTGGAAACAATAAATTCTGTTGTTTGTTGATAGAAATCATCAAAACAGGGAATAAATTTTCTACGATTGTTATCATATTCTTTCGCAATCAAATTAAACTGTTCTTCTATATTCATTTGAAAGTATTATCCTTGAGTATATTTTTTTCAATCCAATCTGCAACGCCATCCTCATCATTTGACAACGCGACACAATCTGCAACAACTTTTACATCCTCAACAGCATTGGAAACAGCAACTCCTGTGCCACAGATTTGGAGCATTTCCATATCATTGATATCATCGCCAAAAGAAACAATATCACTTAGAGATATGTTCAACGACTTTGCTAATTCATGGATTGCCTGTATCTTACCTGATTTTTCCGGCAGAAAAGCATACCAGTTCTCTCCCCGGTAACTTTGTAGACGACAGCGATTTTTATTTGCAATTTTTAAGGCTATATTACTGTCAGAAAGTTCTGCTACAATTTTATTAATTGGACAACATAACGGCTTTTTATAATCATTAAAAACTGCTTTATGCAATTTTTCAGATTCTGATATGTGGTTACTGTTCCATAAAACCTGACGCCCTGCTGCCACAGTTATTTCCGTATTTGGATTCTGTTTCATCAAATCCTGTATGATTTGATTTGCATCAATCGTATCCATGCAGCAACTATAGATTTGTTTCCCTCGCTGATGGATAAGCGTTCCATCTGTTGTGATCTCATAATCCGGTTGAATTTCTTCTATGTAACGTTCCGCCCCTATCCAATATCGGGCAGTAGCCATCACAATAAGAATTCCATAGCTCTGACATTTTTTCAAAATCTGTTTTGTATATTCTGATATGCCGCCATCAGAACGAAGCAATGTATGATCAAGGTCTGTCAAAATCATTTTGGCATTCATGAGCTAAAATCCCCTTAATCGTTATAAGTATATCTTTTTAAGTAATTTTCAATAAACTATCATAATTCTGTTTTATCGTCAAGTAACAATTTTCAAACAAAATTATCAGGATTACGGAAACAAATCAGAATTTCATATATTTGTCTTTCTGCCTGTATCATGTTATCCTCGCTTTTCCACTGCCTTTACAGGGCATACTTCATAACAGTTGCCGCAATGCAGACAATGTTCCTGCTTTATTTGATAATGATTCCCTGGTTCAATACACCGCTGTGGGCAGTTATTCAAACAAGTGCCACAACTAATACAGGATTCGCTAATCTGATATCCTTTGCAGGTGATATGGCTGCTACCAATGGTATAATTCTCTCGGAAAATAGGATTGACGCCAAGATTGAAATACTCAATTTCAGCATCCGTAATCTGAAACACAATCCCCGCTAAATTTCTAGTATCACCTGGATATACATTTGACAGATACGGCTGCTCAGAAAAAATTGTGTCTATCCATTTCTTTTGATCTGATTCCGGAGCAGGAATAGCTTTTGCAGATAAGCGAATCATTTCCTTATATTTTGTGTAGCCGAGAACCTGAACACGCCCGTCGGTTAACAATTCCTTACAGAACGCTTTTCCTTTAGCGGTAAAGAAATACATAGCTTGCGACTCATAATGAATCGCACTGATATTACGGATTTGTGGAGCGCCGTATTCATCCACCGTGGCGAAAGCAAGTACTCCTACATATTGCAGTTTTTGTAAACAGGTTTTTGCATCCATTAATAATTTCCTCCTTTATTCAAACCTTCTGTCGGATAATCTATTCAACAATTTTGCTTCTGCTTTCTTTCCTCGGTTTTACCTGCGGGTATTCTCCATCACAATACCCCAGAAGAACAAAGCAGCGGGCAATATAATTTGCAGGGATCTCCCATTCCTTCAAAAATGCTGCACCCACCTCATTATCAAAGGTTTCCTCACCCCTTGCAATAATACAAGAGGAAATGCCCAGTTCCGCCGCCATCAACACCATATTCTCCGCACAACAAAAAGCATCGGGAATACTATATAGAAAATTCTTCTGTGCAAAAACCACACAGACCGTTGGCGCTCCATAAAAACCGCTTTTCATAGACGGATCATCGATCACGCTGGGCTGCTCCTTTGAAACATAGCTGCCCGACAGACTGCTTCGGTCAAAACGAGCAAGGTTCAACCGTCCAATCTTCTCGACTAACGCCTGATTACGGATGCCCAAAATGATACTGCGCTGACCCCCTCCGGCGTTTGGCGCATAAGTTCCGGCTTCTATGATTTTCTCCAAATCCGATTTTGAAATCTGCCTATCCTGATATTTACGGATAGAGCGGCGATGTTTCATCAGTTCCAAAAGTTCCATCATTCAATCTCCTTCCAACATTGTGGATCAGCATCATAAAAATCCCCCTGCACTCCGCTGGCAACCGCCGGACAGCCACGGCACCATGCTTTTAATTCGCATTTGCTGCATTTCTTGAACTTGTCATATTCCCGGTAGGCTTCCATTTCACAGACCCAAACATCGGCGATCCTGTCCCGGGAAACATTGGCCACACGGCTATTCTGCACCCGGCGGCAGGCATAAATATCACCCGTTGGCAGGATTGTCAAGTGGCAGTTCCCGCAATTGCAGCCGCCGTAGATCATACCTTCCTGAGCAGTTTCGGGAATTTTAAACGTCCCCGTTTCATACTCATACAGCGTCCAAAGATGATCCTTTTTATTGAAGTAGGTTTCGCAGCCTGCCGCTTCATACTCTTTGAATTTTTTATCACAGGCTGCAAGCAATTCCCGGTAACGCATAGGCTCTATGCCTGTATCCTTTTCCTCACTGGTTGGGCAATAACGGGCAAAAGCGAACACATCCACTTTTGCTGCAACCACCGTGTCTATGATAGCGGGAATTTCCTCAATGTTTTTGCCGGAAACAGTTGTCATCACCACGCTGCGGATTCCGGCTTTTTTGATACAGGCTACTTTTTCTAAGGTAATATCAAAGGAGCCGGGTTTTCTGAACCAGTCGTGGGTTTCCCGCATACCATCAAGGGAAAGCTGATATTTCTGACAACCGCATTCTTTCAGCTTCTGACACACCTCATCATTTAGGTGGAAGGGATTTCCAAGGATCGTAAAAGGAATAGCGTGTGTTTTCAGAAGTTCAAGTAGTTTCCAAAAATCCGGATGCAGGATCGGATCTCCGCCTGTAATATAAAAGTACGGCAGGCGATGATACATTTCGCAGAAATCCAAGCAGTTATAAAAGGTATCCTGTATTTGCTCCCATGTCATAGCATCCGTTTTTTTACAGCCATCCTCTGAAAATATGTAGCAGTGCTTGCACCTCTGGTCGCACTCATCTGTGATATGCCATTGAAAAGCGAAGTATTGCTTCGCTTCAGGAAAATATTGTTTCATACTAATAACCATGCCTTTCCATAGCCTGCGAATTGGGGCCGCAGGCACAAATTTGCGATTGAAAAATCTTTGATTTTTCAATCTGTTGTCCTCACTTTATATGTAATCGGTTTTACCGAGTAACGATCGAATGTTCCCGACGAGAGCGTTCCCGCCGGGAACGGCTTTAAAGATGGCCGTTAATTACTTGTCGCCAGCACCGCAGGCAGAGCCACAAGCAGCAGGCTTTTCTTCCGGCTTGTCACCGGCACCGCAGGCAGCAGGAGTTTCGCTCGGCTTATCAGAAGCCCCACAAGCAGCTCCGCAAGCGGAAGCAGCCTGTTCCTCAGTCCATCCAGCAAGATTAGAAAGTGCCATAAAAAAGTCCTCCTTATATGTATTTAGGGAGCTTTTCACCCCGTGACAATCATTATACCGGGATTTTCCTGTCCCACAAGTACGCACAATTTTATGGGGATACGCACTTTTTTGTAACCTTTGTGGATTTACGTTGTTTCCCGGCACCAACAATTTTGGCGCCTCCTTCTATTGCATTTAATAAAAGGTTATACTATAATTGAGATGTAACATTCTTTTTTGAAGTAATGGAGGTGTGACATGAAAACAAAAGCCGAATTGCTGCCTGACTGTCCGGTAGCTACAACTGTTCAGCTTATCGGAAACAAATGGAAGTTATTGATTATCCGCAACCTTCGAATCCGACCGTGGCGTTTTAATGAATTGCAGAAAAATTTGGACGGTATCAGTCAAAAGGTGCTGACTGACAGCCTGCGTTCTATGGAAGCGGATGGACTGATTACCCGCACTGTATATGCAGAAGTGCCGCCAAGAGTTGAATATGCCTTATCGGAATTGGGGGAAACCATGCGCCCGATTCTTGATGCCATGGAAGCGTGGGGAAATTCCTATAAATCAATAAAAAGTGATTAAAAGTACATAACTAAGTATTTTTCATTTCAAAAACGACCTCCAATCGTTAGAATTTTAAGTCTAACAATTGGAGGTCCGTTCATATCTCACTTAATCAAACAGACTGACCGCCACATACGGCGTCCTGTAGTTCACACTGGAAATCCGTATGCCCGTTGACGGACTGCTGGCGTGGATGACCTGTCCATTGCCGATATACATCGCCACATGGTTGATCGAACCGCCCTTTGTATAAAATACCAGATCTCCCGGCTGCATCTGCGACAAAGCAACTCTCCGTCCGCAATTTGCCTGTGCTCTGGAAGAATGTGGCAGTGTAATACCATATTTCGCATACAGACTTAAGACAAATCCGGAACAGTCCGCGCCTCTGGTCAAAGAGGTTCCTCCCCATACATAAGGATTGCCCACAAACTGTTTCGCATACTGACAGATATCTACCCGTACATCAGATACCCCTTCACCATACAATAATTCAGACATCGTGATTGCCGTAGGGAGTCTTTCCGCTACCGAAACATACTCCGCCGAAACATAAGCCGCCTCCCCGTCCAAATCGATCTCTACCCAGCCGTCCAATACGGAACGCACTTCAAGCACCTCCCCATAGGGAACTGTGGTAATCACGGCACACTCCACATTCGGCTCCTCCCTGACACGCAGGACTTCCGTCTCCACACTGGCGACAGGTTTCACAACCTGTTCTGCCCTAACCACTGCCGTAGGTCCCGTCAGGAGATAATCCGTGCTGACATACCCGTCCAGCTTGCCGGAAGTGACATGCGCCCAGCCATCCACCACCTCTAATATCTCGCAGGCCGCATTATTGCTCATCTTGCCGATCAGTTTTCCGTCTTCTCCGGGCGTCTCCCGTACATTTAAGTGATTATCCACATTGGCGATGCCAAGATTCGTGTAGCCCCAATACTTCGCAGGGCCATCCCAATGTTCCAGATCCGTCATACTCTCCTGAAGCGCCTGTGCCGTACCAGCAGTCATCAAATCCTCCGTAGAAGCTGTAAAATTCTCCACGGGAGTGGTATTCCATTCTATGACATGCACCTCCGTCATCCGTTCCTCTGTCACATCGGTCACTTCGATATCCATCTTCGGTGAAACTGTCACCCCGAATGCTTCACTCATCTCCTGATGCTCCTCCGGCGTCGTCGCAAATGCCACAGACCCCAGAAACACCGTCAGTATCATGACCAGTATGCTGCAATACCTATAATATCTATATTTCATATAAAAACCTTCCTACCTAAAAATAAAAACAGAACGTAATATTTGTTACGAAATTGTTACGCAAATATTACATCCTATTATATCTATCCCGATTCTATCCGTCAAGCTTAGTTTTTTGTCAAATATTTCCATATATCCGTAACTGCCGCCCTATATCGTCAAAATAGTCTCCTTTAACCGGCCGTTCTCTGGACTTCTTTCGTCGATTCTTCGTGATCTCCCCTTGTAATATACATGGCAATATTCAGCGCATGATCAGCAACGCGTTCCAGACCGGATGCGACATCGGAAAAAAGCATTCCGGCTTCCGGCGTACAGTTCTGATCCGTCAGCCTGTCGATATGATTCTGCTGCAACTCTTTTTCTTTAGCATCTACTTTATTCTCCAATTCATAAAGCTCAGACATTGCCTGATCGATACTTGCCGCACTGCCTGTCCCGGGTATTATCTTTAAGGAACGTTCCAACATGGCATTGACCAGCTCCAACATCCCGGCAAGTTCCTGCTGTGCCTCTTCGCTGAATTCCACACCGGTTTCTTTCCTTCTGACCGCCATATCCGCAATATTTTCCGCATGATCGCCGATCCTTTCAATATCTCCTACCACATGGAATAATGCACCCAGTCCCTGCAAATCCTCAATGGGCAGGGTAGACTGATTGATCTTTACAAGATAATGGGTGATGGCGTGACTTAAGAAATCAATGTTTTTCTCCATCTCATATACTTTCTGGATGTCCTCTTCATCCAGTGTAACCAATGCATTCATTGCACGGTTCAGATTATCATCCGCCAGAGAAGCCATACGCTCCAACTCCTTTAACCCATTGACAACCGCTGTGGAAGGATTTAATAACACTCTGTCGCCGATATATTTTAACTGGAAAGTATCCAAATATCCTACCTTCTGATCCTTACCGGGTACTAACAGACAGGTAAGCTTGACGATCAAACCGGAGAACGGCAGCAATACAAGCACCTGCACCATTTTAAACAGGGTATGCGCATTAGCCACAAACCGCCCGTCATCTGCCGAGAACGAATGAATAAAGGCGGAAACATAATCCATAGCCAGCTGCAATACGATAAACATCAGAATCGTTCCTATGATATTAAACAGCAGATGAATCAACGCCGCACGCTTCGCTTCCTTGTTTCCCGCCAGAGAAGCGATCAAAGCCGTCGCACAGGCACCGATATTGCATCCCAGAATGATATACAGACAAATATTGCAGTCATTAAAAAGTCCCTGCTGCGCCATCAACAGTACGATCGAAACCGTTACGGAAGAACTCTGCACGATGGCGGTAAGCAGTGTACCTACCAAAATTGCAATTAGTGGATTCGTCAGTCCCTGCAGGATCTCCACGATCTGACCGGATTCTTTCATGCTCTCCATCGCAGAAGACATCATGGCGATTCCCATAAAAAGAACACCAAAACCTACCACAACATCCCCGATCTTCTTCACTTTTTGATTTTTGGAAAACATCGTTGCGACGACACCGCCTAATAAAAATAGCGGCGCGTATCTTGATAAGTTAAAGGAAACAAGCTGCCCGGTAATGGTAGTACCGATATTGGCGCCAAAGATAACGCCTGCAGCCTGATAAAGATTCATCAGTCCGGAATTGACAAAGCTGACTACCATGGTTGTACATGCGGATGAGGATTGAATAATACCGGTAAAGACAACTCCCACGACCATTCCCATGACACGATTGGTCGTAAACATCTCCAATATCTTTCTCAGCTTCTCACCGGCAGCCTTCTCGATTCCCTCGCTCATCTGTGTCATTCCGAGCAGGAACAAACCCAGACCACCCGCCAATGACAATAGTTGCGCGATCCCCATGGTCTTCTCCATCATCAAGGTGTCAGGCTCCCTGTCCCTGCCACCTGTATTAGCTAATACGATATATTATAACCAAAACATAAAAATGATGATCTTCATATATTAAAGTTATATGAAACTACAATTAATTCTAACGAAAATTTTCGGTGATTACAAGTATGGTAATTTATTTTCTCTATATCCAGCAGATAATCATAAAAAACGACATAATTTTTGGTAAAATTTAGGGATGACCTGTAAATCCAAAATATTTCTCAGCCCGCTCCACATCCTGCCGGATCTGTTCCATCAGCTGTTCTTTTCCAGCAAATTTTTGCTCCGGTCTGGCATATTCCATTAATTCCACCCGTACCAAAAGACCATATGCCTGCCCCTGATAATGAAATACAAAGGTTTCTACCGTCACTTCTTCCCCGTCATGCACTGTGGGCTTCCTGCCGACATTGGTCACTGCCTGATACATGGTTCCCTCTATCTCCACCTGACTATGATATACGCCAAACGGCGGCAAAAGCTTTTCTTTCTCTGGAACCAGATTCAGGGTCGGAAAACCTAACGTCCTCCCAATCTCCGTACCATGCCGGACGATTCCTTCCACGCAATACCAGCTGCCCAGATATACCCTTGCCGCTTTCATATCTCCCTGTTCTACGGCCTCTCTGACTCTGGTAGAGCTGATCTCCCTTCCGCCTATGCCAACTTTTTCTATCTGTCTGGCTTCATAATGATATTTTTCAGCATACTGCCTTAAAAGAGCAAAATCGCCCTTTCCCTGTTTTCCAAAAGAAAGATCGGGACCCGCCACAATCAGCTTTACGTGCATACGCTCCACCAGAATCGATGTAATATACTCAACCGGCTCTATGGCGGCTGTGGTTAAGTTTAACGGATATTCCACCAGATAATCGATCCCCGCTTCTTCCAAATATCTTCTTTTTTCTGCTCTGGTGCTAAGAGACTGAAACCGCCGGTCAAAAGGCTGCGTCCCTACTTTCCCTTGTCCGAAAACCACGGCCGGCAATGGATAGAATGTAAAAACCACGGCCTTCAGCCCATGTTTTTTTGCATCCAGTATCTCCTGAAGAAGAGCCTTATGCCCCCGATGTATGCCATCAAATTTACCGATGGCAACAGCTGTGTCTTCCTCAATATGAAGTTGTTCCATGCTGTCAATGATCTGCATGAGGATAACCTTTCTCATTTTATTTTTCCTGCATTTTACGGGATATGCGGAAATATTTTATCCGGCATAAACAGCCGGGTCTGTTTATTATAAATGTATATGGCCGCCAGTTCCCCCTCCGCATCATATACCCAGTATCGCTGTCCGGGTAACGGCACAGACTTCTCCATGTCCAAAAAAAGATCCGCGCTCATGGGATTTCCATTATCAATTTTCTTCTTCCCTTCAGGACGTACAGCCAGCTTCGGATAATCAAAAGCGCTATCCAATGGCTGCACGACAGTCCCAAGCCTGTCCTGATCACGTGCTTCTTCTATCTCCCGCAGAGTCAGTGCATCGTCTATTCCGTAGTTGCCGGAACACGTTCTGAGAAGATGCTCCATACAACCGCCGCAGCTAAGCTTTTCCCCTATATCATGGCACAATGTCCGGATATAAGTACCCTTGCTGCACTTGACGCGGAATGTCACTCTTGGAAGCTGTATCGAACAGATCACGATTTCATAAATCTCTATCCTGCGCCCTTTGCGCTCTACGGTCTTCCCTTCTCTTGCAAGTTCATAAAGACGCTTTCCGTCTACTTTTAATGCCGAATACATCGGCGGGATCTGCTCATATACTCCGACAAAACTCATGATCGCTGTTCGGACCTCTTCCTCTTTGCAATCCACCGGACGCTCCGATAAGACAGTACCCGTTGTATCCTGTGTATCCGTGGTCTTCCCCAGCAGAAGAACCGCTTCATATTCTTTTGTCTTGTCCGTCAGAAGTTCGCAAAGCTTTGTGCCATTACCTAAACAAACCGGAAGCACGCCCTCTGCCGCAGGGTCAAGTGTTCCGGTATGTCCAATCTTTTTTTGTTTTAATATGCCGCGGAGTTTTGCCACCACATCAAAGGAGGTGTAACCCGCTTCTTTATATACATTGATAATTCCGTGTATCATAATACTGTCGATGATTATCTCCATTATAAAAAATTTATGCCGTAATCTGCCTGGAGATCATCTCCACCAGCTTATCTTCTAATGCCGATAACTCCATCCTGGCATCAAATCCGGATGCCCTGACATGACCGCCACCGCCAAACTCCACCGCAATCTTTGCCACATCCACCAGATCAGAAGATGCCCTTAAGCTGCATTTAAAGCACCCTTTTTCTTTTTCATATATAAATGCTGCACATTCAACGCCTTCCGTAATCCTCAGTTGGTTCACTACCCCTTCAAAATCCTCTTTCTTGGCATCGTATGTCCTTATAAAATTATAATCAGCTGCGCCGATGATGATCCTGCCATCCATATACCTGCGGCTGTCCAAGATGATTCTGCCGAGGATCTGATTCTGCAAATATGTTTTTTCATAAAATGTCTCATCGATCAGCTTCGGGAAATCAAAACCATACTCCAACAAGTCTGCCGCTACACGCAGTGTCTTGGGCGACGTATTGGAATAATGGAAGACTCCGGTATCATGCGCCATCCCCATATACAGAAGCTGCGCAATCTCTGCATCCAGATAAGAATGATCGATCACATCATAGATAAGCTCGCTGGTGGCGCTTGCTTTCGGCACCACGTAATTAACCATAGCAGCATCCGCCTGATTACTGATATGGTGGTCGATATTGATCGTCTTATCCGCCCTCTTATATAAGTCCAGCGCTGCGCCCATCCGTTCCGGCACCGTATCCAAAGCGATAAATACATCCACCGCCTCCCATTCCCGATAATCCTTCTCGGAATAAATACATTCAATTCCGGGGATATCGCGGAACGAATTGCCGGGGCGTTCCAAAAAAACAAAGATATCCGCTTCCGAAAGCCTTTTTTTCAGGTAAAAATACAGTCCCAACGATGCGCCAATGCAATCTCCATCCGGCCTGATATGTCCGCCAATTCCAATCCTTTGATACGATTTTACTTCTTCGTATATATCCATGCATCAATCTCCCCATGTGAATATTCATTAAAGAAATCAGCCTTCTTCGATCTTATCCTCATGAGACAATCCTCTGTTTGCTTCTTCAATCAGCTTCGACATATGATTGCCATACTCAATACTCTTATCCAGATAAAATCTCAATTCCGGTGTATTACGAAGATTCAGTTGTCTGGCAAGCTGATTCTTCATATATCCTTCCGCGCTCTTTAAGCCGGCCATTACGTCCTTTTCCTGCTCTGCGGAACAGAATGCGCTAACCCATACTTTGCAGGTCTTTAAGTCCGGCGCCACCTGAACATCCACAACCGAAGTAAACTGCGGAATCCTCGGATCCTTGATTCCGCTCCGTATCACTTCTGCAAGAACCTTCTGTACCTCAGCATTTATCCTTGTGTTCTTGACACTATTCTTTCTCAATTTCTATTGCTACCTCTCTAATTCCCTGTGTCACCAGCTTGTTTTTCCCTTGTGGTTATTACTCATACTTCGCTTCTCGTTTCGCCAAACAACCACTTCATCCCACTTACAGTTTTGCCCTATGTTCTCGGCACTTCGACCATGATATACGCTTCTACGATATCCAGCTCCTGCATCTGATCAAAATCCTCAAATACAAGACCACACTCATAGCCTGCCTTAACTTCCTTAACGTCATCCTTAAAACGTTTTAACGAAGCCAATGCGCCCTCATAGATCTGCTCACCCTCTCTGGTGATCCTGATCTTACAGTTTCTCTGGAATTCACCATCCAATACAAAGGCTCCTGCAATATTACCGATCTGGGATGCCTTGAAGATCTGACGCACTTCTGCATGACCGATGATCTTCTCTTCGAAAATCGGATCCAGCATACCTTTCATAGCCGCCTCAATATCTTCAATCGCCTGATAGATAACCCTATAAAGCCTTAAATCAACGCCCTCCCTTTCTGCCGTCTGTTTCGCCATCGCATCGGGACGCACATTAAAGCCAATGATGATCGCATTAGATGCGCTTGCCAGAATGACATCCGACTCATTGATTGCACCAACACCGCCATGGATCGCCTTGACCACCACTTCCTCATTGGACAGTTTCAGAAGCGACTGTTTAACTGCCTCTACACTACCCTGTACATCCGCTTTAATGATCAGATTCAGTTCTTTCAGATTACCTTCCTTGATCTTTGAGAACAAGTCATCCAAAGACATCTTCGCCTTAGTGTCTTCCAGAAGTTTTACCTTATTCTGCGCAATAAACGTCTCGGCATATGTCTTCGCTTCTTTATCATTGCTATGACAGATAAATATCTCGCCCGCATTCGGAACATCATTTAGACCTAATATCTCAACCGGCGTGGAAGGAAGCGCTTCTTTCACTCTTCTTCCCTTATCATCCACCATGGCTCTCACCTTACCATGAGACGCGCCCGCCGAAATAAAATCTCCTACATGAAGCGTACCCTTCTGCACCAGCACAGTCGCTACCGGTCCACGTCCCTTATCAAGCTCAGCTTCAATCACAAGTCCTCTTGCGCGGCGATTGGGATTGGCCTTAAGCTCCAGTACATCAGCAGAAAGCAGTATCATCTCCAGAAGTTCTTCGATACCTTCTCCCGTCTTTGCAGAAACGTTGGCAAAAATCGTCGTACCGCCCCAGTCTTCCGGAATAAGTTCGTACTCTGACAATTCCTGTTTTACACGATCAATATTTGCGCCCGGCTTATCAATCTTATTCACTGCCACCACAATTTCAATCCCAGCTGCTTTTGCATGATTGATGGCTTCCACTGTCTGCGGCATCACACCATCATCTGCCGCAACAACAAGAATTGCGATATCGGTGGAATTCGCTCCACGCATACGCATAGAGGTAAACGCTTCATGCCCCGGCGTATCCAGAAACGTAATCTGCCTTCCATCAATCATTACCGTATAAGCGCCAATATGCTGCGTAATACCGCCGGCTTCACGATCAGTAACATTTGTCTTACGGATCGCATCCAACAGAGAGGTCTTACCATGATCTACATGCCCCATAACACAGATGACCGGTGGTCTGGGAATAAGATCCTCCGTATCTTCTTCCTCTTCTTTTAACAACTCCGCGATTACATCGACCTTTTCTTCGCGTTCACACATAATTTCATAATCAAGCGCAATCTCCTCTGCACGCTCAAAGGAAATCTCCTGATTAACAGTCACCATCTCACCTTGCAGAAACAACTTCTTTACGATGGCGGACGGCTGTATCTTCATCTTATCCGCAAGATCCTTGATCGTAATCTCATCCGGGATCACAATCGTTTTGATATCCTCTACAACCTCTTCCTTTTTCTTCTCCGGCTTAATGAAACGTCCGGCCTTGTTGTTACG
>JAIDPF010000065.1:0-10454 GCA_029062895.1 Lachnospiraceae bacterium
CAATATTAATATATGCTTCCTTAATGCTGCACTTGCCTTCCCGAAGCGACTTTACTTCCGTACCCACCAGCGCAATTCCGGCTTCATATGCTTCTACGATAAAATAATCGTGAAATGCTTTTTTATTATTTGCGATCAGTTTTTGACCTTCCTTTTTTCCAGACATGATTCCTCACCCATTTCCATTGTTCCCACATTAACGTTCCATAAAACACAATTACTGCGCCAACACAAAATCGATCGTCTTTAATATAGTATCGACCTGATCCACCTGAACCGTAACCGTCTCGCCAAGACAATATTTCTTTCCTGTCGCCTGTCCCACCAGTTCATAATGCGCGGCGTCATAGATAAAATAATCTCCTTCAATCTTAGAGATATGGACAAGACCCTCCACGGTATTGGGTAGTTCCACATAAAGCCCCCAACCCGTCACTCCGGAGATCACGCCCTCAAAGCATTCTCCAATCTTATCCTCCATATATTCCGCTTTCTTTAGTTTCTCTGTCTCACGTTCCGCCTCGTCCGCCCGCCGTTCCAGTTTGGAACACTGCTGTGCCACACCATCTAAGATCGCCTCATAATGCGCTATCTTCTTATCATTCAGCCTTCCGCGGATCTCATCCTTTAAGATCCTGTGGATCTGCAGATCCGGATATCTCCTGATCGGCGAAGTAAAATGACAGTATTCTTTACAAGCCAGTCCGAAATGTCCCAGACATTCCGTCGTATATTTTGCCTGTTTCATACTGCGAAGGGTAAGTCTCGTAATCAGATTTTCCTCAGGTCTTCCCTCCAGTCCGGCAAGAAGCTTCTGAAACTCCTTAGGATGGATCTCTCCTTTCGCACCCTTCAGATGATATCCAAAATTCTGCAGCATCGCTGCAAGCCCCTCTATCTTATCCGCATCCGGAACTTCATGGACCCGATACAGGAATGGTAACTCCTGCCAGAAGATATGCGCTGCCACTGTCTCATTGGCAATCAGCATAAAATCTTCGATCAGCTTCGTTGCCGCATTGGCTTCATATGGTCTGATCTCCGTCGGTCCTCCGTTGTTATCCAGAATGATCTTAGCCTCCGGCAGATCAAAATCAATCGATCCTCGCTGCTTCCTCCTGCCACGCAGGATTCCGGAAAGTTTATGCATCCGCTCAAACATCGGAACCAGTTCCTGATATTCCTGACGGTACTCCGATGCTTCCTCCTCCAGAATCTCCCGCACCACAGTATAACTCATGCGCCGATCTACATGGATCACGGATTCCACGATCTGATGGTCCATTACTTCGCCGCTCCTGCTAATGCGCATGATACAGCTCATCGCCAGACGGTCTTCCCCTGCATTTAAGGAACAGATCCCGTTAGACAATCGATGGGGCAGCATGGGAATCACACGATCCACAAGATACACGCTGGTCCCACGGGTCAATGCCTCTTTATCCAATGCGGAATTCTCCTGCACATAATTGCTGACATCCGCAATATGGACCCCAAGCACATATACATCGCCTTCTACCGTAAGGCTGACCGCATCATCCAGATCTTTTGCATCTTCTCCGTCAATCGTAACCATCTGCCAGTCTCTCAGATCCATCCTGCCTTCCCGATCAGCTTCAGAGATCTCCATCGGCACTCTCTCTGCCTGACGCATCACTTTCTCCGGAAATTCCACAGGTAGTTCATATCCCCTTACAATGGAAAGGATATCCACACCGGGATCATTGATATGCCCTATGATCTCAACAATCTTTCCTTCCGGTTTCCTTCCTTTCTTTCCATATTCCGTAATCTCCACCACTACCTTATGACCATCCATCGCGCCTTTAGCACATTCTATAGGGATAAAAATATCCTCCGCAATCTTCTGGTTATCAGGTATGACAAATCCGTAATTCCTGCCTGCCTGATAAGTGCCGACAATCTGTTGAAATCCCCGCTCTATAATACGGACAATCTGTCCCTCCTGCCGCTGTTTTCCCTGCGGTTTTCTCAAAAGTTCAATCTCAACCTTATCCTGATGCATTGCGCCATTAATCTTTTCTTCCGGGATAAAAATATCTTCCAGCGTCGGATTCTCAACCTTCCCATCCAACTCCACAAAACCAAATCCGCGGCTGTTCCCAATAAAGGTACCAGTCAGCATCGTTCTGCTGCCTTTGGTATATTTTCCCCGCTTACTGATCTGAATCTTATTCTCCGCCAAAAGCTCATCCAGTACAATCTTCAAATCATCCCGTTCCTCCGGCTTCACCTGCAAAAACATGGCAAGCTCTTTTTCCTTCATTGGAACATAAAGGGGATCTTCCATCAATTCGCAAATTATTTTTTTTCTTTTTTTCAATTCCTTCTGTTCCATTGCTACCTATCCTGACTCAAATTTATTATGCACATTATTAGCATTATCAAACATTTCCCTATTACAATACTGATATAAACAAAATGGCTCCCTTGCAGGAGCCATAAACTTTCTAAGAAAATCTACTTCATCAGAACCGTGTAAGATTCAGCACTGCCGCCAGAACCATAAAGATAATGGTAAGCCATGTCGTAATCTGGATCATCTTTCCCTCCATAGACCGGCTCTTATTCTTACCCCAGTACGTTTCCGCCATGCCGCTGATCGCACCAAGTCCGGCTGACTTTCCTTCCTGCATCAATACCAAAACCGCCAGTGCAATACTGACTATGATAAAAATAACTGTCAATACTGTTCTCATCGTGATATCCTTACCTTTCTTCCTGTCTTAATCTTCCAGAAAGACTGAAGCAGACAGGCATCCAAATACCCAAACAATGCTTAGTTTACCACATCCTGTCAGGAATAGCAACACTTTTCTGATGAATTTCCCTTGAACATCCTATATTAACAGGGATCCATTTTATCCAGCCGCTCCAATAACATCTGATAAAAGTCTAGTTTCTCCTGTTCCATTACTCGTTTACCTGATTCATAATACTCTATTTTCAGATGCCCCGCTGACAAAAATTCTTTTTTCCGTACTGTTGCCACAAGATTTCTTACCGTACCCTCGCTTCCGTCTATAATGGCACAGTCTTCTCCAAACATCTCCCTAATCGCCGTCTTAAAATGATTAAAATGCGTACATCCAAGCACAACACATTCATATTCCGCTGGGTGCAGTCCTTCCAATTCCTCATGCAGATACCGCTTTACCGCATCACTTTCAAATTCTCCCGCCTGCGCAAATTCCACAAGCTTCGGCAAAGCCTTAAGATCCACCAAATGATGTTCATCCACTTGATCCACCAGCCTATGAAGCTTTTCCTCCCGTATGGTGAGCGGGGTAGCAATAACCAAAATACGTTTGCCCCCTCCATGTTCCACTGCCGGCTTTACTGCGGGTTCAATGCCTAAAATCGGAAGATCGTGTTCCTCCCGGAGAATACCTGCCGCTACGCTGGTCGCCGTATTACAGGCAATCAACACGATATTGCAGTCCTTCCCGATCAAAAAATCCACCGCAGCTTCCGAATAACCAATGATTTCCGCCTTATCCTTGATTCCATACGGAGCATGTTCCGTATCAGCATAAAATATATATTCTTCCTCCGGAAGACTTTTGACTGCCCGGTGCAGCACGGTCAGCCCGCCGATACCGGAATCAAATATCCCTATCCTCATATCTGTTTTATGCCGTCTCTGCCGATGGCTTCTCCCCATTTTATTAATGACTCTTTATTTTTTCATCCCGACCCTTCGGTACAGTTCCTTCAGTTCCTCCCCGACAATCTGTCTGGATTCCCCCGGTCGCAGCCCTTCCAGACGCACATTTATGATACGGATACGCTTGATCGATTTCACCGTATAGCCCACAGCTTGCCACATTCGCCTGATCTGCCGGTTCATCCCTTCGGACAGGATCATCTTTACCTGATACCGTCCTGTCTTTTCGATGATGCATGGCTTCGTCTTTCTTTTCAGGTCGATGATATAGATGCCCTTCGCGAGCCTCGCCATGATCTCCTTCGTTACTTCCCTATCCAGACGGACCTGATATTCCTTCTCATGTCCATGCGCTCCCTTCATGGCAGCCTGAATAAAATCACCGTCATTGGAAAGCAGAAGCAGCCCTTCAGAATCCTTATCCAGCCTTCCCGCATAGGTCAGCCGTTCCGGATAGTCAATATAATCCATGATCGTCTCTTCGGCATGTTCGTCACGCTCCGTAACCACCACGCCCAGAGGTTTATAAAAGGCAAATACCACCTTTTTTCCAGAAGGTCTGACTGTCCTGTCGTCTACCATGACTTTTTCTGTTCCCGTCACCTTGCTGCCGACTGTTGCAACCTTACCGTCTATCGTAACTTTACCTTCTTCGATCAGTTTATCCGCTTCCCTCCGGGAACAGACACCGCACATGGCAAGATATTTATTTAATCTGATATCATTTTCCAATTCTTTTCTCCATGATAAATAAAAGCGCTTCTACACTATTATCCATTATAAGACACTCTTTTGGAACAGGGACTCATATTCCGGAAAACAGTCGAAGGTCGCGAAGTAATCCTGCGGCGTTTCCGCCCGTCTGATGAGCTGCACGCTGCCGTCCTCTTTCAACAGCAGTTCTGCGGATCTCAGCTTTCCGTTATAATTATATCCCATGGAATAACCATGCGCGCCCGTATCGTGGATCGCCAGATAATCTCCAATACAAATCTCAGGCAGCATCCTGTCGATGGCAAATTTATCATTGTTCTCGCATAAAGAACCCGTGACATCATACTTGTGATCGCATGGCTCATCTTCCTTTCCAAGCACTGTAATATGATGATAAGCTCCATACATCGCCGGGCGCATCAGATTGACCGCACAGGCATCGCAACCGACATACTCCTTATGAGTATGTTTCTCGTGGATCACCTGCGTAACCAGATGCCCATAAGGTCCCATCATAAACCGTCCCAATTCCGTATAGATCGCTACATCGCCCATCCCTGCCGGAACTAAGATCTCATCATATACTTCCTTTACCTTTGCACCAATCAGTCTGATATCATTCGGTTCCTGATCCGGTTTATAAGGGATGCCGATCCCGCCGGACAGATTAATAAAATCAATGGATACACCCGTTTCCTTCTTTACCCGCACTGCCGTCTCAAACAGTTGTTTTGCAAGCGTCGGATAATATTCATTAGTAACCGTATTACTTGCCAGAAAAGCATGCATACCGAAGATCTCCACACCCTTTTCTTTTAATACACGGTAGCCCTCGATCAGCTGCTCTGTGGTCAGTCCATACTTTGCATCTCCGGGGTTATCCATAATGCCGTTGCTGATCTTAAATACGCCTCCCGGATTATAACGCAGACTTAATTTTTTCGGTAGTGCCCCAAGGGTTTCCTCCAAAAAAGCAATATGCGTAAAATCATCCAAATTGATCGTCGCCCCAAGCCGGTCTGCCAGAACAAATTCTTTCCTCGGTGTGTCATTGGAGGAAAACATAATACTGTCTCCCGTAATTCCCATTGCCTCGCTCAACATCAGCTCTGTCTCGGAAGAACAGTCGCAGCCGCAGCCGTACTCATTCAATATCTTGATCAAAAACGGATTCGGTGTCGCCTTTACCGCAAAATATTCCCGGTATCCCGGATTCCACGCAAACGCCTCCTGCAATGCCTTGACATTCTCACGGATGCTCTTCTCATCATAAATATGAAATGGTGTAGGATATGTTTTTACAATTTCCTCAATCTGCTGTTTTGATATAAATGGTATTTTTTTCATAATCTTCATCTCCAGGATATATGATCTTATTAAAGATTTTCTCAAGTTCCTTTCTGGGATCTTCTCCCATTTTCCCAACATCCTCTATAGGCAGAAATCCACCTGCCATAAAGGAATGCCCTCCGCCGTTACCGCCCATGCCGCATTGCTGTAAAGCGTTTCTTACAATCTGTCCGGCGTCCAGATCTTCCCGTTCCGAACGGATGGAGAATTTGTACCCTTCCTTTCGAACCGCATAGACCACGCTGAATGTTACCTGCTCCAATGCCAGAATAAAGTCAGAAATGATCGCAATCAGACCATTCGGACAGTCAAACGGAATGCAGGCATATCCGATATCTTTGTACAGGGAGATATTATTGATCGCAGCGCCATATGCCTTCAGATCCTTAAAATCGATCTGGTTGACCTGCATTTGCGCCAGAAACTCATGATCCGCGTATTTAAACAACAGATAATACATCTTCACATCCAGTTCCGTGACACCACGGGTAAAATCAAGAGTGTCCATCTTGATGCCGTACAGCAACAAAGTAGCGACCATCGGCTCAAATTCTATCCCCGCCTCTATAAAATAATCCGCAATAATACTTGAACAAGCGCCCACCATTCGGATATCCTTATATTTATATTCATCACATTCCACAACCGTAGGATGATGATCAATACAGGCCACTTCTTCCCCTGTCAGATCCGTACAGTTCTCATTATATTTCTGTGCATCCACGATCACAATATAATCCTCATCGGAAAGATCGAGATCTCCCGCATAGTATATTTCCATCCCCGCATAATCAATCAGTCTGAAATCCGAAAACTTTGAGATGACGCCGTCATAAACCAGTCTGCTCTCTATCCCTTTTGATTTCAATAGATACTGCAGTCCGTATGCCGATGTCATTGCATCCGGGTCAGGGCAGTTGTGCGTCTGAATCAGCACACGGTGTCCCTTCAAAATATCCACCAGTTGATTTATTTTAGAACTCATTTTTCTTCCTTTCCTTTTCAATACCTTCCTATGTTATCTGCCAGTCAATCGGCTCCACTCCATTTTCCCTTAAAAACTCGTTGGTTTTGCTAAAATGTTTGCATCCGAAAAATCCTCTATATGCGGACAACGGACTCGGATGCGGCGCTTCCAGTACCAGATGCTTTGGATTATCCAGCATCGCCTTCTTTTTCTGAGCCGGCGCACCCCACAAAAGAAATACGATGGGTCTGTCCTGTTCATTAACCGCCTTTATGATCGCGTCTGTAAACTGTTCCCAGCCGATCCCCCTGTGGGAATTGGCCTGATGCGCTCTGACCGTTAACACCGTATTCAACAGCAGAACTCCCTGCTTGGCCCATTGTTCCAGATATCCATGATCCGGAATACTGCATCCCAGATCATCATGCAATTCCTGATAGATATTTACCAGAGAAGGCGGTATGGCAATCCCTTTTTTTACGGAAAAGCAAAGTCCGTGCGCCTGTCCTACATCGTGGTAAGGATCCTGTCCCAGAATGACCGCCTTGATTTCATGCAGCGGCGTCAGATGCAACGCGTTAAACACATCCTCCGATGCCGGAAATATCTGTCTTGTATTATACTCTTCCAATATCTTTTGATACAGATCCTTATAATATGGTTTTCGAAATTCCGGATTTAACGCCGGAAGCCAGTCATTTGTAATTCCTGCCATACTGACACCTTATCCTCCAGGTCAAATTGATAAATCAATTACTTCTCACACTAACTCCCTTACTTCTCAGATACTCTTTCAGTTCGCAGATCTCCAGTTCCTTAAAATGAAACAACGATGCTGCCAATGCCGCATCAGCCTTTCCGACTGTCAGTGCTTCATAAAAATGTTCCTTCGTTCCCGCACCGCCGGATGCAATCACTGGAACAGATACATTCTCTGATATGATCCTCGTCAGTTCCAGATCATATCCCGCTTTGGTTCCATCACAATCCATGCTTGTGAGAAGGATCTCTCCTGCTCCAAGCCGGTCAACCTTCATCGCCCATTCCACAGCGTCAATGCCCATATCGACACGTCCGCCATTTTTAAAAATATTCCAACCACTACCATCCGCCCGTTTTTTTGCGTCTATAGCAACTACCACACACTGACTTCCAAATTTATCCGCTGCTTCTTCGATTAATGAGGGATTCATAATTGCAGCCGAATTGACCGCCACTTTATCCGCTCCCTCCCGGAGTATCTTTTTAAAATCTTCGACAGACCGAATTCCGCCTCCCACCGTAAACGGAATAAATACTTTTTCCGCTACCTTACGAACCATATCTACCACCGTCTCTCTATCATCAGAGGACGCCGTGATATCCAAAAAAACAACCTCATCCGCTCCTGCCTTATCATATGCCGCCGCAACTTCCACCGGATCTCCCGCATCGATGAGATTTACAAAATTGACACCTTTTACCACTCTTCCCGCATTGACATCCAGACAGGGAATAATCCGTCTCGTGTGCATCATACTCTCCTTATATCAAGAAAATTCTTCAACATATGAAGTCCCGCCTCAGAACTCTTTTCCGGATGAAACTGACAGGCAAATACATTATCTTTTTCTACCGCCGCATGAATATGAACCCCGTACTCCGTCTCCGCTGAAACAATGGATTCATCTTCTGCCTTTAAAAAATACGAATGAACAAAATAGACATACACATCTTCCTGACATCCCCGAAACAATCTACTTTCCCTTGGAAAATGCAATGAATTCCAACCGATCTGGGGCACCTTCAGTCCCTCCGTATCCGGTATTCTGCAGATGCTCCCTTTAAAAATACCCAGTCCCGGAATTCCGGGAGATTCTTCACTTTCTTCAAATAACAGCTGCAATCCCAGACAGATCGCCAAAAATGGAATTCCATTGTGAATCGTCTCGCGAATGACCGGTATCAGTTCATATCTTTTTAATTTTTCCATGGCATCGCCAAAAGCACCCACTCCCGGAAGAATGATATGGTCTGCTCTGCGGAGCAGATCCGCGTCGCGAGTTACCACCGCCTCCTGTCCAAGACGCTGTACTGCTTTTTCAACGCTCTTGATATTACCGGCATCGTAATCAATGATTGCCACCATTCTATTTATTTCCCCTATTCCTAAAACTGATTGCTCTCGATCTGTACATCCACCGGATTGCCATTGATACTTCCCTCTGCCGGAACTGTCTGTACCGGAGCAGGTTCCACCTCCGCCTCCGGCTCTGTCGATTCCGTATCAGTTTCATCCAGCTGATTAATATAACTTTCTTCCTCTGGAAGGACATCAGGCATCGTCTCATTCTGTATCTCGCCTGTAAAGCCATCTCCCTCCGGTACGGCAGAATCCGCAGCTGATGAAACAGGAAGTCCGTAAATTGCGTTGATCTCATCCGCCTTAAAGCTAAATGGCGTTCCATCCACTAAGGAATACAATTTATTTGTATAATCTAAAGCATCATACTTTAGAATTTCTCTTGCTTCGTCCCATGTCAACAGGTAATCCGCCATCATAGCAGACTCCATCTTAGCTCTGACCTCATTTAACTGACTAACAACGCCCAATCGTTCTGCTTCCGATAGCAGCTCCTCGTATTTACCAACTCCCTGAATCAGCGCATCCACGGCCTGATAGTCCAGATGCATTGCTTTATTATTCAGATAGGAATCATATTTACGCTGTAAAAGAACAATCGTCCTTGCGCTCTCATAAATCAGCTGATCACTCTCACTGCGTTCCCTTCCATACATCCCCAAAAAGGCTTCCATATAATCCCCCTGATAATAGGAATTTCTGGCACTCTGCTGTATCTGTATCCCGGGAATATATATGGCAAGTAATAGTATCGCCGCCAGTACGGACAAGGAAAGCGTAAATGTCCTGACGACATATTTCTTTGGAATCTTTCTGGTATTATCTGTCTCGCTCGCAGCCTTCCCAACTTTTTCCTTCTTTGGCTTCTTTTCCTTCTTCGGTTTTTCTTTCTTCTCTTTTTCTTTCTTTTCCTTTTTCGGTTTCTTCTCTTTCTTATTAGCCCCTTCGGCATCCAGTTCACTCAGAATGTTCAGATTCTCATCGCTAAGTTTTGTAGTATCCTGTTCCGGAACGGAATTTTCATCATCTTCTCCCGCCGTCAATACTCCCAGCAGCTTCTGGAAAAAGCCAGGTTTCTTCTCCTGCATCTCCTCGCTCTCTGCATGGTCTCCATCCCCGGCAGTTTTCTGTTTTTTAGCTTTCTTTTCTTTCTTCTTTTTCTTTTTGCCTTTTCCCTCTTCCAATTCCGCAGAATCGTCTTCCATCTGTATATCACCGTCCAGAGAAAAGCCCATTTCCCCTTCCTCTACTGTACTTTCATCCAACGGTTCATATTGATCTGATTTTTTTAAGAGGTCGGCAATATCATTAAGATCAGCATCCTCACCACCCATTCCGTCGATCAGCTGCGTAATATCAAGATCATCATTTCCTGTATCTCCTTCAGCCTCTGCACTACCAAGCAATTCCGCCTGCCTCATCTGTTCCTCAATGTTCCCGTCTTCTTCTACCTCAGTACCATCCTGTGTGCCAAACAACGCCGCGATCTCATCCGGAGTCATCATATGATTCGGATCCTCATTCACTTCCGGCTCCGTTTCTTCCGCCTCCGCGCTTTCTCCGTCTTCCTGCGCTCCAAGCAGCGCCGCGATCTCATCCGGCGTCATCATATG